>JANXZQ010000515.1 GCA_025355445.1 Gammaproteobacteria bacterium
TGTTGCTCTTGAGCAGTGTGCTGCTCGATTCAAAGGGTCGCTCATCGTCGGCCAGCTTGAGGTCGGAGATGCCGTAGCTGAGCCCGATTTTCAGTTTGTCGAGCTTATAGGTTGCCTGCACGTAGCCACCGTCGGATTTGCGCGTGTCGCCCAATGCCGACGTCGACAATATGTACAAACCGGTGGTGCCCACGCCCTTGCCGGTATACCCGTACAACACGCCCTCGAAGCCCGCGACACCCACCTTGACGCCGCCGTCGACCTCAGTGCCGGTGTAGCTCGTGGCCTGACCCGGGAGCAGCACGGCGCCGGAACTGAGCTTCAGCTTCTGGCTGACCAAATCGAACCAAACCTTGCCGGTGACCGGATCCGTTTTCGGATCTCCCCACGCATAGGCAAGACCCGCCTGGATCTGCGGCGCGTTATGCGAATCGTAGGTCCCGTCATTCAACGGTTGAAAGACGCCGAACGATCCGGTGAAGCCGCTGAAGTTAGGAGTGGTGTACGTGATCTGCGGTTCCCAATCCGTATAGATGTAGCCGATGCCGATGCGGCCGAGACTCGTATTGCTGGGTGCCGGGTTGCCCAGAGCGGTTCCCACGCCGAGCAGCGTCATGTCGTCGAGGATGGCATCCTTGCCGAACAAGCCGATGTCGCGGCCGATTTTCACCGTGCCCCAACTCGCGTCGCCGAAGGTGAAATACACCTGGCGCGCATCGATGCCGGGCGATTGCAATGCGGACGGATTTCCCGACCCGTTGACAGAACCGCCTCCGAGATCGCTGTTGATGCCCGGATAGAATCCGATGGTCACGTCGATGTCCAAATCGGATTGGCGCGTGGTCGCGCTGAAAACCAGCGCCGCCGGCAGCAATCCATTGCGGATCGAGGTCGAATGGTCGCTCCCCACGCAAGCGAGACCGCCGGTGACGGCCGTGGTCGTAGACGGTGTTTCGCAGCGGGTCCCCACATAGAACCCATTCACATTGCCGGAAAAATCAATCTTCCAGTCGCCGGCGGCGACATCGATTCCCGCGACTGCGCGGGTCATCGGAACCATCCAAATCGCGGCGCTGGCTGCGATAACAAGCTTGGTACGCTTATTCATGAAAACTCCCTCCGTTTCGAGCTCTTTGTCGTGACGTTGAAGGCCGCAACGCTGTCGCCGCAACCAACCGCAGCTTTTCCCTTGGCCGCCAAGCCACCGGGCGCCGGGGAAGCTTCCCTTGACGACTGCAAGAGGCGTACCAATGAAGCAACCTGGGGTGAGTCGCAAGTGCTGGGGAAATGTTCTTTGGAATTGCTGCTGCGCGCCAAGGACCGGGAAACCAGCCGCAAACCGAGCATTTAACGCGCGCTCAACGGTGCGCCCCTTGCATTTGTTGCGTACGCGCCCATCTGTGGTTTTAGAGCAAATGATGAATCGCGCGCACGGCGCCTGCCGGTACATCAGTGTCACGTTTGAGCATCAGATTTGTCGCACTCTGTGTTGGATTAGATACAGGCGCGGCTGCTACATTTTTGAAGCACAAACTGTGGCGGATCAGTAACACCCAGCACGGCGGGCGTCGCCCCGCGTTATGTCCAGCGCCGCAAGTAGTTGATCGAACAGCATTATGTGCGCGTGCACTTAGGCTGGCACGCTTGCTGCTTGTCGGTGAACACACGGCGCGCCGCAGAGGCGAGCCCGAATTAGGAGTTCCGATCAATGAAGACCCGAGCGGCTGTTGCCTTCGAAGCCGATAAACCGCTGAGCATCGAAGAAATCGATCTGGCCGGCCCGAAAGCCGGCGAGGTGTTGGTGCGCATCATCGCCACCGGCGTATGCCATACCGATGCCTTTACGCTCTCGGGCGCCGATCCGGAGGGACTGTTCCCGGTAATTTTGGGACACGAAGGCGGCGGTGTCGTCGAAGAAGTCGGAACTGGAGTTACCAGCGTCAAGGCCGGCGATCACGTCATTCCGCTGTATACCCCCGAATGCGGAACCTGTGAGTACTGCCTGTCCGGCAAGACCAACCTGTGCCAGCGCATCCGCATAACGCAGGGCAAGGGCGTTATGCCGGATGGCACTTCGCGCTTCTCGTTCAAGGGCAAGCCGGTGCTGCACTACATGGGTACCAGCACTTTTTCGGAGTACACCGTGCTGCCGGAAATTTCGGTGGCGAAGATCAACCCGAAGGCGCCCCTCGACAAGGTTTGCCTCTTAGGCTGCGGCATCACCACCGGTATCGGGGCGGTGCTGAATACGGCGAAAGTGACTCCGGGTTCGACGGTTGCGGTGTTTGGCCTCGGCGGCATCGGCCTGTCGGTGGTGCAAGGCGCGGTGATGGCGAAAGCCTCGCGCATTATTGCCGTAGACCTCAACCCGAGCAAATGGACCATGGCCAAGTCCTTGGGTGCAACGGACTATGTCAATCCGAAGGACTACGACAAGCCTATTCAGCAAGTCATCGTCGACCTCACCAACGGCGGCGTCGACTATTCTTTCGAATGCATCGGCAACGTTCACGTGATGCGCTTCGCTCTGGAGTGTTGTCACAAGGGATGGGGCGAATCGGTTATCATCGGGGTCGCCGGAGCGGGCCAGGAAATCTCGACCCGTCCGTTCCAGTTGGTCACCGGCCGCGTATGGCGCGGCTCGGCCTTCGGCGGCGTGAAGGGCCGTTCGCAATTGCCGGGCTATGTGGATCGGTACCTCGGCGGCGAGATCAAGATTGACGAAATGATCAGCGAAGTGCTGCCGTTGGATAAGATCAATGACGCCTTCGAGATGATGCATGCGGGTAAGGTTATCCGTTCGGTGATCAAGTACTGAACGGATTGTGGTAACTATTGGGAGGAAGAATCATGGCAGTTTCAATTCATCCGTCGGTCGACAACGGTGTCAAGCAGGGATCGAAGGACTTCGCGGGGGGCACCCTGACCTGCAAGTGCACTGACCGGCCGGTCAAGGTGGCGATTGGTGCGCAGATTGCGCACAACCACGCCTGCGGCTGCACCAAGTGCTGGAAGCCCAAAGGCGCGAAATTCTCGGTTGTAGCGGTGGTGTCGAAGGACAAGGTGAAGGTCACTCAGAACGGCGACAAGCTCGCGATCGTTGATCCGTCGGCCACCATTCAGCGTCATGCCTGCAAGGTGTGCGGCACGCATATGTTCGGCCGCATCGAGAACGGCAAGCACGCGTTTTTCGGCCTCGATTTCGTGCATCCCGAATTGTCGACGGAGTCGGGATGGGCGGCGCCGGGATTTGCGGCCTTCGTGTCCTCCATCATCGAATCGGGTGAGGATCCGGCCAATATGGGCGCGGTGCGCGCCCGGCTGAAGGAACTGGGGCTGGAGCCTTACGACTGCTTGAACCCGCCGTTGATGGACGCACTGGCAACGCACGCGGCCAAGTTGTCCGGGGTTCTGAAGTCCTAGTTTCGCGGGATATCGAGTAAGTTGCGGCGCCGGTGCCGCGGGACATCCCGCGGAGCCGGCGCCGTACGCTATTGCAGCGCCCGCTACTGCTCGAGCACTATATTGTGCTTGTGAATCTTGCGGTACAGCGTGTTGCGGCTGATGCCCAACGCCTGCGCCGTGCGGCTGATATTCCAATGCATTCTTTCGAGCTCGCGCAGCAGCGCCGCGCACTCAGCGTCGCGTAGCGCGGCCGAGGGCAGGTTCATGGCCGCCGCAACGCCGTCGGAATTTCCCGCCGCGGCAGCCGGCGGTGCCATGACTCGCGTTTCGGTATGCAGAATCTCCTGCGGCAGGTTCGACAACCGGATGATGCCGTCGCGGCACAGCGCCGAGGCGGTCCGCAATGCATTGCGCAGCTGGCGAATATTCCCCGGCCAGGAATAATCCAACAACTTCTGGAACGCGTCTTCGGCAATCTCGATCGACTCTTGATCGGCGTTTTCTTCCTGCAGCAAGGTGCGGATCAAATCGGCCTTGTCGCCACGATCGCGCAGCAGCGGCAGATGCAGCGTGATGCCGTTCAATCGGTAGTACAGATCCTCACGGAATTCACCGTCCTGGATCATTTGGCGAATGTCGCGGTGCGTGGCGCTGATCACATGCAAAGTGACCGGGATGGCTTGGTCGCTGCCGAGAGGAACGACTTCGCGCTCCTCGATCACGCGCAACAGGCGTGTTTGCAGCATCAGCGGCATATCGCCGATTTCATCGAGGAACAACGTGCCGCCGTTGGATTGCAGAATCTTGCCGACCCGGCCTTCTTTCACCGCACCGGTGAAGGCACCGCGCGTGTAGCCGAACAGCTCGCTCTCGATCAGGCTCTCCGGTATGGCGGCGCAATTAACGGTCACAAAAGCCTTGTCGCACCACAGCCCGCTGTGATGCAGCGCTTTGGCAAAGGCTTCCTTGCCCGTGCCGGTGGCGCCTTGCAGGAGGATCGGCACCTGCTTCGCGAACAACTGCCGTCCGAAGGTGAGGTTCTTGCGCATCTGCGCATCCTCGCCCACGTGATGGTGCCCGCGGCTGAGCCGAATGCCCTCAGGCGTAGTCGCAGCCGGGCTCGGTGCGGCCAGTTCCAGCGTGCGTGACGCCGGGCGCAGCGGTGCCCGGGCGATCGCAAAGAAACGGCGACCGTGCGCCAAATCCCGCACCGGCCAAATCGTGCTGGGTTCGAATTGCGCCCGCCGCTCGAGCGTGGCGAAATCGAATTGGAAGAATTTCTCGATGGGCTCGCCGATGAGCGCCTTGCGCGTCGAGCAGCCGAGCTGCAACAGCGCGCTTTCGTTAACCGCCATGATGTTGCCGGCCCCATCCATCGCGACCAAGGCTTCGTGCAGCAGGCCGACGAATTCGGGCCGGCTGTGAAAGCGCAGGATCCAAGACTGGCTGAACTCGTTCAGGAAATTCCACCGCGAAATGAGGTGTGCCGACATGTTGACCAGCGCCATGGTATGGCGCTGGATCAGGCGGCTGTCGCTGGAATTCGCCGTGGAGGCATCGAGCACCGCGATAATCGAGCCGTGCGGGTCTAGGATGGGCGCTCCCGAGCACGACAGCGACAGATTGTAGCCGCGGAAATGCTCCTCCCGATGGACGGTGACGGGGCCGCCTTCAGCAAGACAGGTACCGATGCCGTTGGTGCCTTCGTGGCGTTCGTCCCACAGAGCGCCCAGCGACAAGCCGGCCTGACGGAATTCGCGCTGCAGAGCGGGATCGGTGATGGTGGTGAGCACGACGCCTTGGGTATCCGACAGGATCACAGCGAATCCCGAGCCCGCTATCTGCTCGTACAGGCTCTCCATTTCGGCGCGGGCCACCGGCAGCAGTTCACCCATGCGTTGCTGCAATTCCTTGAGCGACTGGGAATTGAGAACGGTATTTTGCCGGGGAGCCGAAGGTTCAATACGATATTCGCGCAGACATCGGTACCAGGAACGAGTGACATGCGGTTCGATGCCCGCTGGTTGCAACCCATTCTGGACGACGTGAAGAATCCGCGACGCATGGCTCGTGGCGATACTCAGGTTCGTCATGACATCCCCCGTCTTATTGCGTGTCCCTGCTTTGCCGACCCTTATCTGTTGCTAAAAGACAACAGAACTGCGCTCCCACGCCAAGGACCAACTCCCACGTAAAGGTTGGCCCCTTTGCGTGCGGGGCGCAATCTGCAATGCAACATATTATTGCGGTTCGGGGGGAGGCGGCGGAGCGCCGTATTTGTATCCGGGGTCGCCGTTGTACTTGGAGCGCACGAACGCCAGTATTTTCCAAAGATCGTCGGAGTTCTTGATGATGGTGCCGAAGGGAGGCATGGGTCCCACGACGTTTTCGCGGCCCTTGCGGCTATAGCCCGCTTTCTGCAATTCGTCGCTGCCGAGCGTGACCAGCCGGAACAAGGTGTCGTCATCCCCGCCGTATACCCAAGTATCGTTGGTCAGCGGCGGGCACATCCCGCCCCCGCCGCCGCCGCCATGGCAGCCGCTGCAGGAATAGCTCTGCAGAAACTTGCCCCCTTCCGCGACCACGTCGGCCTGGGTGTCCTTGTAGGGGTTGACCATTTTTCCTTGCGGTGTGTTCTTGACGAGATCCGCCGGCAAGATTTTGGTGTAATCGACCGTCGCCGGCGCAGTGTCCGCCCAGACTCTGCCGAGAGTGCAGAGGGTAGCCACACCCGCAAACACCGCGACAATACCCACCACCAGGAATCCTCTTCTCACTGCGACTCTCCTTTTGACACTACTCTCTAATTATCACAAACAGGCGCGACGCTGTGAGCGCCTGAATCAACCTGGCTTATTGACCGCGTTTTGCGTGGCATCCTGGAGGATTTTGACGACCGCATCACTGTTGTTGCCCTGGGCGATGGTAAGAGCGGTGCGGCCATCTTCGCTGCGTGCATTGAAATCGGCACCCGACTTCAGCAGTAAGCCCACCACGCCGGAACGATTGCCGGCCGCGGCGATCATCAAGGCAGTAACGCCTCCGGGATTCGTCGCGTTCACTTTCGCGCCATGTTCGAGCAGCGAGCCTGCAAGTTCGCTTGAACCTGAGATGGACGCCAGCATCAACGGCGTGTAGCCGCCCTTGGCCACGGGTGCATTCACGTCCGCGCCGGCTGCGATCAGCGCCTGCGCCGCCTTCACCTTGCCGTTTTGCGCGGCAATGGCCAATGGCGTCAGGCCCGCGTGTTCGGTCGTGTCCAGCTTGGCGCCGTGCGCCAGCAGCATATTGGCGAGCGACGGATCGTCACCCCATGCGGCATACATGAGCGGCGTCCAGCCGGTGCGATCCGAGATGTTGGGGCTTGCCTTGTGTTCAACCAGATAAGTCGCCACCGCCTTGAAGCCATAGCGCGACGCATTGATCAGCGCGGGGTACCCCTCGCCGTCAACCGCATCGATGTGCGCCCCATGGCCCACCAGGTAGCGCACTCGATCGAGATCGTTGGCGACGATGGCATTGTTCAATTCGTCATCCGGATTCGCGCCGTGCGCCAGCCATTTTTTCAGATCCGTCATTCTGGCGGCGCGCGCTTTGGCATCGAGCACCTCGGCGGCCGCGGCCGCCGCAGTCTGCACCTCAGGCTTATCGGGCAAGTAGGGTCCATGCGAGGGCAGATCCCCGGAAACGGAGCACTCGTCACACTTCACCAGCGGCACGCCGAAAGCGGTGAGAATTTGCTTGATCTCGCTGCGGTGCTCGGCGACCGCCGTCTCGATGGCCGCCTTGATGTCGGTTCGTCCCCGCGGCACGGCGAGCGCCATGTCGAACTCCATGGGCACCTTGTCCTCCATCAAGTTCACGGGTTGAATGATCAGGGGTGCGTGCAACATGGTCTTGTAGTAGCCGGCCATCGGGCCCCAGGCGGCGGCTACGTCGAGTTCGCCGTCGATGACTTGCTGAACCTGGTACGAAGGCTGGTTGTTCGAAATGATGTCGGCATTGTGGCTCAAGTAGTGAACCACCGTGTTCGAAACCACTCGGTGATCCGCCAGCGCCTGGCGGATGGCGGACACCTGGAAGACGCCGATGCGCAGTTTCTTGAGCGCCGGTTCGTCCAAGCTCTTGATGTTGATTCCCTTGTCGCTGCGATAGGCGAGTACGAAGGTTGACCGGTAGAGGGGGGCCAGCACCACCGCTCCTTCCGTATCCGTCGCCATGTCCATCCACAGATCGCAGTTGCCTTCGGCGAGCGTGGTGCGCATCAGTCCGCGCTCGATGGAGGGCCTCCAGTAGTACTGAACTCCGGTTCCCAGCGCGGCGCCAATCACCTGCGCGATCTTGTTCTCGAAGCCCTCGCCCTTCTGACTGGACAGAGGCATATTGCCAGGATCGGCACACACGGTCAGGGATTTGAGATCCGCGCCGAAGGCCGCGCCGCTGACGGCGAGTACGGCCGCCGCGGCCGCCGCCATTCTCCTCAACCCCCCCGAAGTCTTATTGTTCAATGCCATCTCCTTTGGAGCGCGCCCTCTCGGAGGCTATCTCTCATTGGACTTGGGGCCACAACGAAGGTTGCATGTCCCCACATAGGAACTGCCCGGTGACTCACGTCACCGGGCAGTTCCTCAATACCAAAAAACTCTCGAATCAAATCTCGATTATTCGCCCAGACGGAACGTGTAC
>JANXZQ010000547.1 GCA_025355445.1 Gammaproteobacteria bacterium
TGCTCGATGATATCCCGTGCGCGCCTGAAAACGAACAGGGCCCGCGAGGTGGCGTACACACGGCTCGGGGCTGCGTCGGCGGATGATGGCGTGGTCATCTCCCAGAGCACATCCGCCACGGCCGACTTGAACCCGATGAGCGCGGCCGGGTAGGCATTTGGCGTATCCAGCTTGCGGAAGTGCTCAATTCCGGAGTGCACCAGTCCCCGGAGCCAATAATCAGGCAGATCGCAGGGACGTGCGGCAAAGCCGTACGCCCTTCTGTTAGGCAACTGAACCAACCCCACCGTGGTGTCAATCCGGGGCGTTACTCGTGCAGTTGGGGACGGCTGAGACGTGCATGTTGATGCGCGTCGCGTTGAATGGCGCGGGTCGTATTGTCGAGTCGACAGTCATTGTGGATCGCGACCTCTTGCTGCTTGACGATCGCTCGCCCGATTGCAGGTACGCTGCAATCGACGCTGACGTAGTACTGACCCAGGACACATTGCCGATCTCTTTCGTACAAATCGCCATTTTGAGATGATTCACGCCGACATCAAACCCGGTAGCAGAGTGTGGGCTCTCGTAGTCGCGCACCACGGTCGCGGCAAATGTCGCCGACGTGACCAAGTCGCTTCTCCAGCTTAACAATCGAGCTATGCTGACGAGCGCAGCAATCCGCCAACGAGCCTCTCGCTGAACAAGGGTCGCGAGGGCCTCGCACAGCACGCACAGTGACCGAGCGACGCCCCATTGCTGACTGGCGGACAGTTCGCGGCTTTGCTGGTACGCTTCAAGAGTCCTTTCGACCAGGTATATCGCTGCACGCGCAATATTGTCGGTTTCCCGTGCCGCCCCCAACGGTGCGAGTGGAAGTCCGTGACTGAACAAAAACTGCTCGAGCGGCGCGCTCTTGAGCCGACCCGCTAGCGCTCCGTGCCAACGAGTCGCAATATCCTGACGAGGGACGATGACAGTCATAGTTGCAAGGTTGCGAATTAATCCGTGAAGGAGACATGTGCTTGCTCTGGAACTGCAAGGTAGCGCTTGCCGTACCTGTCGAACGTGATCGAGTGCCCACTCTGGAAGGAACGTGACACGGCTTCCCGCATCCAGGGCCCTTGCACGATATCGCGCTACTATTCAATGCAAAAAGCTCGGCGTCAGGACTCATTCTGCGAAGAATCGCCTATTTGTGTTCGATGACTCGTCATCGTCGCCGCAGCAGATTACACGACCGTCGCTGTGGCGCGCGCGCAGGATGGTCTGCGATCATCAGCATAAGCCGGCGAACACCAATGCAGAATGGCGCCGCCGGCTTCGCAGGGTTCTATCTATCGTTGACTTCTCACCCTGAGGCGCTTGAAGTCTTGTGCGCGGAGGACTTCGTCGGCGCTTTGCCCTCGCCTTCCGATTCGGACCTCAACTCCGCCTGTCGCTGTGCCATTTTGGCACCGAGTGCTGCTCCGTCCACTTTGGCCGACTTGGCTTTGACAAACATATTGCCCTCTTCTTCCTTGACGTGATGATCGATTTGCTCGCCGAGTACCGTGACCTTTGCATCGTACAGATCGTCGCCCGGTTCCATCTCTTCGAGCTGAGCGATCAAATCCTTGGCGGCGGCGTGTTCGACCAGCGCTTCGTCCATGAGATCCGCATCATTAATTGCTTTTCGCACCGCTGGGTAAAAGATCTCCTCCTCGATCTCGGCGTGAACTTTAAGCGCATCGCAAATTTGCTTCACGAGCGCTACTTTCTGGTCATCGGCACCTTCTTGGTCCATCAACTTTTTGAAATCGCCGAACAGACTTTTTACCTTCTTGTGATCGGCCGTGAGCATGGCAATGGCATCTTCGTCTTTCGCCACTTTTGCGGGGCCGTTCGGTTTCATCGCTGCGTCCATAACATGTCCCTTTTGGTTGAGAAATTTCAGATCGTTCGCTGACGAGTTTCCCCGCGCGGGCGGCATTCCGCCATCGGAGTTCGTCCGCACATCCTCGATTCGAAGGAGCCAACTGTCGTAGCCGAATACCGACGTCCGTTGGTAACTCTTACAATCGGTTATTCAAATTTTCATCGCCAAAGACTTGGCTAGCTGGGCAAACGCAAAGGCCGCTCGTCGGCAAGCGTCGCATTACTGGCACGGTGTATTAAAGGCCGTCTGCACCTCAGCGCCGCACGGCGTGAACAATTCGCTGATCTCGAGCGCACTCAAGATGGATGGCAACGGTGTCCGTCTCAAAAACTGTCGGTGCCACGGGAGCTGGCGCCGCCCGCAGCGATCAAGACCGCATTTGTACCGCCGAACGCAAAGGAGTTCGACATGACGGTCTGCAGTGGCAGGCCCGTTCGCGCCAGCCCTGCCACATAATCGAGATCGCATGCGGGATCAGGCGAATCGAGGTGCATGGTCGGCGGCACAATCCCTCGCTTCAGGCTCGTGACCGCGATCACAAACTCCACCGCCCCGGCCGCGCCCAAAAGATGCCCATGCATGGACTTCGTTGAGCTCACCGGCACCCGATATGCGCGACTCCCGAACACCTCCTTTAAAGCGACTGTCTCGACGGCATCATTTTGCAGCGTGCCGGTGCCATGTGCATTCACGTAATCGATCGCGTCGGGTTCCAAGCCCGCAGAGGCAATCGCCGCGCGCATCGCGCTCGCTTGGCCCGCAACCGTCGGCCGCGTGATATGCGCGGTGTCGGTCGTCAATCCGTAACCGGATAATTCCGCATGGATCAGTGCGCCGCGGGCAACGGCGTGGTACCACTCTTCCAGAACCACAAATGCTGCGCCCTCGCCGAGCACGAGTCCTGTCCGTGTGCTTGCGAAAGGGCGACACGAGGATGACGGATCCTGCGGATCCTCTGTGGCCAATGTGCGCATGGCTTCCCACGCGCGCAGAACCCCGAACGTGAGCGGCGCCTCCGCGCCGCCTGCGAGCATCACGTCAGCATCGCCGTAACCAATTTTGCGCGCCGCCTCCCCGATCGCCACGGCCGAGGACGAGCAGGCCGTCGAGTAGGTGAGGTTTGGTCCGCGAAGCCCATGGTCGATGCCGATCCACGACGCCGACGCATTAGACATGGCGTTTAGCACGCTATACGGTTTGACGCGATCCGATTGCAGCGCATAAATGGTCTGGTATCCCTCATCGGTCGTTTCGGCGCCTCCCATAGCTGTCCCCACACAAACTCCGCAGCGCTCGGGCCGCTCGCCGGTAAAGTCGAGTCTTGAATCAGCAATCGCCTGTGCCGCGGCGACGAGGGCAAGTTGACTGACGCGATCCAGCATACGCAGCCGCGGCACCGAAAAATGGGCGTTCCCGTCGAAGTCGACCGCTGCGCCAATCGGCGACTTCAGCCGCTCGACGAGAGGGGGCGCCAAGCGTCTCACGCCTGACCGGCCCGCCGCCAGATTGGTGAACAGCTCGTCGACAGAATTTCCGAGTGGCGCGATCACGCCTAGCCCGGTGATCGCCACGCGGCGCATGGCCACGACTACGAGCGCAGGTCCGAGCGCCGATCGGCGCCGGCCGCGGGTCGTGCCGCCGGCGGGCGCGCGAGCAATCCTTCGATGTAGACAACGACATCGCTCACGGTCAGCAAGTTGGTCGGAGTATCGTCCCGGATTGTGACGCCGAAGCGGTCCTCGATTTTGAACATGAGTTCGAGCAAGTCGAGCGAATCGACGCCGAGCGCGTTGAGTTCCGCCGCGGGTGCCAGCTGCTCACGGGTAAGATTGAATTCGCGGACCAGAATGTCCTGTAGTGTCTCAAGCGTGGTCATAGGATTTCCTCGATAAGCATGATGGGCGGCCTACCGGCCCGTTACTCGACCGACAGCAACGCACCGTGGCAGGTGAATCCCGCGCCGAAGGACGACATCCACCACCACCCGCCGGGCGCGGCGTCGACAAGAGCTGCATCGAGCACGAAGTAGACGAATGCGCTGCTGAGGTTGCCGTAGTCGCGGAGCGCGTCGCGGCTATACCGCAATGCGAGCGGATTCATGTCGAATTGGTCCTGGAGCGCAAGCAACACGTCACGTCCACCGGCGTGCATGATCCACCCGGTTATTTGGTCGCGCGTCAGGCCGGCGCGGACGAGCGTGGCCGCGAGCACTTCCTCGGCGTGCTGCGCGGCCAGACGTGGCACGGCGCGAGTCAACACGTTCCGCAACATTCCGCCGCGGTGCTCGAAACGCAGCGACTCACGCGCGTTCGGGTTAGTCAGCGATGTCGTTTCGCCCCACTTTACCTTGCGCTGATTGGCCGGACGCTGTTGCGACAGGACTGCCGCGCCCGCCCCGTCGCCGAACAGGCACGCACTTATCAATACTCCAGGATCGTCGTCGAGATACATTGCCGCACTGCATACCTCGACACAGATCGACAGCACATGCTCACATTGCTGGGATCCGAGCAGCGCGTTTGCCAGTTGCCAGTTAGGAAGCGCCCCGGCGCATCCCTGCCCCACGAGATCGAAACCGAGTACGTCGGACCGTAGTCCCAGCCGCTCGATGACGTAACCGCTGAGACCCGGGCAAAGGTTGCCAGTACAGGTCGACACGACGACCGCATCAATTGCCGCCGGATCGAGCGCCGCTCGGCTCAACGCGATTCTGCCGGCCTGCCCCGCGAGGCGAGGCGCATGCGCGGCAAAGCGCCTGTGCAGCGTATCGGGGTCGATGGCGAACACTTCGTTTAGGGAATCGACGGCGAGCCAGCGAGCCTCGATGCCGTTTTCCCGACGCAGTACCATCTTCGCAATCGCGTGCGAGCGTGCCTCAAGGCGACCGTACCAGTCGGAAGCGGCGAATGCCTCCCAACATTCCGCCTTCGTGTAGCGGCGTTCGGGCAGCGCGGTGCCAACGGCGTTCAAATACATTCAACCCTCGACGCGTATCTAGGGAAAAATCCCACATTGCGTGTGTTGCTTGCGCACAGACGTTTCGCATCGTACAGCACTTGGCGATCCACCCGGCCTGGCACTTAAAATGGCGGCTCCGACACGAACAATCAGCGACCCGCGATTCTCAGTGTGTCGCAACACGGGAGGAACGCAATTGTTGCTCGCCGCAACGGGACGTCGGTCGGCGCCTACAGGTCTGGCAGTCCAGATAAATTGTTTTATCCTGAGAGTGACCGGAAGTTGGGGGGGTGCTCAGCTCAGGCAGCCTCACTCGGAATGACCGCAGAGGTGAGAGCATGGCGGCAAGTTCCCGAGTGTCCAACGATGAATTATAGACGACGGATGTCACGCCGGACCATCAGCGGCAGGGCGAACAGCGATAAGGCGAACAGGATGGCGAGCGCGATCCAGGCTTCGTTCAGCACCTGGGTGAGCGCAGCCTGTTTTATTAATGGCGTGATCATCACCCGGGTCAGGTCGTCCACCGGTCCCATCGGCCGGTTATGGAACAGCGCCACTGGCAAGCCGACAAAGCGCGCCGTGATGGGATCGCCAGCCTGAAGTCGTGCGACCAGATGGGCGACTTTGCCGCTGGCGCGCTCTTGCACCATCGTGTCGATCAGCGCAATGCCGATGGCGCCACCCAGATTGCGGACCAGGTTGAACAGGGCACTGGCCTCCGGCACCTGCGCCGGCGGCCAGATGTCCAGCGCCAGCCGCGTGGTCGGCAGCAGACACAGCATCAACGCGCCCCCGCGTAGCAGCTGTGGCCAGAACAGTGCGGCAAAATCGCTTTGCGGCGTCACGAAGCCATTGGCCAGCAGTCCGGCGCCGAACAAACCGAAGCCGAGCATCGTCAGCAGCCTAGGTGCGGCGCGGGCCTCCGCCCACGCCGATACAGGCGCGGTGAGCAGTTGGGCGACGCCGGTAACCATCAGGATTTCACCAATGACCAGCGGTGTATGCTCCCGCACCAGCCCAAGAAACAGCGACATGATGTAGATCGAGCCGAACAGCCCCAACCCCAGCACGAAGCTGAAGATGCATCCTGCCACGAAGGCGATATTGCCGAACCGCCTCAGATCGACAAAGGGATGAAGCGCCGTCAGGCAGCGCCAGATGCCCAGCGCGCCGCTCACGATGCAGGCCGTTATCGTCACCGCGACAAAAGTGCCTTGCCAGTGACGACTCGGGCCTTCATTGAGCACCAGCTCCAGCAGCGCTAGTGAAGCCGCAAACGATACCAGCCCGAACAGGTCCAGGCACCGCAGGGCGGAAGCGGCCGGCGCGCCGGCGCGCACATACGCCGCGACCAGCGCCGCCACCACTAGCCCGGGTGCGACATTGATGAGAAAAATCCACTGCCAGGAATGGGTTTCAGTCAGATAGCCGCCGACTACCGGGCCCAGGGTCGGTGCAAGCAGCGCGAATACGCCGGCGACGGTGGTCGCGCGCAGTCG
>JANXZQ010000020.1 GCA_025355445.1 Gammaproteobacteria bacterium
GTCGGCCCGCGAGTGAAAGCGCTTTGCCATGGCATGCATAAGCGCTTTCGTGACCGACAGGCCCTTGATGCGTTGCGCGCCCCATTCGGCGGAGATCTGTTGGCATGGCACGCCCCATACCTTTTCGGTGTAGTCCTTGAAGAATGTGCGATATAGCCGGTCGCCAAAGCGATTGATGAAAAAATCCTCAAGCGATGCTTCGGGCGTACGGCGCAGCAGCTGCGCCTGAGTGTAAGAGAGTCCGATACGCAGCGTCTCGATCGCGCCCATGTTTTTAAGCGTCGCTGCACTGAGCTTCAGCGGATAGTCGAAAAATCGGCGGCGGTAGAAAATCCGCGACAGCCGCTGGCGCACCAGCATCACCGCGTCGGCGGAAACCGGCTTGTGCGGCGCTGCCGTGAATTCGCGGGATTGTTGCTGGTAGCCGATGCGCAGCGCCCCGTCCGCATCGACCTGGTCGGCCGCCACGGGCAGGATCTGCTGCCACCAGCGCATAACCCAATCGGACTTGGAAAAGAAACGGTGACCGCCCAGGTCCATGCGATTGCCGCGATAGTTGACGGTCTTCGAGATGCCGCCGACCTGGGTATCGCTTTCGAATACCACGGGCCGGATGTCAGTACGACGCAGCAGTTCGAGAGCAGCGGTAAGCCCGGCGGGGCCCGCACCCGCGATGACCGCGACTTTCGTCAGCTTGGAGTCGGTCGACATGGGTTAAGGCATCATCGGCGGCAGCGGCGCTGGCACAAACAGGATCTGGCGCCGCGCGAGGAAGTTGCAGCTGAATGAAAACCCGGCAGCGACGGCCTTTGCGGTCAGGATCTGCAATCCGAGAAAACGCAAGCACAGATAGATCACGCCGACGTTGAGGGCGAGCCCGAGTGTGCCGATCGCAACGAAGCCTGCGAATTCGGCGCGCCGGTTGCTCAGCCGATGCTGCGTGAACACGAATCGCACTGACAGTGCATAGGCCACGCAGGCACCGGTGAGAAACGATGTGGCCGCGGCCGCCAGGTTCCCCCATTTAAGGACCTGCACGAGGAACGCGAGCATCGTGACGTCGATTGCCAGGGACACCAGCGACACAGCGGCATACCGGAGCGCTTCCCTGGGAAATCGCGTCATGCCGCGCGCCCCTGCGGGCGCACACGACGGCAATCATATAGATACCAATCCTTGTACGCGCCTGGCTGCGTGTGCTGCAGCGGATCGAATCCGACGGATTCGCGCGCGATCATAAAACTAAGTTCGGCGTCGCGACACATCCGGATCAGTGCGGTGGCCGTCAGCGGCAAATCCTGCTCCTCGTCGACCTTCTCACCCCTGGCGGCCCTGGCAATATAGGTCATGACTTTCCAGCTCGGCTGCTGCAGGGGTTCGAGTACGCGGGATCGTCGCATGACCTCTTCGGCCGTTGCACGGGAGAACACGACCCCCGAGGACTGGTCGATCGACAGATAGTCGGCCCGGTCGAGCGTAAACCATACGAAGCTCGCCGAATTGTGCACTCCGATGACCGCAACATTGCTGCCCGCCGGAATAGCGTTACGCCAGTCCGCATAGGCTTTAATCTCGGCACCCGTGCCGTAGGTGCCGGACTGTTTTAACGCGCCCGGCAGCGCAAGCGCGGCCACCGCCGCAAACGCCATGCCCGCGGTTGCAACGGCCCAGACGCTGCGCCGGGTGCTAATCCACCACCATGAAAGACCCGACAGCGCCAGGCAGGCCAAGGGCAGGCCGAAGATATTGCGCATTGAAGCCAGGAATAGGGGTTCACGGCCAGCCTCGGGCGAAGGACTGCGCGCGATCGTCCACGCGTTGGCGATGGTCCAGGCGATCAGCACGAGCGCCAATATCAGCGCAGCCCATCGCAACTGCTGCGCGATGCGAACGGTGATGTAGGGCCGGGCCAACCAAAGTAGCATCGTCAGCGCGAAGCAGGCCCAGATATTCAGCGCCGCGCAGACCGCGCCGCTCAACAGCAACATCGCGCAGGCGGGACCGCATTTTTCATCGCGCCACATGCACAGCAACGTCGGAGCGAGCAGCAGGATCGCCGCAAAGCTGGTTATCCAAACCCAACGCCAAGCCTGTCCTTGCAACAGTATCGCGGCGGGCCCGATAGTGCTCGCGATCAGGGCCACGCATAGCCCGCTCGCGCCTACCAGCATGGCCGCCGCAGCCAGCCGGCATATGCGCCGATCCGGCACGACCAACAGGGTGAGCGCGAGGCTGGCAAATGGCTGCGCATTGCTATTCCAGTCAACCGCGCGCCACAGCTGCAGGAATAGGAATTGCGATCGCTCGCGCACGACCTCAAGCCAAGTGCCGTCAATCAGCGCCAATAAACCCGAGGGGCGCGCCATGTGTAGGGCCAGCAGGGCAACGAGGCCGGCCAGGCAGATCCCGGCCATGGCGACGTTGATGCTGACCCGCGGCGGCGCCCATAGGCATAGCAGCAGGAACACGCCTGGCAACGCCATCAGCGGGTGGACGAACATCGCTGCCATTGCGATCGCGACCGCCCAGGCGCGGGCGCCGCCAAAAAAACAGGCCAGCGCGGTGACCGTCATCGCTTCTGCGAGCGAGCGGGCCGTCAAGTATTCCTCGGAGAAACGGAATACGCCGTAAGAACCATAGCGACCGATCAGGATCATCAACAACGCGAGCGCGAGCCACGCCGTCCTTGTATCCGATAGGCGCCGCAGCAGGCCCCACGCGGCGACAAGAAACCAGGCCGAACAGACGACATACAAGCACAGCGCCGCCCGGTGCAGGCCAAGCACCGCCATCAACTTCGAATAAAACCAGGAAAATACTGTGTAGCGATCCTGCGACGCGTTCTGCAGGTAAATGTCGTTGGCAAGCGCCGGGTGCAGTTTTGAGAGCGCCTGCACGGCATAGATCTCCGCATCAGCGGCCAGCTCGCGATAGCGATGGGTCATCGACCAGATGCATGCCATCAGGAGGGCCAGGGCCAACACGGCCAACCCCTGCTGCGCAGCGCTGCGGTCGGCAATGGCCATTCGCAATTCCTATTCGATGCCGAGTTTCTTGATGCGGTAGCGCAGCGTACGAAACGACATTCCGAGCGCCTTCGCGGCTGCCGTCTTGTTGAAGCGATGTTTCGCCAGGGCCTTCTGTATGGCCTCGCGCTCGATATCCTCGAGGTGATCACCGAGCGCGCTCTGACCGGTGCCCGAAGTGGCGGCATGCGCGGCGGCCTGCGCCGCCGCGGGTCCGGGCGCCTGTTCCGTCGTCGCGGCGGGCCGCAACTGTATGTCCTCAACCTTGATTTCCCCGCCGGTGCACAGAGTGACCGCGCGCTCAAGAATATTCTCCAGTTCGCGCACGTTGCCCGGAAAGTGGTAGTCGATGAGCGCGCTCATGGCCTCGCGCGTCAGCGTCGGGGGCGCCATGTTCATGCGCCGGCCTAGCCTTCGCAAAATGGCCTCGGCCAGGTCCGGCACGTCTTCCGGCCGTTCGCGTAATGCCGGCACACGCAGTTCGATCACGTTGATGCGGTAGAACAGGTCCTCGCGGAATTCCCCGTCGGCCACGAGCTGGGCAAGGTCCTTATGCGTCGCCGAGAGGATCCGCACGTCGATCGGGGTCTCGTTCTGCTCGCCGACCGGGCGGACACTTTTTTCCTGGATCACGCGCAGCAGCTTCACCTGCATGTGCAGCGGCAGGTCGGCGATCTCGTCGAGA
>JANXZQ010000067.1 GCA_025355445.1 Gammaproteobacteria bacterium
GTCGAGGAAGGCCGGCGCATCACCGCACGCCACGTGAAGGAACTCGAAGAGGCGGGGATCAAGCGCCTGCCCGTGCCCACCGAATACATGCAGGGCAAAGTCCTGTCGCATGACATCGTCAACACCGAGACCGGCGAGATCCTGGCGAAGGCCAATGAAATCCTCACGGTGCCGACCGTGGGCAAGCTGATCGAAAACGGCATCACGGAAATCCGCACGCTGTACGTCAACGATCTGGATCGCGGTCCGTATATTTCGGACACCCTGCGCATCGATCCGACCAAGACTCGCCTCGAGGCGCTGGTCGAAATCTATCGCATGATGCGTCCCGGCGAGCCGCCGACCAAGGATGCCGCCGAGAACCTGTTCCAGAACTTGTTCTTCAACGGCGAGCGTTACGATTTGTCGCCGGTGGGCCGCATGAAGTTCAATCGCCGCGTAGGCCGTGAGGAAATCACGGGTTCCGGGGTGTTGAGCAAAGAAGACATCATCGAGGTCATGAAGACCTTGATCGACATCAGGAACGGCAATGGCCATGTGGACGACATCGACCACTTGGGCAATCGCCGCGTGCGCAGCGTCGGCGAAATGGCCGAGAACGCTTTCCGCATCGGCTTGGTGCGGGTCGAGCGCGCCGTCAAGGAGCGCCTGACCATCGCCGAGAGCGAGCCGATCATGCCGCAGGAAATGATCAACGCGAAGCCGGTGGCGGCCGCGGTGAAGGAATTCTTCGGCTCCTCGCAGCTGTCACAGTTCATGGATCAGAACAATCCGCTTTCCGAAGTGACGCACAAGCGCCGCGTTTCCGCACTGGGCCCAGGCGGCCTGACGCGCGAACGCGCCGGATTCGAAGTACGCGACGTGCATCCGACGCACTACGGCCGGGTGTGCCCGATCGAGACGCCGGAAGGCCCGAACATTGGCCTGATCAATTCGCTGGCCGTGTATGCGCGCACCAACGACTACGGGTTCCTCGAGACCCCGTATCGGCGCGTGTCCGGCGGCAAGGTCACGGACAAGATCGATTATCTGTCGGCCATCGAAGAAGGTCAGTACGTTATCGCGCAGGCGAATGCGACCCTGAACGAGAAGGGCGAATTCACCGATGACCTGATCTCCTGCCGCACGCAGAACGAGTTCACCTTGTCGGCGCCGGACAAGATCCATTACATGGACGTGTCGCCGAAACAGATCGTGTCGGTGGCCGCGTCCCTGATTCCGTTCCTCGAGCATGACGACGCGAACCGCGCCCTCATGGGCTCGAACATGCAGCGTCAGGCCGTCCCGACCCTGCGTTCCGAGACACCGCTGGTGGGCACCGGCATGGAAAGAGCCGTTGCCATCGACTCCGGCGTCACCGTGGTGGCACGGCGCGGCGGCAGCGTCGATTCCGTCGATGCCTCGCGCATCGTGGTGCGGGTGAACGACGATGAAACGACGGCCGGCGAGCCGGGTGTCGACATCTATTCGCTTACCAAGTACACGCGATCCAACCAGAACACCTGCATCAATCAGCGTCCGCTGGTGAAGGCAGGCGATGCCATCAAGCGCGGCGACGTGCTGGCGGACGGTCCGTCGACGGATCTCGGCGAGCTCGCGCTCGGCCAGAATCTGCTGGTGGCCTTCATGCCGTGGAACGGCTACAACTTCGAGGACTCCATCCTGATTTCCGAGCGGGTGGTCGAGGAAGACCGCTTCACGACCATTCATATCGAAGAGCTCACTTGCGTCGCGCGCGACACGAAGCTGGGTCCCGAGGAAATCACCGCCGACATTCCCAATGTGGGCGACTCGGCTTTGGCGAAGCTCGATGAAGCAGGCATTGCCTTCATCGGCGCCGAAGTGCGCGCGGGCGACATTCTGGTAGGCAAGGTCACGCCGAAGGGCGAGACCCAGCTGACCCCGGAAGAGAAACTGCTGCGGGCGATCTTTGGCGAGAAGGCCTCTGACGTGAAGGACACGAGCTTGCGCGTGCCTCCGGGCATGGACGGCACGGTGATCGACGTTCGCGTGTTCACCCGCGATGGGGTCGAGAAGGATTCGCGCGCCCTGGCGATCGAGAAATCGGAGCTCGAGCGGGTGCGCAAAGACTTGGCCGATCAGCAGCGCATTCTGGAAGACGACTTGTTCCAGCGCGTACGCGGCATGATCGAGGGCAAGGCCGCCGAAGCGGGTCCGAAGAAGATCAAATCCGGCACGCAGATCGATGACGCGTATCTGGCCGACCTGCCGCGTGAGCAGTGGTTCGAGATTCGCTTCAAGGAAGAAGAGACGAATACGCAGCTGGAGACGGTCTCCGAGCGCCTGAAAGGCCAACGTAAAGCCTTTGAAAAGCGCTTCGAAGAGAAAAAGGCCAAGATCACCGCGGGCGATGATTTGGCGCCGGGCGTGCTCAAGATGGTCAAGGTGTACCTGGCCGTGAAACGCCGCGTGCAGCCGGGAGACAAGATGGCGGGCCGTCACGGCAACAAGGGCGTGATCTCCTCCATCGTTCCGGTCGAGGATATGCCGTACATGGCGGACGGCACGCCGGTGGACATCGTGTTGAACCCCCTGGGCGTTCCTTCTCGTATGAACATCGGGCAGATTCTGGAGACCCACCTGGGATGGGCTGCCAAGGGACTGGGCGCCAAGATCGGCAAGATGCTGGAAGCCCAGCATGCCGTCGTGGAGCTGCGCAAGTTCCTGGGCCAGGTCTACAACGAGACCGGCGGCCAGAAGGAAGACATCAAGTCCATGAGCGATGCCGAAGTGATCGAACTCGCCAGCAACTTGAAGAAAGGCGTGCCGATGGCCACCCCGGTGTTCGACGGCGCGAGCGAGGAAGAGATCAAGAATCTCCTCACCTTGGCGGATCTGCCGACCTCGGGACAGACCACGCTGCACGACGGGCGCACCGGAGAGCAGTTCGAGCGGCCGGTCACCGTGGGCTACATGTACATGCTGAAGTTGAACCACTTGGTCGACGACAAGATGCATGCGCGTTCCACCGGGCCGTACAGCCTGGTAACCCAGCAGCCGCTGGGCGGCAAGGCGCAGTTCGGCGGACAACGATTCGGCGAAATGGAAGTGTGGGCGCTCGAGGCGTATGGCGCCGCGTACACCTTGCAGGAAATGCTGACCGTCAAGTCGGACGACGTCAACGGTCGCACTCAGATGTACAAGGCGATTGTCGACGGCAACCACGAAATGAAAGCCGGCATGCCGGAGTCGTTCAATGTCTTGGTGAAGGAGATCAGATCCTT
>JANXZQ010000083.1 GCA_025355445.1 Gammaproteobacteria bacterium
AAGATACTGTTCGACAAGCAGACCCACCGCATCATCGGCGCGGGAATCGTCGGCACCAGCGCCGGCGATCTCATCGCCGAGGTTGCATTGGCAATTGAAATGGGCGCCGATGCCGCGGATATCGGATTGACCATTCACGCCCACCCGACACTCTCCGAAACCGTTGCCTTCGCGGCCGAGGCCTTCGAGGGCACGTTGACGGACCTATACATCCCCAAGCGTAATCAGTAGCCGGTCACGAGGAATGCTCATGCAATCTACCTGCCGAAACGCTTTCGCCTTGTTTCTTGCCCTGGGATTTGCAAGCGCCGCTCAACCGCTGCATGCCGACGACGCCTGCATTGACTTCAAATGGGACGTAAGCAAGGAACGCGCGCTATTCGCGGGTACTGCGACCGCATTGAAATCCGCAAGGGAATCGGCGTCCGCTCCCGTCATCGTGCCGAATCGTCTGTACCAGCTGCACCTCACGCCGCAGGATCAAGTGACGTTCGCGGTCAATCCCGGCAAGAAAACGGCGGCCGAGCCCACGTTTGCCGGCTTGGCGACGCTCAAGGTAGCCGCCGCCGGCGCGTACCGTATCGCGATCGACCTGCCGGTTTGGATCGACGTGGTAGCGAGCGGCAGCCTGCTTCCGGCCAAAGACTTCGAAGGTCAACGCAATTGCAGCGCACCGCATAAGATTGTGGAGTTCGACCTGACCGGCGAGCAGCCTTTCGTCGTGCAGTTCAGCAACGGCATGAATGAAAACATCCTGCTCACAGTAACCGCATCACCCGTGAGAAAACTCTAACCTCGACAGAGCAATGCGGCCGCCGGTTTGACCCAAGGGTGGGTGCTACGGTACGGCAACGCAATTCTTGACGAAGGATGTCTTTGCGGCGCCCACCAGCTTTTTCGCCTTGGCTTCTTTGAGACAGGCGGTGCGTTTGGCATGCTTTGCCGCCGCGTCTCCGGATGCAGCGGATGGGAGAGGTGCGGCCTGAGCAGCGGTGTCGGGAGCGCCGGCAAACCCCAGCGTAATTGGCAATAGGCTCAGGTACAGGGCGGTGGCCATGATCAAGTATCGCTTGCTCATGGGGTGAGGATAGCGCCGACCGGCCGGCGTACCGATGAAGCGCGGATGAAGCTTGCTTAACGTTTGTGGCCGTCGAGGCGTGCGCGTGCGAGGGCCAGATAGTGCTCCTCATCGGGCGGCTGGCCGGCGCGCTGCGCCCGCCACAGAGTCGCGCCAAGTGCTTCCATCAACGCATGCTCGGCGCGGTGCAAGTCCCCGTACCGGGCTTGCAACAGGCCGTGCAGCTCGCGCACCCCGGGCGGCCGGTCGATGGATACTTGGTCGCGTACTGCCAGATGCAGCCCCATATGTAAAAAAGGATTCTCCGCGCCGCCCGCTGCGCCGGACTCATACGCCAACGCCGCGTCCGCATCGGCGACCATGGCTTGATATTCGGGATGCACGCCGATGACATCGGTGATCATGGCCTCGAGCGGCGTCAGCGGCGCCTGGTCCAGGTGCTTGCGCCACGCCTCCGAATAGGTGCGGCGTAATTCGTCACGGGAATGGGAATCAAATTGGGGCATGCGTTTTATGGCGATATTCGCACAGATCCGCAATGCCACAGCGGGGGCATGCCGGATTGCGCGCCGTGCAAACGTAGCGGCCGTGAAGCAGCAACCAGTGATGAGCATCCTGCAAGAATTCAGGCGGCACGAATTTCAACAGTTTCTCCTCCACCATCCGCACCGTCTTTCCTACGCCTAAGCCGGTGCGATTGGCGACCCGAAATATGTGCGTGTCCACCGCGATGGTCGCTTCGCCGAAGGCCGTGTTCAAAATGACGTTGGCGGTCTTTCTACCGACCCCTGGCAGGCTTTCGAGTTCATCGCGCGATGCCGGCACTGCGCCGCCGTGCCGTTCCAGCAATAGACGGCAGGTGGCGATGATGTTCTTCGCCTTGCTGTTGTACAGTCCGATGGACCTGATATGGGCCGATAGTCCGTCGACTCCAAGGGCAAGGATTCCCGCCGGGTTGTTTGCGGTGCGAAACAGCCCCACGGTGGCCTTGTTCACGCTCTTATCGGTGGCCTGCGCGGAAAGAATCACCGCGACCAGGAGTTCGAACGCGGATTGGTAGTTCAATTCGGTGCGCGGGGCAGGATTGGCTGCGCTCAGCCGCGCGAATATCGCGCGCCGCTTGGACTCGTTCATGAGTCAGCCGCGCGCCGCGGCGCGGCAGCCTTCTTTGCGTCGAGCGCGCGCTGCCGCTCGAGCCCCAAGGTTTGAAGCCGCGCGCCATGGGCCTCGAATCGCGCCCGGTTGAGCGTGGGCTGGCTCGCGGCGGGCGGCGGCCCTTCCTTCATCTCGATGCAATCGACCGGGCAGGGCGGCAGGCACAGCTCGCATCCCGTGCAGCGATCGATGAGTACGGTGTGCAGGTATTTTGCGGCGCCGACGATGGCGTCCACCGGGCAGGGCGCGAGGCAACGCGCGCAGCCGATGCAGCGGGCTTCATCGATCCAGGCGACGCGCGGCGGGCCCTCCACGCCGTGAACCGGATTCAACGCCCGAATCGGCTGATTGAGGAGCTGCGCCAGCGCCGCGATGGTTGCGCTGCCGCCCGGTGGGCATTGATTGATCTGCGCCTCGCCGCTCGCAATCGCTTCGGCGTAGGGCCTGCATCCGGTATAACCGCAACGCGTGCACTGGGTCTGCGGCAGCAGCCCATCGATGCGCGCCACGATGTCAGGCGCAAAGCCGCCGATCATGCCGCGCCGATCATGTCATTTCACGCGCATGCCGGGCGCCGCGCCGGCGTCGGGCGATAACAGGAATACATCCTTGCCGCCCGGACCCGCGGCCAACATCATGCCTTCAGACAGGCCAAAGCGCATTTTTCGCGGCTCGAGATTCGCCACCACCACGATCAGCCGGCCGACCAACAAGGCCGGATCATAGGCCGCCCGAATGCCGGCGAAGATGTCGCGCTGGCCGAGCTCGCCCACGTCGAGGCGCAATTTCAGAAGCTTGTCTGCGCCGTCCACCACAGAGGCGCTCAGCACCTTGGCCACTCGAAGGTCGACACGCATGAAATCATCGATGGAAATCATGTTGCCTTCCACGGCCGCCGCCGCGGCCAGGCTCGCGGCATCCGAGGCGCCGCCCGCGGGAGCAACCGGCTGCGCCGATGCGGCGGCGTCGGCCTGCGGCTGTACCAGGCGCGCCACGGCTTTGGGATCAAGGCGCGTCGCCAGCGGTTCGTAAGGCTTGATCACGCTGCCCAGGAGGGGAGTCGCGGCACTCGCCCAATCCCAGCTCGATTCCTGGAAGAAGCGCTGCGCCTTGAGCGCCATGTCAGGCAGTATCGGCTGCAGGTAAATCATCAGCACCCGAAACAGATTCAAGCCCTGGGTGCAAATGTCCTGCACTTGCACCGCCTTTTCAGGCTGTTTCGCCAGCGTCCACGGCTTGTGCAAATCGATGTATTGGTTGGCACGGTCGGCGAGCGCCATGATGTCGCGAACCGCGCCCGCGGTGTCGAGAGTTTCGTAGGCCGCGGCGATCCCGTCACCCGCGGCGGCGAAAGCGTCATAGAGATCCGGGTCCGGCAGCGCCTTGCTCAGGGCGCCCGCGGCATTCCTGGTAATGAATCCGGCGCAGCGGCTCGCAATGTTCACCAGCTTGCCGACGATATCCGAATTCAGGCGCGTGCTGAACTCGTCCAGGTTCATGTCGATGTCGTCGATGCCGGAACTCAGTTTGGCGGCGAAGTAGTAGCGCAAGTATTCCGGCGAGAAGCACTCCAGATAGTTCCGTGCCGTGATGAACGTGCCGCGCGACTTGGACATTTTCTGTCCGTTGATGGTCACAAAGCCGTGCGCATGCACGGCGGTGGGACGGCGCATGCTTGCACCCTCGAGAACCGCAGGCCAGAACAGGGTGTGAAAGTACAGGATGTCCTTGCCGATGAAGTGATGCATTTCAGCGGCCGAATCGGCGGCGAGAAAATCATCGAACTTCAAGCCGGTACGGTTGCACAACTGGGTGAAACTCGCCAAATAGCCGATCGGCGCGTCGAACCAGACGTAAAAGTACTTTCCGGGCGCGCCGGGAATCTCGAACCCGAAATAGGGCGCGTCGCGGGATATGTCCCAATCACGTAAGCCCTGCGTAAACCATTCGTCCAGCTTGCGTGCGACGCTGCCCTGCGTGGCGCCGCTGCGCACCCAGGTGCTCAAGGACTTCTCGAAGGCGCTCAACTTGAAGAAATAGTGTTCCGACTCGCGCCATACGGGAGCCGTGCCGGTGACCACGGAGATGGGATTCTTGAGGTCGGCAGGCGTGTAGGTCGAGCCGCAGTTTTCGCAGGAATCCCCGTACTGGTCGGCCGTGCCGCACACCGGGCAGATGCCTTTGACGTAGCGGTCCGGCAGGAACATCTTGGCCTTCTCGTCATAGGCCTGGCGCACGCTGCGCCTGTCGATATAGCCCGCTTCGCGCAACGCCAGATACATGCGGTCGCAGATCGCCTGGTTTTCCGCGGAATGCGTCGAGCCGAAATTGTCCAGGCCGATCAGCATGTCGGCGAGGTCCTGCCGATGCTCGACGTTGACCCGCGCGATCAGCTGTTCCGGGGTGACGCCCTCGGACTGAGCCTTGAGCATGATGGGCGTACCGTGCGTGTCGTCCGCACACACGTAGTGGCACTCATGGCCGCGCAGCTTCTGGAAGCGCACCCAGATATCCGTTTGTATGGCCTCGAGAATATGGCCTAAATGCAGGGGGCCATTCGCGTAGTAGAGCGCACTGGTGACTAGAATTCGGCGGCGTTGGATCATGGCAAATTATGCCATGCCGGCGCGCGCCGGTGGGCCGGCAGGCCGTAACGCGAGGACTTGCGGCCGCGGCGCTGGTTAGGAAGCTTCGCGAAACTGTTCGAATCGGGACTTGTTGATGGCCTTCTTGAAGGCTTCTTTGCCGCTGATTTGCCGCGAGTCCAACAGGCCTTGAATCGCCGTATCCATCAGCCGCATACCCACCGCGGCGCCGCTTTGCATGGCGTTTTCCAGCTGATCCATCTTGCCTTGCCGGATCAGATTGGCGACGGCCGGCGTGTTGATCAGGATCTCAAGCGCAGCGACCCGGCCCTGTTTGTCGGTTTTGGGGATGAGTTGCTGGGAGACGACGCCGCGCAGGCTGGTCGAGAGCATGGTGCGAACGTGGGGTTGCTTGTCGGCCGGAAACGCGTTCACCAGGCGATCGACCGTCGCCGCTGCGCCGTTGGTGTGCAGTGTGCCCATCACCAAGATGCCCATCTCGGCCGCGGTGACCGCGATGCTCATGGTCTCGAGGTCGCGCAACTCGCCCACCAGAATGACGTCGGGATCTTCGCGCAATGCCGATAGCAGTGCACTCGAAAAAGAGGTCGCGTGCACCCCGATCTCGCGCTGGCTGATCAAGCAGTTCTTGCGCAAATGCACGAACTCGATCGGATCCTCGATGGTGAGGATATGGCCCTTTTCGCGGGAGTTGATGTCGTCGATCATGGCCGCCAGCGTGGTCGACTTGCCTGAGCCGGTTTTACCCGTGACCAGGATGAGCCCGCTGTTGATCTTGCATAGATTCATCACGGCGTCGGGCAGTTTGAGCTCGGCTGCCGATTTGGCCTTGGAGGGAATCGCGCGAAACACCGCGCCCATGCCGTTCAGCTGGCGCATGACGTTGACGCGGAATCGCGCAATGTTGGGCAAGGCGTAGGCGAAATCGGTCCCGTCCTTGGCCTCGAAACGCTCGACCGACAGCTTCGGCATGATTTCGTACAGCGTCGTCTTGACCATTTCGGCGCCGAGCGGATCGCTGCTCAAGGCCTTCAATTCGCCATATTGCCGCACCCGGGGCGGATCACCGGCCAGGAAGTGCAAGTCCGAGCCATTGCGTTCCAGCACTTGGTTCAAAAAGATGTCGATGGCCGGCACTTGAGGATCTCTAGGGGGTCGTGGGTTCGGGCGCGGGTGCGCCCGCCATATCGGTGACGAAACGCTGGAACTGGCGCTTGTCGTTTGCATAGGTGTAGGCGTGTTCGGGATCCACTTCCTTCGCGGCGATTGCCGCGAGCAATGCCTGATCCATCAATTGCATGCCGTACTCCTTGCCCATTTGCAGCTGGCTGGGAATTTGGTGCGACTGATCGGTCATGATGAGCTTGCCGATGGCCTTGGTCAGCACCATGACTTCGCATACCGCGCGCCGCGCCCTTTGATCGGGACTCTTGATCAGCACCTGGGTGATGACGGCGATCAGACTTTGCGACAGGAAGCTCTTGGTCTGCTCCCGCTCTTCGGCGGGCAGCGCATCGATGACACGGTCGATGGTCTTGGTCGCGCTGGTCGTGTGCAGGGTACCGAGCACCAGGTGTCCGGTCTCCGCCGCGGTCATCGCCATGGAAATGGTTTCCGCGTCGCGCAATTCACCGACCAGGATGACGTCCGGGTCCTCGCGCATGGCCGCTCGAACGCCCTCGGCAAAGGACGGCAGGTGCGTGCCCAACTCACGCTGGATCACCTGGCTGCTCTTGCTGCGGTGAACGAATTCGATCGGATCTTCCAGGCTGATGATGTTGAGCGCGCGGGTCGAATTGAGGTAATCGATCATGGAGGCAAGGGTCGTGGACTTGCCGGTGCCGGTGGAACCCGTGACCAGAATCATTCCTTGGTGGTAGTCGCAGAGCTTGCGCACGATGGGCGGCAACCCGAGCTGCTCGATGGTCGGCATGGTCGTGGGAATGGAGCGAAAGGCGGCGCCGATGCCGGTCTCCTTACGGAAGACATTGACCCGAAAGCGGCCGCCCTCCGTCGACACATAGGAGAAATCGATGTCATTACCCTCGCGCAGCTGCTTTAGCTGGTTCTGGGTCAGCACCTCGGTAATGTAGCCTTCGAGTTCCGCCTCACCCAAATCGCGAAATTTGATGGGCATGAGATCGCCGTGCATCCGCAGCATCGGCGGCACGCCGACCGCCAGATGCAGGTCCGAACAGCCCTGGGCCACGCCTAACTTCAGGAACGCGTCGATTCTTGCCATAACGCGTAAGGCTACCCGTAAGCAATTGGATTTTCGAGCGTTCGGGCCCGGAATGGCCCATAAACGTGAGGTCCGTCAACCGTTATAGGAATTTTTCGAGCGACAGGCGCAGTTCGTCCATGGATTGCGAGCGCTTGGCCTTGTCCAAGGACATGCATTTCATCACCAGATTATTCAATTCCAACGGCAAATCCTTGTTGATGTCGATGGGAGGTCGCGCCTTGCCCTGGACGTGCTGGTACATTACGGACATATGATCGCCGCGGGAATAGGGCGGTACGCCGCTCAACATTTCGTACAGAATGACCCCCAAACTGTAGATATCAGCCCGTTCGTCGACCTTCTTGCCCAGGATCTGCTCGGGGGCCATGTACTTCGGTGAGCCGATGACGTACCCGGTCTTGGTCAGCTGCGTGTCGCCTTGGGTTTGCGCCGCCGCGACCCCGAAGTCCACGATCTTGAGCAGCCCCTCGTTGTCGATCAAGATGTTCGCAGGCTTCAAATCCCGATGCACGATGCCGGCTTGGTGCGCGACCGCCATGCCCGTCGCGATATCGATGCCGAATTTAATCGCGCGCTTGAGCATGACCGGCTTCTCATTGACGATTTCGCCGCCCAGGGTGTGCGAGGGAAAGTACTCCATCGATATCGCGTAGTTGCCTTTGATATAGAGAAAGTCGTAGATGCGGATGACGTTCTTGTGCGTGATCTTGCGGCTGTAGCGCAATTCGTGCACGAAGCGTTTCATCATTTCCTCGTCCGCCGACACATTGGCGTTGAGGAATTTGAGGATCAGCCGCTCTTCGACCAAGGTGTCTTCCATCAGCAACACGGTGCCGAATGCACCCTTGCCGATCTTCTCGATGAACTTGTAGCGTCCTTCGATGATGTCGCCGGATTTCAAGGTCGCTATGTCGAGTTTGCCGGCCTGGATCTCGGCATCCGCAACCACCTTGGCGAGGTCCTGATTGTCGATGAGCAATGTCTTGGCCGGTTCTTGCATTTTTTCGGCGCGCTGGTTCGCGGCCAGTTGCGTCGTCGAAAAACGATTGTCCAATTCCGTCATGGCGCGGGCAATCGCTTGGCTGATGGTGGGATCGGCGTTGCTCGCCACCGCCTGCAGGCGTGTGCGGATCGTGTCCGCGCGCCTTTCATCCGACAACTTCGTCAGCGCCGCTATCGTCTCCGCCTTGATTTCGTTTTCCGGGCGCAAAAGCATGGGGAGCAAGTGCTCCACGCACTTTTGATCGCCGATCTTGCCGATGGCTCGAATAACGGTCGGCATCGACTTCGTCTGGCCGGTGCTCAACATTTCGACGAAACGGGGCAGTGCCTTGGTGCTGCCGATCTCCGCGAGCGCATCCACGGCGCGTTCGCTGACCCACCAGTCAGAATCCTTGGTGGCGTCGATCAACTGTGCGATCGCTCGCTCGTCCTTGGTCTGGTTGAGAATTTCAATGGCCGCGCGGCGAATGTCCTGATTTTCGTCTTTGATAAGGGTCAGTACGGCATCGACGACGCGTGGGCCACCGATTTTGCCCAGGGCGTCGGCAGCCCGGGTACGTACCCACCAGTCGCTGTCCGCAATCACTTCCAGCAGATACTTGACCGATTTCGATGTGCCGACCACGTTCAACACTTCGACGGCCGCGCGTCGGGCGTATTCATTCTCGTCCTTGAGCACCTCGACCAGGTATTTGACCGTATCGGGATGGTTGGCGTGGACGACGAGATCGACCGCTTTGTTCTGCACCTCGATTTCCGGATCGCGCAGCATATTGCACAGGACCGCCATGTCGAATGGCCCATCCATTCGCGATAGCGCCGTCAGCGCGGCGGAACGGATGAGTTTGCTGCTGTCCTTGAGCTGCTTCTGCACTGCCTGCTGTACTTTGGGCGTATTGAAACGTCCCAACACATTGATGATGTGCAGCCGCGCCACCGAATCCTTGCCTTCGATCCTCGCGATCAAATCGTCGATCGAGGATTCGTCGGCGATCTCAGCGATGATCTTAAACAAGCCGGCCCTTTCGTTGGGTTCCTGCGCGTAGGCGGCGTTCAACAGTTCGCGCACCGTGAAACGTCCCTTCTGCGCCCCAATGACGTCCAGAATGGCCTGCCTAGGCATGCCGGGCTTGTTCAACGCGTCGAGCAACGCAGTCGGCGGATAATTCTTGCTCGACGACAGCGCCCAGGCGATTCCGGACATGGCCCGGCCGTTCGCCTCAGCCATGGTCTTGAGCAATTGCGGCAGCGATTTTGAGTCGATCAACCGCGACAATGCATCGACGTAGGCCAGGGTCTCCTTCTTTTCCGCCGTCGTGAGGGCGCTGACGAGGGGCTCGATGGCGCCCGGTCCAAGAGCGACCAATTTCTCCAGAGCCTTTTGCGCCACGGGGCTGCCTGGATTGGATTTAACCTCGGCGATGAGCCGGTCGGCACGGTAGTTGGCGAATAGACTCATTCAGTGCCTTCAGGTTGCACATCCCACGGCGGCCATGCATCTTCACCGTCAATAGTGGAGCCGCCGGGGTCTCGATTCACAACGGCAGATTATGCCACACCGCACGCACTTGTCCGCCTGCGGTACAATAAGCGCCTCATATGACTCAAGATACCGCCGCGGAAAACCTTATCCGCGAACACCTGCTCACTTATATCGATCCGTATCTCGCCCGGTCCCTTGGGGATGTCAAAGGTGTGTCGTCGGTCACAGTGGCGGGGGGAGTCCTGACGGTTGAGCTAGTCCTGGGCTTCCCCTGTGCAGACTATGTGGCCGAACTCAAGGCCGCGCTGCAAAACCACTTAGGGCCGCTGCTTGGAGCTGCAAGGCTGGATTTGAAGCTACGGGCGAACATCACGGCGCACGCCGTTCAGCGCACGCTCAAACCTCTCGAAAACGTCAAGAACATCGTCGCCGTGGCTTCGGGCAAGGGCGGAGTGGGCAAATCCACGACGGCAGCGAATTTGGCGCTGGCTTGGGCCGCTCAAGGAGCCAAAGTCGGCTTGTTGGATGCTGACATCTATGGCCCCAGCCAGCCGCTGATGATGGGATTGGCCGGCGCCAAACCCGCCAGCGTCGACGGCAAGCACCTGACTCCCTTGCGCGCGCATGGTGTCGAAGTCATGTCCATCGGCTTCATGATCGATCAAGAGCAGCCCATGGCGTGGCGCGGGCCGATGGTGACCCAGGCCTTGACGCAGCTGCTGGGAGATACGAATTGGGGCGAACTCGATTACCTCGTGGTCGATATGCCGCCGGGCACCGGCGACATCCAATTGACGTTGGCGCAGCGGGTTCCCGTGAGTGGCGCCGTCATCGTCACGACGCCGCAGGACATCGCCTTACTGGACGCTCGCAAGGGCCTGAAGATGTTCGAGAAGGTCGAGG
>JANXZQ010000088.1 GCA_025355445.1 Gammaproteobacteria bacterium
CACTGCTCGAATACATGGCGAAAAGAAAGGCAGCCTCCCCCGACTCGAACGTCTGACGAATCCTTTGTTGGGGTCCTGCCTGCCTGCGCTAATGTTCGTTCTGCTGCCCTTTCCAGTGCTGAATGTCTGCAGCACCATCGCGACGCTATCCGGCGCGATCTTGATGAGACTGCCCGGATTAGTGCTTCGCCAACGTTTGTCGCTCCATGACCATCAGGTTGGGACCTGCTCACCAACCGACCGCCTGGCCGTCCTTCCGAAGGTCTGATCCCGCCCGGTAATAGCCATCTATGGCCATGATCGATTGAACGCCGCCGACGTCTGCACCGCCGATAGGTTTCACAGTGTGCCCAAGGGCGATGAGTTTTTGGCCCACCAGGTCAAATAGCGCCGGCTCAAGCTCCAACTCGTTCGAGATCTGGCTATGGCGAAACCTGGCCATATCCGCAGCCGCCTGCACGTTTGCACCCAGGTCCAGTATGTCCACCAGCAACTGCGCGTGTCCTTGCGCCTGCATATCGCCGCCCATCAGGGTAACGGTCATCAACGGCGTCCCGCCCTGCATCACGAGGCCCGCTGACAAGGTATTGAATGGCCGTTTATGCGGCTCGATAACATTCGGACTCTTCGCATCCAATGTGAATAGCCCGCCACGGTTATGCAGCAGGAAGCCATAACCCGGGACCGTGATTCCGGAGCCCCACTGCGAATAGTTGCTGTTCACCCACGAAACCATATTGCCTTCGCTATCCGCGGTCGACAGCACGATCGTGTCACCGGGCAGCGCAAAATTGCCGGTGGGACCGGGTCTCGAGGCTTGCCTCGGGTCAACCTTGGCGCATAGCGAAGCCGCATAGGACTCGGACAGCAGCTTGGCTAGGGGAATCGATGCAAAATTGGGATCAGCGTTGTATTGATAAAGATCGGCATAGGCGAGTTTTTTTGCTTCGACCATCAGGTGCCAATACACCGGATTGGTGGGTCCTAACGAGGCGAGCGTCTGGCCCGGCGCCCAGCGCGGCATGCAGGCCTGAAGAATGTTCAGCATCTCATTCGCTGCCCACGCCTGCGCGGGCGGCGGCAACTCGATGATGTCGTAGCCGTGATATCGAGTGCGGGCCGCGTCGACCCATTCCCCATGGTACCCGGCAAGGTCCTCGAGCGTCATTGTCCCACCGAGCGCGGTCGACTTGGCGATGATGGCCTTGGCGATCTCGCCTTGGTAGAACGCGTCGGCCCCTTTCTCCTGCAACAGCCGGAAGGTCCTGGCAAGATCGGTATTCCTGAAGATCTGTCCCGGCTTCGGAGATTCGCCATTCAGGTACCAGGTCTTGATCGAATCCGGATCGGTCGCGGTACAACATCCTATGAGCGGCAAGGCATTCGGCAGGTGCCAGTCGTGGGCAATGCGCTCTGACACCGGGAAACCGTCCTGCGCATATTGTGCCGCCGGTTCGAGAACCTGCTTGAATCTCATCTTGCCAAAGCGCTTGAGCACCTCCTGCCATCCCCAGACGGCCCCGGGAACCGTTACTGTCAGGATCCCGTACCCCGGCATCCCCGATGTCGGCCCCCAGTTCTTGGGATCCCAGTGATAACCCAGCTTGTTGAAGCGCTCGACGGTGGCGCCGGAGGGCGCCGTGCCGCTCGCATTCAGCACGTAGACCTTCTTCTCCCTGGCGATATAGATGACGGCGAAAAGATCTGAGCCCACGCCCACCATCATCGGTTCCGTCAGGCTCAGCACACCGGCGGTGGCGACGGCTGCATCGATCGCATTCCCGCCTTGTCTCAGAATCTGCAATCCAGCCTGCGCTGCCAGCGGTTGGCTCGTGACTACCATCCCATGCTGGGCCATGACTTCGGAACGACTCTGCGATGGCCAACCCTCGGCACGAGTACCGCGGACTGCGCTGCAAAAGGCCGGCGCCGGCACGCCATCGCAGGAGGCTAGCGTCGGCGCGGCCTGGGGGATGGCGCTGGCCCCAGCCAACACTATTAATGATATTGAAGATGTGGCGACCAAGGTCGATTTATTCATTGTTAAACTGCCGCACAGCGTTGATGGTGGCGCGCGCGATCGCCACTCGCGCGCTAGTCAGGATCAGCACAAGACACTATCACACGACGATCTTCAGGCGATGATCGCCAGGATTTCGCGCGCTGCGCGCTGGCCTGATCGTGCGCCGCCTTCCATGAAGCCCTGGAAGTCGTAAGAGTATGTTCGCCGGCAAAGTGGATGGGTCCCTCGGGCACCTTTTCGTAATCCCCAAACTGCGTGTACTGGCCGACCTGGTAGGTGCTGTAGCTTCCCAGCAGGTTCGGATCGCCGGTCGGATAGCTGAGCGTTGCAAGCCCGGTGTAGTGAACGCCAATTCCTGGCCACGTGAGTTCCAGTTCCGCGAGGAATTCCTGCGCGTAGCCGGCTGTCGTGCCGCAGTCTCGGCTGGTCGTATACGGCCCATACGGGCGGAATGCTGCGCCAGGAGTGCCGCCCATGTAATTCGTCAGCAGGCCGTCGCGGCCGGGTTCGGCACGGCTGCTGTCCCAGGTGCTCTGGAACGGCAAATCGGTTTCGAGAAACCCATCGCCAATCCCGGGCCACGCGCCCCGTCCGTTCCAGTAGGCGCGGCGGCTTTGGGCAATGACTGTGCGCGTAGGCCGCGCGCAGCGAATACGCCGCCAAGGGCGAGCCCCGACGCCTGCAGCAGACTGCGGCGGCTGAATAATTGATCCTGCGTTGAAGTCCGCCCAATCTGGCGGTCCATCGCCTGGCGAATTCGCCTCATTGCCCTGCTTCGTGACATGCAATTTCTCCGGCACGCGACGCCAAAAATATTTTTATCCAGACCGTCCCGCGGCTCAGCTTCCGCGCCGCGGCCGCCGCCCGCGCGTTTCGGTCTGGCTCGTCGATTCTTTCGGCGCTGGCAGGTCTACGACCTTGCGAAGATGCGTATAAGGCGCGACCTTGTGCGGAATAGCCATAGCCTCGACGAAGTGATGCTGGAAGCGCGGCTC
>JANXZQ010000105.1 GCA_025355445.1 Gammaproteobacteria bacterium
GCCGCGCCGATTGCACCCGCGGGACCGGCCGCGCCGGTTGCACCCGCGGCGCTAAGCACCGATCAAAGCAGCTATCTGTTCGGGCTGACCTTCGGTACACAGATGCATGGGGTGGGCATTTCCGATCAAGTGAACTTCGATGCCGTGGCGCGCGGCATTCGCGACGGCTTGCAGGGCAAGAAGCCCACCCCCGCCGAACAGCAGCAGTTGAATGTCTATGTGCGCTCGGTGATGGAGGCTTCGATTGTGCGCAATCAGACAGCCGCCAAGGATTTTTTGGCGAAAAACACGCACGAGAAGGGCGTGACCACCACGGCCTCGGGGCTGCAGTACAAAGTGGTACTGCCGGGCGATAAGAAGGCGGCGGACATCGCTGCCACCGATGAAGTGACGGTGCAATACCGCGGCAAGCTGCTCGATGGCACGGAATTCGACAGCTCTTACGCGCGCGGCACGCCTGTGACCTTTCCGGTGAACGGCGTGATCCCGGGCTGGCAGGAGGCGTTGGTACTGATGAAACCCGGTGCCAAATGGCAGCTATTCGTGCCGCCTGAGCTTGCTTACGGCAACAACCCCAAGCCCGGCATCCCGGGCGGCTCGCTGCTGATTTTTGACGTGGAGTTGGTGAGCGTTAAGCCCAAGGACAAGCCTGCGGCGCTGACGCCGGTCCCTGCAGCCAAGGGCGAGCCGAAAGCGAAATAACGCTAGGAGCCTGTCCGAGGCTGCTAAGGCTCGAGGTCGAGGGCGCCGGTCAGATCTCCCATGGGCGGCGCCTCATGCGCCGCAAGCGCATTGTCGCGCGTGGTGATTCCGGGCAACACATCCAGACCGAAGCGGCGCGTAATCAAACGCAGGATGGACTCGGTGTCGTACTGCGTGTGGTCGACCGTACCGTGCTTGGCCAGTGGCGAAATGATCAGGGCGGGAATCCGAGCGCCGGGGCCCAGCAGATCCCCCTGCGGCGGGGCCACGTGGTCCCAGGCGCCGCCGAACTCGTCGTACGTAATGACGATGACCATGCGCGGCCACTGCGGGCTCGCACGCAATTTGGCAACCAGATCCGCGATGTGTGCGTCACCCGCTGCGATCGAGGCATTGCCGGCGTGTTGATTCACATTGCCCTGCGGCTTGTAGAACGCGACGGCCGGTAGATGCCCGGCGGCGGCGGCGGCGATCAGTTCGCCGTAATCCTTCATGTGCGCGGTGCGTTGTTCGGGATGCGCCACGGGATCGAAGCGCGCGTAGTAATTGAAAGGTTGATGGTGCGGCTGGAAATTCGGATTGCCGCCTGGATAATCCGGCGCATAGATGGCGTCTCGAGTCTTGAGTGGCGAGCGGCGGCCGTCGGCAAGCGCCGCATCCCAGGAACCCGAGTACCAGGCCCAGCTGACGTGCTTGGTGTCCAGTGCGTCGCCGATGGTGCGCCCCGTCTGCGGCGGCAAAGTCGTCGGATTGTCGCGATCCGCGTAAAGAAAATCGGCATCGTCGGCGGCGGGTTTGTTGCCGCTCGGCTGATACGGCGGTTGCATGGTGTTCACAGCATAAAACCGGCCGTCGCCAAAATAGTCCGCCGGCGTGATGTTGCCGCTTCTCGCGAACCTGGGTGGTTCATCCAGCGCAGAACGCATTGCGGCCCGCGCCGTTTTTAGCCGCGGCAGATAGTGACCGACGGCGTCCTGCTCGAGTACGGCAATGGAAGGGTGCGCTTTTGCCGTCGCGGCGTCGGGATACTCCGGTGCGCAGGCGCAAATCAGATATTGGTGGTTGAGGAAGGATCCGCCGAATGCGCCCTGGAAGAAATTGTCCGCGAGCACGAAATCCTTCGCCAAGGAATACAGCGCCGAACGGCTGTAGTCGTAGTGCCCCATGGCTAGGCCGCCGGCGTCGGACCAAGCCGCATAACCGTCGTTCTTACCGCCGTCGATCTGCATCTGGTGCTCGAAGAAGCGATGCCATAGATCGCGCGTGACCGTGGATGTCGACAAGGTGTGGTTGGATTGCGCCGTGAAGGCGTGCTCGATGGAGAAAGGCGCATTGGGCAAGCCGGCGCTTTGCGTCTCCGTCACCACCGGATCGATCCCCGGCGCCGTGACGCCGCCCCAGGTAGGCGGCAATGCCGGAAGCACGGATCCGTCGCGGTCGATCTGCGGCACGTATGCCGGCAGCGGCCGGCCGTCGCTGCCGACGACTTCGCCGAGGCCGCGCGCTCCGGGAAAATTGCCGTATAAATTATCGAAGGCGCGATTCTCGGCGTAGATAACGACGATGGTGTCGATCTTGGATCGAAGCGCCCGGGTCGTGGCAGCGGAAGCGCTGCCCTGTGCAGGTAATTCCCTATGTGCGCAGGAGGACAGTGCGGCGATGAGACCGAGGGCGAGGGTGGAGCGCGCGATCAGTGGATGACGCCAAGCGAGAGCAGCGGTGTTCTTCATGAACACCAGTATAAGGTGCGGCGCCGCCTACGGCCTTAGAAAGTCCACGTGGCGCTGACCGTCAACGCATCGGGATCGCCGAACTGCGAGCTGATCCGCTCGTATTCCGCGCGGAAGGCAACACCCCAGGCTTTCGACTGCACACCGACACCGTAGGCGAATTTGTTGTCGGTCTCGTTGCGGCGAAAGTACGTTCCCGTGCAAGAGTTGCTGTTCGACGGACAGGCGTTGGCCACGAAAGTGGTGACGTTGGTTTGCAGCCGCGCGACGCCGGCCTTGCCGTAAACATCGAAGAACGGGATCGGCAGCGGCAGATAGCCGACGCCGAACAGCATGTTCGCCCGCGGGTGAGAATCCAATCCATAGTAACCAAAGCCGTTGGAGCCGTAACGATTGCTGGGATGCCCGAAGTCGATGTATTCATATTCAGCGCCGATGATGGGAATCGGCCTTACTCCGGCGATCACTTTCCAGGCCGTTTGGTGATCGTTGAAATAGCCGGGAAGCCCGTAGGCAGGATCGTCGCTTCTGATGGTGGAATAGCCTGCACCGGCGCCGAGGTAAAACCCGGCCGGATTGTCCGCCAGAGCCGCCGTCGATGTTGCGCACGCGGCCACCGCCAAAATCGCCAACAGGCTTCCTGAGATCCGCTTCATCATCGTCTCCTATGGATACTGCACATTGGGACTGGCCGGCGGCGCCAGAAGTTCCGGCCAAACAGCCCCGCAACGGCGCGCGGTATACTCCGCGCATGACACTTGTGCGCCTGTTGATCCCACTCTGCATGGCCGGCCTCATCGCCGGATGTGGTCAAAAAGGACCCCTGGTGCACCCGGATACCCCGAAGCATAAGAAAGTGGTGCCGGGTCCGCGCAGCCCCGCCACCGATCCTGCCAAGCCAGCGGACGCGCCGCCGAAACCGTGACGGGGTGTTAAGAAAATTTCATGAGCGCAGGCAAACTCATTTTGGTCGATGGCTCGGGCTATTTGTACCGGGCCTTCCATGCCCTGCCGCCGCTCACCAACTCCAAGGGAGAACCCACGGGAGCGGTGTTGGGCGTGCTCAACATGCTCAACAAGATGGTCAAAGAGGAGTCCCCCGATCGAATCGCGGTGGTGTTCGATGCGCCGGGCCGCACGTTCAGAGACGATTTGTTCGAGCAATACAAGGCGCATCGTCAGCCCATGCCCGACGACCTGCGCGCGCAGATTCAGCCTCTGTACGACACCGTCGCCGCCATGGGTCTGCCGCTGCTGCGTGTGCCCGGTGTCGAGGCAGATGATGTCATTGGGACTCTGGCGAAGCAGGCAGCCGCCTTAGGGTTCGACGTGCTGATCTCCACCGGCGACAAGGACATGGCGCAGCTGGTGGGTCCGCATGTCGGATTGATCAATACCATGAGCAACTCGCGCTTGGACCGCGAAGGCGTCAAAACGAAATTCGATGTGTATCCCGAACAGATCGTCGACTACCTGGCGCTGGTCGGGGACAGCTCGGACAACATCCCGGGCGTCACCGGGGTGGGCCCCAAAACCGCCGCCAAATGGCTCAATCAATATCAAACGCTGGATGAGCTGATCGCGCACGCGGCACAGATCGGCGGCAAGGTAGGTGAGAATCTGCGCGGCGAACTGACGATGCTCGAGCTGTCGCGCAAGCTCGCCACCATCGACACGGCGCTCACCTTGGACGTGACTACCGAAGGGCTGGCTGCGGGCGCACCGGATCTCGCCCGCCTGCGAGAACTGTACACGCGGCTGGAATTGCGGGCACTGCTCAAGGCACTGGGTCCGGACGCGCCGGTCGGCCCGGCGCAAGCCCAACCCGCCGCAGCCGGGACGGCGAATCCTGCCGCGGAACACGCCGCCGGCGCAGACTCCGCAGCGGTGATCGTTGCGATGTTGCCTCCGGCCGCTCGCAATTATCACAAGATCGTTTCACAAGAAGTTTTGGAGGAATGGCTCGGCAAACTCGCCGCCGCGCCGCTCATTTCCTTCGACACTGCAACTGACAGCCTGGACTACATGCAGGCGCGCATCGTCGGTCTGTCGTTCGCGGTAACTCCTGGGGAAGCCGCCTATATTCCCTTGGGCCACGACTACACAGGCGCTCCGCACCAACTCGACCGCGACAAGGTGCTGGCGGCTTTCAAGCCGCTGCTCGAGAATCCCGATCTGCCGAAGTTGGGACATCATCTGAAGTACGATGCCCACGTACTCGAGAATTACGGCATCACACTGCTCGGGCAGCGATTTGATTCCATGCTCGAATCGTATGTGCTCAACAGCGTCTTCGTCGCGAAGCACGACATGGATTCGACGGCGCAGAAGTATCTCGGCATCCAGACCATTCGTTACGAGGACGTCGCCGGCAAGGGCGCCAAGCAAATCACCTTCAATCAGGTGGATGTGGACCGCGCCGCCGAATACTGCGCCGAAGATGCGGACGTGACGCTGCAGCTGCACTTGGCTCTCTGGCCGCAAATCGAAGCTGTTCCGGCCTTGAAGTCGGTTTACGAAACCATTGAGCAGCCGTTGGTGCCGGTGCTGTACCGCATGGAGCGCGCCGGCGTGCTCGTGGATCGCGAACTGCTCAGGATTCAAAGTTCGGAGTTGGCGGCGCGCATGCTGGAGCTGCAAGCCCAAGCTCATACGGAAGCGGGCGGCGCGTTTAACGTGGATTCGCCGAAGCAATTGCAGGAGATCCTGTTCGGTAAGCTGGGTATACCGGTGATGCGAAAGACACCGACCGGCCAGCCTTCAACGGCGGAAGACGTGCTGGAAGAGCTCGCTGCGACCTTCACCCTGCCCAAGTTGATCTTGGAATACCGCGGCATCGCCAAGCTGAAATCGACGTACACCGACAACCTGCCCAAACAAATCGATGCGGCGTCCGGCCGCATTCACACTTCTTATCATCAAGCAGTCGCCGCCACCGGCCGGCTGTCGTCGACGGATCCGAATCTGCAAAATATTCCCATTCGGACCAAGGAAGGAAGGCGGATTCGGCAGGCCTTCATCGCGCCGCCGGGCCACTCGCTGGTCGCCGCCGATTACTCGCAAATCGAGTTGCGCATCATGGCGCACCTGTCGGGCGATGCGAGCTTGCTGCTGGCCTTTGCCGAGGATCGCGACGTCCATCAGGCAACCGCCGCTGAGGTTTTTTCCACGCCTTTGGAGGCCGTCAGCGCCGATCAGCGGCGTTCGGCCAAGGCCATCAATTTCGGGCTGATGTACGGCATGTCGGCATTTGGGCTCGCGCGTCAATTGGGAATTGGCCGTGGCGATGCGCAGAAGTACATGGATCTTTACTTCGAACGCTATCCGGGCGTCAAGCGCTACATGGAAGAGACGCGTCGTCAGGCACGCGACACGGGATTTGTGGAAACCGTGTTCGGCCGGCGGCTATACCTGCCCGAAATACAGTCCCGTAACCATGCGCTGCGCCAATATGCCGAGCGCAGCGCCATCAACGCGCCCATGCAGGGAACAGCCGCCGATATCATCAAACGGGCCATGATCGAAGTGGATACCTGGTTGCAGGCCTCGCGAGTTCCAGCGCGGCTCATCATGCAGGTGCATGACGAGCTGGTCCTCGAGGTGGCAGACGAGGCTATCGAGGGTCTTGTAGGACAATTACGGACACACATGGCGCAGGCTGCCAAATTGGCTGTTCCGCTCAAGGTCGACGTAGGCATCGGACGCAACTGGGACGAGGCGCACTGATTCGGCCGGAGGCCGAATTGACGTTGTTGTGCACCGAATGGCCACCCCTCGGAGGCGGGATAGGATTGCGCAAGCAGTATTACATGCACGCCGGCGCAGTTTGGAGCAGAATTGCTCGCATATTCTGCGGGGTTTGCCCTAATTGGGTGACTGCGGGCAAATCCGAAAAATAGCTTTGGGTGGGGCTGGAACTTTTGGGAGGCGTCCCCATCTAACAAAATGAGCGAGAAAGACGCTCCCCGCTCTTCTCCCTGAGCGGGAATGACCCGGTTTGTCATCCCCATGCCGGGTTGGTCTGCCTCGGTGGCTGCTCTAAGCAACCACCGGGGCCTTTTTTTGGGCGGCTCAGTTGAGCCAGCGATCAAGCACCGCGCGCGCCTCGTCGAATCCTTCTTTTGCGTGTGCCGAAAACAATTGCACAGTCACCGACGTGTCCGAGCATGCCGCGGCGGTCTCGCGCAGCACGCGCTGCGCGTCGCGGCGATTTAACTTGTCCGCTTTGGTGAGCAGAACATGCGCGAAGCGGTCTCTGGCCAGGACCCATTCGAGCATGCCGGCATCCTGCGTGCCCAAGCCCCGGCGGCTGTCGACAATCAGTATCAAGCCGACCAAAGACTCGCGCACATTGAAGTAATGTTCCATCAGCTGCAGCCAATGTATGCGCACCCTCTCCGGCACCTTGGCAAAACCGTATCCCGGCAAGTCCACCAACCGACGTTCCGCAGACACCTCGAAGAAATTGATGAGCTGCGTGCGTCCCGGCGTGCGGCTCACCCGCGCGAGCCCGGCTCGTTGCGTGATGGCGTTAATGGCGGTGGATTTGCCGGAATTCGAGCGTCCCGCAAAGGCGATTTCCTTGCCCAAGTCGGGGGCGAGCTGGTGCGGCTCGGCGGCACTGGTCAGGAATTTCACATTGGAGTAGGTCGACATGGCCGCCGCTTGAACGCAAATTATTGACTCTAGTGTACAATTTACGGTCGGAAGCGGTTCACATTAGCATGGGGTAGCAGTCGATCATGAAGCGGCTTTGGATTCTCGCAGCAACAATTTTCGGCGCATTCACCAGTAATTCGGCCCTTGCCGTAGGCAGTGTGGAAATCGGTGCCACTAAGGCGATTGTTTGCCAAGCGTGTCATGGTGCGAACGGCAACAGTACAAATCCCGAATGGCCGACCCTCGCCGGCATTGGCGCTGACTACATTGCGGAGCAGCTGAAAAACTTCAAGGACGGGAAACGCAACAATCCGGTGATGATGCCGAACGCAGCGAATTTGAGCGCGGATG
>JANXZQ010000286.1 GCA_025355445.1 Gammaproteobacteria bacterium
ATCCGCCGACGATGGGCACTGGGATCACCCAGAGGCCGAGTGCATTGTGCGCCGGGGAATTGGCGACCGTAGACCAGGAATGAAAAAAGAAAATATTGGTGAATAGCCGAATGAGCTGGAGCAGGGCCCAAGCCGCCACTGTACTGAGGACTCCGACAACCGCTGCGGCGGCGGCGATTCCGAGCAAGCTCGCGTCGGCGGCAAAGTCTCTTCGGGTGTCGGGCGTCTGCACGGTCAACTATCTCCCAGAGGCACAGGAAAAACCCCGCGAATGGATTTGAGTTCAGCCCGATGCAGCGCGGCTAGTTTGGCGAGCAAGCGCTCGCCCTCCTTGAGCAGGTGCACTTCCACCTCCCTACCATCCCGCTCGCTCGAACGCCGACAGACAAGCCCGCGCGCCTCGCAGCGCGTGATGAGCGCCCCCACGCCATGCGGTTGCGCCTGCAGGCGTTCGGCAAGTTCGCCGACATTGGCGCATTCGCGTCCGGGATACCCCTTGATATGAAGGAGCACTAGATACTGAAGAGGTGTAACGCCGTGCGACCGCACCGTGCGCTCCGAAAATCGTTCGAAGCGGCGCATTTGATAACGAAATTCGGACAACCGTTCGAAAGCCGGCTTTGATATTGCTGCATCGTCAAACTCCGCCACCCCTGCCTCCATGATCCGAGCGCATCAGTTATATCACAGTATGATGTAATTAATGCGAGCCCGATCAGTGATTCCAATGACGCCATCGCCGCCATTCTCCCGGCGATCCGACAGCTCATGAACTCGCCCGTCCCCAAGCGCCGCGGGATCGGCTTCCCCGCCGATCTTGAGAAGCCGTAGAGCCACGCCGCGATGCACCAGCCGGCAACGGACCCGGTTTGGTCCAAGAGCATCCGGGCGTCTACCCTGCACTACCCCGCAAATGACTGCCGAATGCAGCAAATGACATCCTGCTCGATGCGCGCCTTGCGGAGGCCAATATCGCGTGCGCCGATTATCCGACAAGCGTATAAGTCAATTCACTAGCGATCGATCTGTGTCGATCCATATAGCGAACTCACAATAATTTCAAGACACTTGCATGGAGGGCGGAAATGAAACGTTTCAACGTACTAGCAATCATGATCGGCGTATTCATGGGATCGGCCATCGCGGCGAACGCGCAGCAATCGACCCTGAATTCTGCAGTCTCAGGGTCCGAGGCTACCATGAGGGGGACCGTATCGATGAGGCAGCTGGCGGCGAGCGAGGCCAATCGACAGGCGCTCGGGTCGCAGCAGAATGCCTCGGAGATTGAGCAACCGCAACATCGATTGCCCAATGGCAGACTGACTTCTCAGCCCTCGGCGGCGGCGCTAAACGCGTTATCGCCGAATACTGCTCTTGCCGCGAGCAGTCCGGGGGTCACGGGCACTTCGGGCTTCGGCGGTGTGCATGAAGGCGATAACGTGACCGCCAACGGTTATGAACTAGAACCGCCCGATCAAGGCTTGGCCGTGAACAATAATGTCGCCGCGGAAATCGTCAACAATGTCTTGCGATTTTTTGACGCCGGTAACGGTGTGCCGCTTAGCGCGCCGATTGCCACTTCAACACTGTTCAACATCGATCCCAACGTATACGGACTGAGCGATCCCCAAGTCTTTTTCGACCCGGTGTCGCAGCGCTGGTTCCTAACTGAAGTTGCCTACAACGGCACCGTCAATGCATTCGCCATCGCGGTGAGCCAAACCAGCGATCCGATGGGCAGTTACTACACCTATCTGGTCGATGCCTACAGCAGTCAATTAACTGGCTGCGGATTTCAGGACTGCTTTCCCGATTATCCTAAAGGCGGCTTTAATGCCGACGCGTTTTTCATCACGGCGGATTTATTCAGCAATGTATCCGGTAACTATGTCGAGGCAGCAATCTACGTGTTTCCGAAGGCAAGCCTCGAAGCGGGTACTGCCTTCAACTATCTGCGCTTTGATGATCCCAATGATTTCGTGTTGCAACCCAGCATACCAGCGCCGGGCGAGCCATTTTCCCTTGCCCGCGGCGGCTCTGAGTTTCTGATGTCCGCACCCACAGCCTCTTTTGGTCTCGGAACGCCCCAAATTTCTGTCCTAGCGGTCATTAACACGAAGTTCATCGTCAGTAACCCGGGCACCGTCAAAGTATTGCAAACCACCGTGAACTCACAAAACTATGGCAACGGTACGGTACCCTCGAGCGAGCCCAACGTGGTCGGACCATATTGCGCGTCGGTGGGTGTAACGTCGGCGCCGTCGCTCGACGCGGGCTATAGCACGTTCCAATCCACGATTCAAAAGGCGAATGGAAACCTGTACGGGGCGCTTGCCCAGGGGGCTGTGGATGGCAATGGGCTCGCCCGCGATGTCATCGACTGGTTTGAAGTGCATCCGACGCTCAACAACTCAGGGTTATCGGCCAGCATCGTTCATCAGGGACGCATCGTTCCGCCGAAAGGATATAGCATTTCTTATCCTGCGTTTGGGCTCCACCAGAACGGTGCGGGTGTTATGGGTTTCACCATCACCAACACCAGCGCATCAGCCGCGGGAGGCTATCCCAGTGCCGCGCTAATCGCGTTCAACGGAACGGCCCCGACGGGAGGCATTCGCGTTACCGGCCAAGGGTTCACGTCGGATGATGGCTTCACCGGCTGCGGCGTTTCGGGGCCGGGTACTGTCGGAAGATGGGGTGACTATGGTGCGGCAGTGGTCGATGCGGCCACAGGCTACGTGTACACTGCCAACGAGATGATTCCTGATCCGTCGCTGTTTACACGTGGACACTACGCGAATTGGGGAACCTTCATCACTCAGACACACTGATTCGTACCGGTAGAAAGGGTGCCGTCGAGGAAAGAGTTCTACTTTCCGTATATGGCACCTTGTGCGTGATTTTTCGGTGCCTACTGCTTGATCGAGCGGTCGTTTTCGGAAGACTTATGACCCGCTTGTCCGCTCTGGTCTTTCGCTCGCATAACGACCAGACGCAAACTCCAGTTCTCTCGCCGACGACGAGTGGCGCGAGAATTTGATGTAAGTCAGGGTTCAACGGAGCCGTTCCCGCCTCATCGCTATGGCGGGTTTGCAGCGCTCATCTGGTTATATCGCTTATGACCAATGCGCAACTCGTTGGAGCACCGTTAGGCACCGGCGGGCAAGCAAAACTGGCCCTCACCGCCGGCATCACCCTGCTGTTTTCGGTGGGCGTCTTTATCGCCTCCCAGTTGGGGCGCCGTGCCGGCAGGATTCGGTACCACGGTGGTGCTGATCGGCATGGGTATTGTCTTGAAGCTGGCCTGGACGATCTCGTCCAAGTCCGCGAGCTCCGCCGAACGCGCCCGTTTCGCGCTGTTGATGTCGAACGTGAGTTTGATCATTGCCACACTCTCGGCGCTGGCCGCATTGCCGCGCCTGACCAAGGCGGCCGGCCTCGGCTTATTCACCGTCGACCTGGCGGCTCAATTGTGGACGGTAGGACTGCTGTTCGCTGCCGCGGGACCTGCACGCACGCTGGGATGGCGCGCGCTGCTGGGCGCATTCCTGGTAGGCTTCTTGGGCCTCATGGGTCTCGCACGGTTCGTGGGCCGCCCGGTGATTTTGGCGCTGGGAACGAACAGTTTGGTCGCTGGGGCACTATGGGTGCCGATCACCGAAGAGCTTTGCAAGCTCGTGCCTCTGGCATTCTTGCTATTTTTTGCGCTACGACGCTCGGATGCACGCCCGTCGCTGCTGGATGTGGTGCTGGTGACCGGCTGCGCCGCGGCTGGTTTCGCGATCAGCGAAAACGCTTCCTATGGCCGCGGCGTTTTCTCACTGAGCGCCGCGCCCTTCGTATCTTGGCTGTCACCGGCAGCGAACAAGGGCTCAGCCTTTGGATGGACCATGGTGCAAACCGGCCGCTTGGTTCATTCCGCCTTGCTCGCGCTGGGAGTCGCGTTCGTGGTGCTATATCGCGGACGGCTGCCGCGCGCGTGGATGATACCGATGGTCGCAGTCAGCGCCGTGCTGATAGAGCACTGCTCGCAGAACGCCATGATCGTCGGCGGCCTCAACCGTTACGTAGCCGAGTTCTGCATGATCATCACGCTGGGAGGCCGACTGTGCGCCCTGCTGCTGGCACTCGGCGTGGCCTATGTGATGACGTTTGAATGGCGCGCGTTCGCCCCGCTGTCTCCCGCGAAAGGATGGCTGCAGGTCTCGGCTCTGGAAGCGAATCGACGCGCCAGCCTGCTGGCAGAACTACAAGTGAGGGGATCGCGCTCATGATGGATCTCGTCCTGCACCTGTTCCATTTGTGCGCGAGCTGTGTGTCCGACAGCAACGCGATACCGCCGGCTGCCGGTCTGATCGGCGGTGCGGCGGCCGCGGCGGGAAGTCTCGGCGATCCATCGGGGCCGCAGGGGAGCTCCGATCATTCGGGTATCCCCCCCGATGGTCCTATCGTGCCGCACGTAAATGCGCAGGCCCCTCCGTCGCAGCCGAATGCCCCGCCCGGACAAAGCGCCGGCGGCGGGAATGGTCCCGCCGCGGCGCCCACGTCCAGCGATCCTGGGAGCCCAGTTGCGATTACCAATCCCGACGGCACCACTGACGTAGTCGGCACGGATCCGTTTGGGAACCCGACTTCTTCAACGATCTACCCCAACGGCGTTACGACTTCCGTGACGTCGGGCTCGCAGGGCATAACCAACAGCACCGAGATTGAAAGCAGAGCGAGATTGCGTGGGAAAACCAAAGCCCCGTAGCGTCCCGGACAACATGGGGCGATGTCTCAACTGGATTCTAATCGCAGGTATGTTGGCAGGTTGCAGCCAGAAGGACATGCTGCAAAAGTTCGCTTCACCGGCGGAACAGGAACGACACTGAACCTTACTTATGAGTACCAATTCGGTACACAGTATCTACTGATAAACGTGGCGACAAAGACGAAAAACGGGGTGTTGACCATCCAGTGGCGCATCTGGACTTTAGCCAGATTCGACATAGTGGGAGGAGACTTCCGAAGGTAGCTGAGGAATTCACCGCGTTTCTGCGGCAATATATTTCGGCGCGTGCGGGGAAAGCGGGTGCCCTGTAAATCTTGCAATACGACAGATGGTCCCGTCACGACGCGACCGTCTGCGCCCCGTCTGATCGACGTCCGGACAAGACTTAATCGTCTTGGCTGGCGCGCCGACCACGGCCGTGAATTTGGTGAGCCCTTTAGCCGCGCTTCGCGTTAGTTAATTCAAGCGCAGCTCGCAGGCCGCGGGTGAGTTTTGCGACATCGTCGTTGGCCCAAAAATGCATGAAGAATAGATGCGGGGAATCTTCGATCATGTGACTGTGGAGCGCGGTGACTTCGATGCCGTTGTCCCGCATGGCTTTCAGCACCGGATTGACTTCCTTGCCCAGCAGCACGAAATCGCCCGTGATCGCAGCCTTGCCGTTACCTGTGGGCTGGAAATTAATCGCGATCGCCGTGCCCATTGAGGGAGGGATGCCCATGCCGCCTTCGGTGATGGTTTCCGCGCGCGGAATGCTGACCTGATACACGCCCCCATTGATCGAGCCCTTGGCATTGAGCGCCGCATCGATCGCGGCGGTGTCTAAGTCAATGGTCGGAGGCGTCGCCGCGGGAGTAGTGACGGTAAAGGGTGTGTGACTCAGAACTAGTCCCGCGTGCAACGTCTGCGCCAGTTTTACCGGGTCGCCATGACCGCCGACGTGCATATAGAAAACCGCCGGGGAGGTGCGCAGCAGGTGATTGTGGACGGCGGTGATCTCAATGCCGTCGTCCGTGAGTCTTTTCATCACGGGGCTGATCTCCGTATCGGTCAGCACCAGATCCCCCATGAACATCGCGCCATTGCCCTCTGGAATAAAGGCGATCCACGAACCTAGCGCAAGGGCGGGTTTGATGGCCACCCCGTCGACCGTAATTTTGAGATCGCTTCGCGGCAGGCCATATTTGCGCACACCCCCGGGCAAATTGGTGCCAGGTTTGCCTAAGGCCTGATCCACCTTGCTCCAATCGATGTCGGCGGCGTCCGCGGTCACGCTGATGGCCATTGCGGCAAACCCTGCGATAAGTGTCACGAGATTATTCACGAAATTCTCCTTCAATAGGTCATTCAGTTAAGAGGTGAGCGAAAACCCGGCCGGGGGCCCTCGGTGCCTCTCGTGTTGCAGTGACTTGCACCACGCGTACAGCGCGTCATACATCACGATGCCATGGCGCAGCATCTCATGATCGTCGGAAAACGTGGCAGAGAGTCCGAGCGAAATCGCGTAGAGTCCTGCAGACTGGGGAGCCAGATCAAGACGTGAGGTGTCGGCGCCACGTATGATGACGGCAAGCCGCGACACTCCCACGTCATCTATGTGGTACTTCTTGATAAACGCATCAACACTGCACAGCTCTCCGACATGAGTCAGTTCGACACCGGGTATGTCGAAGGGTATTGCACCAATCTCCTGTGCAACTGGAATGACGCGATCAGCCGAGACGAAGTGAAACTCGGATTGGGCGTCGGTGAACCGCAAAGCTAACCACGGACATGCGATGCGGTCTATTTTTGGATGCTCGCGTGTGATCCATTTCATGACGAACCTCTGTTGGCCATTGGCTACCGGACTCGATTAATTGAGTGATGAAGGTCATCGAAGAAATTCATGGCACGCTCTGCTTGGGCATCGTCCGAGGGCTGACTCGCGACAATACCGGCTACATGGAATGCCGCCGTCAGCAAGTCAGTGTACCGCTCGGCCTGTTCAACTCCCCACTCTTCGCGCGTGTATTTCCAAATGCCTTCAATGTCGCGCTCGTCGGAGGGAGAGCGTCAGTATTCAGCCATGCGCGCGGCGAAGCTTGCGCTTGAACTCGCTAGCATCGAAGCGCCTTGGCTCCCCGCTCTTTTCATCCTCGATCAATGCCACGCGAACCGGATCGATCTCTGCGCCGCGTTCTTGCTCTCGCCGAATGAGATCGCGGGTGTATTCGCTATCGTTGGTGTAGTCGCCGGCATCGACCTGGGCCTTGATCCAATCATCCTGCTGGCCTGTCAACGTAATGGTCTTGCGCACAGTTGCCATGAGTAGTCTCCAGGTATGTACCAATAGTGTGACTAAATCACACCATTGGTGTAATCCGCGACGAACGGCCCTCGAGCGCCTGCGCTTAGACTTGTGCACCGCAGTCCCATAAATTCCCGCAAGATGCCGCTCTCTAGAAACATAAATCATTGATTTTGGTGGTGAG
>JANXZQ010000170.1 GCA_025355445.1 Gammaproteobacteria bacterium
CGCAACGCCGATGCGGCCATGTATCACTCCAAGCAGAACGGCGGCAACTCCTGCGCCTTCTACGTGCCCGAAATGAACGCCGCCGCGGTGGAGCGGCTGATGCTCAAGAGCAAGTTGCGGCGCGCGTTGGAGCGCGACGAATTGGTGATTCTGTATCAGTCCAAAGTGGACCTGCGCAGCGGACGCGTAGTCGGCGCCGAGGCGCTGCTGCGCTGGCGCCTGCCGGGACACGGCGATATCTCGCCCTCGCACTTCATTCCGCTGGCCGAAGAGACCAGCCTGATCCTGGATATCGGCGAGTGGGTATTGAACCGGGTGTGTTCGGACTACCGTCAATGGCAGAAGATCGTGCCGGAACCCGGCCGAATTGCCATCAATCTCTCGCTGCGCCAGCTCAAACAGGCCAGTTTCATTTCCCGCTGCCGCAGTGTGTTCCGCAAGCATGATGTGTCGCCCACGTGCTTCGAGCTCGAGGTCACGGAAACCACCTTGATGACCGACCCTAAGCGCACTATCGGCCTGCTGAACGAGCTGTATGCCATGGGCCTGAATCTGGCCATCGACGATTTCGGCACCGGCTACTCTTCGCTGTCGGCGTTGCAGCAATTTCCCATCGGCACTTTGAAAATCGATCAATCCTTCGTTCGCGACGTCGCGGTCGACTCGGACGATGCCGCCATCGTCCGCACCATCATCGACATGGGCAAGAGCCTGGATCTCGAAGTGATTGCAGAGGGCGTGGAAGCCGGCGAGCAGCTCGAGTTCCTGCGCGAGCATGGCTGTTATTACGCCCAGGGTCGCCTGTTCGGCGATGCCATGGAAGCGGAGAAGTTGCTCGGCATCCTTGCCGCGCAGGCGAGCGGCGCACCCCATCATGCGAATTTGTGCATGCCCACGGTGCTGCGGCCGATTCGATTGTCGTCGTAGCCCACAGACAGGCTGCTAGTGTTATCTGCTCGGGATCTCACCCTGCGGCGCGGTCCGCAGCCGCTGTTCGAGCACGTCGATTTCATCATCTTCCGCGGCAACAAGGTCGGCATCACCGGCGCCAACGGCACCGGCAAATCCAGCCTGTTCGCGGCAATCTTAAGCGAGCTGCACCCTGATCGCGGCGACATCGACATGCCCGCCGGCTTGAAAATCGGCCGCGTCGAACAGGAAATTGCCGCAAGTCCCCGTGCCGCCATCGAATTCGTACTGGACGGCGACGCCGAATTGCGCAACGTGCAGGGCCAGATCGAGGATGCGGAGCGCCGCGACGCGGCCATGGCGCTCGCGGAAGGCTATGGGTCGCTGCAGGCCATCGACGGCTATCGGGCCCGTGCACGGGCAGCCGCCATCATGCATGGACTGGGCTTCAAGGCATCGGATCATGCGCGCGCGGTGTCGGAGTTCTCGGGCGGCTGGCGCGTACGATTGGCCATGGCGCGCGCGCGGTGTTCGCGCGCCGATTTATTGCTGTTGGATGAGCCTACTAATCACCTCGACTTGGACGCCATTGTCTGGCTGGAGGATTGGCTGACCGCATACCCCGGCACCTTGCTGATGATTTCTCACGATCGCGAATTCCTCGACGCCATCATCAACCGCGTGCTGCACATCGAGAACCGGACCCTCCACGCCTATTCCGGCAACTACTCGCAATTTGAACAAAAGCGCACGGAGGAGTTGGCGCTGCAAACCACGCTGCAGGCGCGCCAGATGCGGCGCATCGCTGAAATCACCTCCTTCGTGAATCGCTTCCGCGCCAGCGCCACCAAGTCGCGGCAGGCGCAGAGCCGCATCAAGATGCTGGAGCGCATGCAGCGCATCGTGCCGGCGCATGTCGACAGCCCTTTCGAGTTTGAATTCTTAAAGCCGCTGAAAACGCCGCGGCCGTTATTGACCGTGGAGGATGCGGCCTGCGGCTATGGCGCCACCCGCATCGTTTCCGGCATCAATGCGTCCATCTCGCCGCAAGATCGCATCGCGCTGCTCGGGCCCAACGGCGCCGGCAAGTCAACGTTGACCAAAATGCTCGCCGGCGAGACGCCGCCGCTGGGCGGCCGGCGCATAGCCGCGGCCGATTTGAGCATCGGTTACTTTGCGCAGCAACAGATGGAACAATTGCGGCCGGATTGCGACGCCTTTTGGCACTTACGCAATCTGGGCGGTCCGGACTTTGCCAAGGGCGACGAGCAGCGGGTGCGCGACTTGCTGGGTCAGTTCGGTTTCGCGGGCGATCGCGCGTTCGAACCGGTGGGACGATTTTCGGGCGGCGAGAAGGCGCGCCTGACTCTCGCCCTCTTGGTGGCGCGCCGGCCCAATCTGCTGCTGCTCGACGAACCCACCAATCATCTCGACATCGACATGCGCCACGCCCTCACCGTCGCCTTGCAGAGCTTCGAGGGCGGCCTGGTGATCGTGTCTCACGATCGCCACTTGATCAAAACCGTGGCCGATTCGCTCTGGCTGGTCGCTGACGGCAAGCTCGAGGTATTCGACGGCGACTTGGACGACTACCAGCAGTGGCTTAGATCGCGCGGCAAGAAGGACGGGGGCGCCGCGGGCGGCACGGCCGGCGTTGCGCGCGGCGCCGCAGCCGGCACTGCTAAAAAATCGCAGCCGGTTCGCGCTCCGCGGGAGTTGCTCAAGCTGCGACGCGAAATCGAACAGGCCGAGCAGCGCATTGCCGAAATTACCGCGGCGAAAGCGCGGGTCGAAACCGCGCTTTGCCAAGACCCCATGGATGGAGGATTGCAGGCGCAGCATGCCGATTTGACCCGCGACGCGGCGGCGATGGAGACGCGTTGGATGGAAATTGGAACTGCGATCGAAGCCGCCGAGGCCGGCGGCCGGGATCAAGGATAATGGACACGCCGCCCGCCGCACCCTCGTTGTTCACGCGCTGCGTCAGCATCATTCCGGCGGGATTGTTGTGCGCGTGGGTTTTGGTCATCTTCTGGAACTCGGCAAAGCCGCTGCCTGCGGGCACGCATGTGGTCTCGCAGGTGTCGCGGCTGTCGGACTCCGACGTTGAATTCCTTCGCGAAATACCGCGTGACCCAGCTCTTGGCGTCCGGGAAGCGGCGGCGATCGCCCATGCCGAACAGTTGATCGTGGTCGACCGCTCGCCGGTGACTCGCGAATTGGCGCAGCGCTTGTTGGCGCGCAAGCGAACGCGGCCCAAGATCCAGATCGTGGTCGCTACCGACCCGGCCAATGAGACATTCGGCGGCACTCCCGCGCAGACGTTGGAGTCCATGGAGCAGGCCGGCATCATCGTCGCGCGCGTGCAGCTCGATCGATTGCGCGATTCGAATCCGCTGTATTCGGGCCTTTGGCGGCTGCTGCTGGGCTGGTGGAGCGACCCGTTCGACGAAGCTCCGGGACAGGCCACCGTGCGGAGCTGGTTGCGCATGCTGAACTTCAAGGCGAATCAGCGGCAACTCCTGGTGGCGGACGATGGCTCCGGCGGCTGGAACGCCATCATCGCTGCCGATGATTCCACCGCCGGCCTGGTGCTCAAGGGATCTCTGGCGCGCGCCATGATTGCCAGCGAATTGCACATCGCTAAGTGGTCCACTGATGAGGATCGCCTGCCCGCCGCCGCGCAGATGGACGGCGCCGGCTTGGGATCCATCGACGCGCGATTCCTTACCGAGGGAGGCATCGAGTCCGCGCTGCTCGACGCCGTGCGGGCGGCGGGCAAGGACGATCAGATCAGCATCGCGGTGGGTAACTTGAGTCATCGCCCGCTGATTGCGGCTGCAATCGCAGCGGCGTGGCGCGGTGCGCACCTGCGCGTACTGCTGTCCCGCAACCGCATGCCCAACCAGGCGGTGGCCGATGAGCTGCTGCGGGAGGGCGGCGGCCGAATTGAAGTGCGCTGGTATCCGAGCGACCCGGCGGCGCCGCGCCTGTCGTGGCTCGCCGTGCGGCGCCGCAATGATATGTGGGTGAACTTATCCTCGGCGAACTTCACCCGCCGCAATCTTGCCGACTTGAATCTCGAGGCCGGGGTTGAGCTGCGCATGCCGCCGCGTGCGGCGCCGGCGCGAGCCATAGCGGAATACTTCGACGGACTTTGGTCGGGCGCGGGCGCCGGCGCGAGCGCAGTCGGCGCGAATGAGGGCGCGGCGAATGCGGGGGCGCTCGCTTATTGGCACTATCGGTTCGCCGAGGCCACCGGCCTATCGAGCTTCTAAAGTCTTGGCCAGAGTTGCGTCCACGTCGGCGACGATCTTCGCCAACGCCGCGTCGGTGGCCCGGGCATAGGCGTCGACAATCGCGGTCAATCGATTCTCGGTGGCCGGCTGGTCCGCATCCGCCGCGAACTGACCGAGAATGCGCCGGTCTGCGGAAGTCCCGACCCGTGCCAGGAACCGCACGCGCACCGTGGGCGCGTTCGCCCCCGCCGCATATTCGGCTTGAAAGTCCTTCACTTCGATTTCCAGCCAATAGGCGCTGGCAAACACGGATGCTTCGCCGCTCACGTTGCGCAAGGCGGCGTGGGTATGAAACGCCTGCACCGCCACGTCCTGCAGCACCTCGCCCAGCGGTCCGCTCCAACGCGCGTCGGCAAAATAATCCAGGTGCCTATCCGGGTACAGAGCGGCGATGCGGTCCGACTCCAAGCCCGGCCGCACGTGTGGCTTGAGCACCGCCAGATCAACGGAAATAGCGGCGGCCGGCGGCGACGCACCCGACACGGCTCCCAACAAATAAATCGTGGGCGGCGGAACCTTGCTTTGGAACAGCGAGCCCGTGCAGCCCATGGCGCATGCGGCCAATAAAAGGGGCGCGAGTCTGTGCAACCGAATCACTTTGCCACCTCCACTCCGCGGTAATTCGGTTCATAGATGAGCTGCGAGGGGCTTTGCTTCAGGCTGCGCGACAGGTCGCGAAAGTCGCGCGCGGCCTGGCGGCTCTCACGCAGCAGTTGTTCGAGTTCCGGCAGGCTCTGGTGCGTGAAACGCGATACCCCGGGCTCGTTGTCCGCGACGAAGTGTTCCAGACGCTGCGAGGTGTTTGCCAAATTGTCCGAGACTTGCCGGATGTTCGCCAGGGCGGAATCGATGTCGGGCGCGGTATGCGCCTCGATTCCGCGCAAGTCCGCGGCGGCGCCTTGCACTTCCTGGATGGTATGACGGGCATCCGCCACCAATTCCTGGACGTCGCGCACCGTGCCGGGCAGCCGCTCACTGGCAAGCCGCGCATTGTCCAGGGTGGCCTTGAACGAACGCACGTTCTCGTCGCTGAACACCTGATTGAAGCGATCCACCAGCTCCACCAGGTGTGTGGTCAGTTGCGGCAGGTTGCTCAGCAGTACGTCGAAATCCGACGGCGCCGAGCGAATCACCGGGTAGCGCAAGCCATCGGGCAGTACTCCCGTCGCCGTCACTTTGCGATCCTGCTCCAAGTCGATGAACAACAGGCCGGTGATGCCCTGCAGACTCAAGGACGCCTGAGTGCGTCCGTCGATGGGCGCGCTGGCTTCGATATCGGCGATGACGAGCACGCGGTTGCGTTGCTGCGGATCGATCATGATGCGATACACCTTGCCCACGTCGACGCCCAGGTAGCGCACCGGACTGCCTTGGGTCAGACCGCTGACCGTGCCGGCGAAGTAAATCTCATAGCGCAGATAGATGCGCTTATCCTGCTGATTGGTGTACCAAAGCACGAAGGACACCGCCATGGCGATGACCAGCAGCACGAAGGCGCCGACGGCCACATAATTTGCGTCCCTATCCATGCTTGTCCTTGCCGGGGGCCGGCCTGCCGGCGGCGCGCGCCCGCGGCCCATGAAAATACTCCCGGATCCACGGCGTCTGATTCTGCAGCATGCCGTCCAAGGTATCGGTGGTCATGCGTCCATCCACGATTACCCCGACCCGGCTGCAGGTTCGAAACAAGGTATCCAGATCGTGAGTAATCATGACCACGGTGAGCCGTAGTTGGGAATGAAGGTACAACAGTAGCTCATCGAAGGCCGCGGCGGAAATGGGATCAAGGCCGGCGGTCGGCTCGTCCAAGAACAACAGCTTGGGTTCGAGAGCAAGCGCCCGCGCCAGCGCTGCGCGCTTGACCATGCCGCCCGATAACTGAGATGGAAATTTCTTCCCATCCTCTTGCGCCAGTCCCACCAGCGCCAGATTCAGATCCGCCAGCTCATCCATGGTCCGCTCCGACGCGGGATAGTACTCGCGCAGCGGCAATTGAATGTTCTGTGCAATGGTCAAAGACGAGATCAAGGCGCCGTTTTGAAATGTCACGCCGTAGCTGCGCACCAATGCGCTGCGATCGACGGCGGCCAGCTGCTGCACGTCCTTGCCGTACATCTCCACGGTGCCCGCGTCAGGGGACCGCAAACCTAGTATCGTGCGCAGCAACACCGACTTACCGGTTCCGGAACCGCCGACGATGCCGAAGATCTCATTCGGCGGCACGTCCATGTCGAGCCCATTGTGCACCACCTGCGCGCCGAAGCGGCTGATCAGACCGCGTACGCGGATGACGGGCGCGGCAGCGGTTTGGGGTAGGGCCATCAGAAGCCGATTTGCACGAACAGGATGGCGAACAGCGCGTCGGCCAATATGACCAGAAATATGGACTGCACCACGGCGACCGTGGTCAGCCGTCCGAGTTCGCGGGCGGAATCGCGCACCTGCATGCCGCGATAGGTGCCCACCATGGCAATCAACAGCGCGAATACCGGCGCCTTGATCAGCCCCGACCAGAAAGTCGTGGGCGACAGCGATTCTCGCAGCCGGCTCACGAATTGTCCCAAAGGGATGTGTAGATTGAGCAGCGATAACAGGCCGCCTCCCGCCAACCCCATGGCGTCCGCAATCACCGTCAGCAGCGGCAGCGCAATAACGAGCGCGAGGACCCGGGGCACCACCAATAATTCCACCGGGTTCATGCCCATGGCGCGCAACGCGTCGGTCTCTTCATTGAGCTGCATCACGCCGATTTCCGCGGCAAATGCGCTGCCGGAACGGCCGGCGACGATGATGGCGGTCAGTAGCACCCCCATCTCCCGCAGCACCGAAATGGTCACGAGGTCCACGACGAAAATGTCGGCGCCGAATTTGCTCAGCTGCTGTGCTCCCAGGTAAGCCACGATCACGCTGATGAGAAAGGCGATCAGCGACACGATGGGGATGGCGGTGATGCCGGTCTCATAGATGTGCCGCGCAAGCGACGACGGGCGCAGCGCGCGCGGCCGCGAAAATATCTCGCCCAAAACCGTGACGATGCGGCCGAAGAAACCGATGACGGCGCGCGCCTCGCTGCCTTGCTCCACGGCCCAACGCCCCACTTTGCCAACGGATCCTTCCAAACTCGGCTCAGTGCGCTGTGGTTCTGAAGGCGGGCGCTCTCCCGCTTGGAGCTTTTGCAGTAAGCCTAAGAAATGCGGCGGATCACCCGTGTGGCTGATCACGAGAGGCGTGGCGCCGATGCCGGTCAAGCGCAGCAACAATGCCCATGCGGGACCGATCCCTGGGTGTTCGGTGCGCGACCAATCGCAGACCAAGGTGCCATGCAAGCCGCCGGGAATGCTCTTCAGCGCAGCCTCGATTTGCGCCAGTCCGGCCAATGACCAATCGCCGCCCAGGTGCAACCGCCATTCTTCGCCTTCTCCTTCGAGCTCGAGGACGGTCATACTTGGGCTCATCGCTATATGCTAGCAGGCAAAGCGCCGGCGTTTTCCGCAAGTTCGAGGACCTGATGCACAGCGATCCGCTGTTACAAATCCTGATCCTGCTCACCGCTTCAGTGTGCGTGGTAGCCGGTGTGCGCAAGCTCAAATTGCCGGCGATTCTGGGATATCTCGCGGTCGGCATGCTGCTTGGACCGCATGCGTTGGCACTCGCGCAGGACAGCGAGACCACGCAGCTGCTGGCGGACTTCGGCGTGGTATTCCTGGTGTTCACTCTGGGGCTGGAGTTCTCTCTACCGCGCTTGGTGGCCATGCGCTGGGAAGTGCTCGGCGTCGGTGGTGCACAGGTGCTGATCACCACGGCCATCATCGCAATGGGCGTGGCCCTGATTTTCGATGTCGTTCCCGCGGTGGCCGTGGTGATCGGCGGCGCGGTGGCCATGTCCTCGACCGCCATCATCATTTCGCAGCTCACCGAGCAGTCGGAGAATAACCGCACTCACGGACGCCTCGCCGTGGCGATTTGCCTGTTTCAGGATTTGAGCTTTCCCTTGTTTCTGGCCTTGGTTTCAGTGCTGAGCGGCGGTGGCGGGACCGCCGATGCCAGGCATATCGGCGGCGCCATCGGTATCGCCATTCTGGCGCTGCTGCTGGTGCTCGCCGCCGGGCGCTGGCTGCTGCGGCCGCTATTCCTGATCATCGCCTCGGTGCGCTCCGCGGAATTATTCTCGCTGGCCGTGTTGCTGGCGGTGCTGGCGTCGGCGTGGGCCACTCATGCGGTGGGTCTGTCCCTCGCGCTCGGCGCCTTTCTCGCCGGCATGATGCTCGCGGAAACCGAATTTCGGCACCAGATCGAAGCGACGATCCGTTCGTATCGGGAAGTTTTGCTGGGCCTGTTCTTCATCACCGTCGGCATGCTGCTCGATGTGGGATTGCTGTTGCGGCATTTCCCCTTGGTGGCAGCGATTCTCGCCGGCATGTTGCTGCTCAAGGCGGCGGTGGTCACCCTGGTCACCAAACCGGCCACCAAGAGCTGGTTCAAATCACTGCGCACGGGCGTCGTCGTGAGTCAGGGTGGAGAGTTCGGGTTCGCGCTTCTGACTCTGGTATTGAGGCGTGAATTGCTCGATCCCGGCGTCGCGCAGCCGCTGCTCGCGGCCATCGTCCTCAGCATGGTCCTCTCGCCCCTGCTCATCCGGCACAATCGCCGGATCACCCGCGCCCTGCTGGGGGAATCCGGCCCGCCGCATAGCGAAGCCATGCGCGAGACCCAGGCCACCCTCGCCGTTGCTGAACGCGATCACGTGGTCATTTGCGGTTTCGGCCGTGTCGGCCAGAACATCGCGCGGGTGCTCGAACAAACAGGTTTCGAGTACATCGCCCTCGATCTCGACGCTTACCGTATTCGCGTCGGCCGGCAGGCCGGCGACCCGGTCATCTATGGCGATGCCGGCGAGGTCAAGATGCTGGAGAACGTCGGCCTGGCGCATGCCAGCTGCGTCGTGATCACCTTCGCCAACCCCGAGGTGGCCTTGCGCATCCTGCGGGGCGTTCGCCAAGTTCGCGCCGACGTGCCGATTCTGGTGCGTACTCAGGACGACACCAAGCTGGAACAGTTGCAGGCGGCCGGCGCGACCGAGGTGGTACCGGAGACCTTCGAGGCCAGTTTGATGCTGTTGTCCCACCTGTTGCTGCTGCTCAAGCTGCCGGTGCCGCGGGTGATCCGCACCGTCAACGACATCCGCAGCAGCCGCTACGGGATGCTGCGCCAATACTTTCCCGCCGCGGACGCCGAGCGCCTCGACGAAAGCCACGCCTTTCGTGAGGAATTGCACAGCGTCATTTTGCCACCGCATGCCTGGGCGGTGGGCCGCAGCATCGCAGAGCTCGCTGCGCGCGGCTCACGGGCGTCGGTCAGCGCAGTGCGCCGCGACGGCATCGTCGGGCGCGAACCCAGCCCGGACACCCTGCTCAAGGTGGGCGATGTGGTCGTGATGTGCGGCACCCCGGAAGCCGTCGAACACGCCGAAACCCTGCTTCTGATGGGGTAAAAAAAGCTCTTTACAGCGCAGCCGGATCAGTCGCATAGTAGGCGCGCTGTTCAAGGGCAAACCCGCCGAAAGGTGGGGACGCAAAGCCACCGGTCTAAGGGGCTTCCCTCATGGGGAAGCCTGACGATAGCGGGGTCGCCAGTCATTCAGTGCGTTACGCACCTCAGAACCATCCGGTTTTGTGTCCCCCTGACAGTACGCGGCATCAGCTTTAGTACGTCTTCCGGGGGAAGCACATGGTCAGCAAAGTCACTCGTTCGCCGGGCGCGGATTCATCGGGTATTTATCGCCGCCCGCGGCTCGTTCTCAAGGTCAAGCGCTTCGAGGACATTCCCATCCTGTTGGGCAAGAACAAGAGCTATCCCACCCCCATTCGCATCGTCGGCGCCGACTATTCGCAGACTCGCTGCGTGGGCGGTGACGGCGGCACGACGGTCGACACCGGCGGCCTCGATAAAATCCTCGAATTCGGCGAAACCTCCGTCCGGGCGCAGGCTGGCGTGCGCGTGGGCACGCTGGTGCGCGCGCTTGCCGAACGCGGCTTGGAATTACCGCTGACCCCCGAAATCGGCCAGATTTCCTTGGGCGCCGTGGCCGTCACCACCTTGCCGCAAGCCTCCTACGGCGCCGGCATGGCGCAGCTGTCGTCCTGCGTGACCGAAATCAAATTGATCACGCCGCAGGGCAAGCAGATGACCGTCACGGAGCGGGATCGCGACCTGATGCGCGTGTTACGTTCGAGCTTCGGCTTGCTGGGCGTGGTGCACGAGGTAGAGCTGCGGGTGCGGCCGCTTACGCCGGTCAAGATCGACTATCAAGTGTTGACCCTCAAAGAATTCTCAGGCCGCTTCACCTCCATCGTGCAGGCGCCCGGGGCGCTGCGACTGCATATCTCGCCCTTCACCGACAAGATCACCGTCGAACGCCGCACCCTCGACGAAACCGCGTCCGTGAGCCGTTCCGGAATTTGGCAGGTACGCAATTCCGTGATGCGCAATGTGTTGCCGGCTTTCGGTTCCACCGTCGGTAGCGTCTTGGCGGCGCCCGGCCTGCGCAATGCCATGCTGTCGGGCGTGCAGCGCGCGCTGCGCGCCACTCTGGACCGGGCCGCTCGCGGCGTGGTGCTCTATGCGCACGAGTGGATGCGCGACATGCCGAACGAGGCGTGGAAGGCGCGGCACACCTACAGTCTGTGGGCATTTCCCCAGGCGGATTACCCAAAAATGCTCGCCGAGTACTTCAATTTCTGCAAGTCGTACTACAAGGAGCATCGTTACCGCTCCAACGTGGTCAGCGGCGCCAGCCGGCTGCACCAGGATCGCGGTTCCTTGTTCAGCGTGAGTTATACCGGCCCCATGTTCACCCTGGAGCCATCTTCCTCCGGCGACAGCGGCTGGGATGACTTTCTCATCGACTTCAACGATTTCGCATCGGCCTTGGGCGGCACGCCCACCTTCAATCAAACGCGCGCTTTGCAGGTTGAGCACGTGACCAAATCTTTCGGCGAGCGCGCCAAATTGTTCCGCGCGCTGCGCCAAAGGACGGATCCGCTCAATCGGCTGCGCAACGGCTACTTCGCATACCTGCTGGGGTGACGGCCGCCGGGCCGGCTCACCCTACAAGCCGGAGACGATCTTCGCCTTGATCGACTCGAATTCGGAGTCGCTGATGAGCTTGGCATCGAGCATTTCGCGCGCCTGCCGCAACCGTCGCACAGGCTCCGACTCCGCTGCGGCCGTTGCCGTGGCGGCCATTGCCGCGCCCGCGACACCCGCCCCGTCCGCCCCGCCGTAGGCGTTTTGGCTGCCAATTTGCACTCCGCCGGATTTGGCGCGCAATTCCTCGAGTTCCCGGATACGGCGCTTCTCGCGCCAGACTTGGTCGTGCTGCTGGCAAATGCGGTACATGCCCTGCGCCTGATCCTTGCGCAGTCCCGCAAAAGTCCATACGCGATTCACTTCCGATCCGATATTGAGGTCCGAACTGCTCTGCGCAACCAAGGTCAGATCGGCCGCGAGAATTCCAGCGCTGATGCGGGTCTCCTTGAGGTCCTGCCAACGGATGTCGGCCGACTCGTAGCCGCCGAGCAGGCGTCGCTTGAGTGTTATGAAGCGTCCGCTGGTGGCGGCAATGCAGGCGCGGCGATGGGTCAGCGCAAACAGGCGGTGTTGTACCGCCCATGCTTCCAAAGTCTCTCCGGCCGTGAGCAGCCCGCGCAATAGGGCGAGCGCCGCTTCGAGCCCGGGCTCCTGCGCAATGCTTGGGGAGGGATCGGACATCAAGCCTTCTCCTGCAGATGAGCCTCGATGAACCACAGATACTTGTCCACGTCGCGGGAAATTCCCGTGAATAGATCGGCCGTACCGGCGTCGCCCAGCTTGGCGGTGTCGTCGATCGCCGCCCGCACCGCCTTTCCATAGACCGACAGCTGCGTCGATAAATAGAATAGATGATCCTTGCCGGCCGTGATGCTCAAGGGATAATTTTTCAGTTTGCTGCGCTTGGCGGCGACCGCAACCGTACCCTCCGCCGTGCCGCCCAAGGCCGTGATCCGCTCGGCGATTTCATCAATCTGCTCCAGCGCCAGGGCCGAAATCTTATCGAATAGTTCGTGCAACGCGATGAAATTGGGACCCTTGACGTTCCAGTGGGCTTGCTTGACCTGGCTCTGCAAATCGATGGCATAGGCCAATCGATCATTCAATATCAAAATGACATTGCGGCGGACCTTCTCGGTCAGGTCAATCTTGGTCTTGTACATCGGCGCTCCTTCGAGATTGCGAATTCGAACTAACGCGCTATTTTGCACCGCTTAGTCGTGAATCCCAAGGAAGAAGGTAATGTCGGGAGCGGTGTTGACCGCAGCGTCTTCGGCGAATCCCATCTCGACGCGCCATCGGCCCCGCAGGGCGCGCGCGGCGCCGACGGTCAGCTGCAGGCTAGGTCCGAGAAAGCGCAGGTCGCTGCCGGCGACATGTCCGGTCTGCCCATCGAGTTGGGCGCGCAGCGACCATTGAAATCCGACCGAGCGCGTCGCGGCAAAGCGCGCGAACACCGAGTCTCGGTGAGCGGCACCTGCGAAGATTTCGTCACCGAAGGGCTGCGCGACCCCGACTTCCGCCGCCAGCTGCCATTTCGGCCAACGCATCGCGCCATGCATCCACAGCGCGCCGTCCCAGGCGCCGTCGCTGGTCAAGTCCGCGACCTTGCCGGTGGGCGCCTTCAGGCCTCCCCACAGGGACAGGGTGTGCCGTGCGTCGTCGAGCGCATACCAGCCCACATCTGCCGCGAAGTCGCCAACACTGGTCTGCGAGTGATGGAAGTCGATATTGGTTACGCCCGAATACGAATAATCGAGCTGGCGCTTCGGATAAAAGGGGCGGTTGCCCCGCGAAAAGCCGAAGGCTTGGTGCCAGCCATCGATGACGGCGTCGAGCACTCCGCCGCTGTCGTGGATGACGGGCACCGACAAGCGATAGCGCCAATCCGGCGCCAGTGCATTCTCATAAGCGAGATCGAGCGCGGCGCTCTCGCCATCCACCAACAGGGTCTCATGCGACCGTGTTTCCACATTGAGCGTGTTGCTCACCAGCAGCGTCGCGGACAAGACGGCCTGCGCGTCGCGAGGCGTGTCGCTCGGCAGAGGCAGGTAGAAACCCCGCAGCAGCGGGTTTTGATCGCGCGTGGAAAAAAATTCTTCGGCCCGCGCCGGCCCGCACGCGACTACCCATATCGCAGCCGCGGCACCGATCGGCCGGCATCGCACCTCTTTAGATCTCGCTGCGCCGCATTCGCAGCTGAATGGCGCCGAGGATCAGCACGACGCCGGTCGCCACGCCAATCCAGGTTTCGGGGCTTGCGAGAAACCCGCCGAGGTTCAGAAAGCTCCAAATGCTGGACGGCGTTCGAAAGGTGTCGTGATCGACCACGGTGGTCACCCAAGCCGCGTTGCCGGGATTGGCATTGAATGCCTCGGCAGGCAAGGCCAGTCGCCCCGCCAACACGTGCGCAATCACATGAGTGCCCAGGAACAGGCGCTCGCCGAGAATCACAGCGAGCGGCGGCAACAGGGACCAGAGCATGACGGCGCGCTTGGCCCATGCGGAGATGACCAGGAAATAGGCGCTGATCGGCAGGAACCAGATGGCCGCAACGAAGATGAGGTACAGCCATAGGCCTTGCAACTGCAGCCAGGTGTCGGGATGCCACAACGCACTCCCGATGAAAGAACTGGCGCGCACCGAGATGATGAACGCCATCAGCAGAGTAGTGACATCGGCGACCGCGGCGTACACCAGGGGAATGATGATGACGGCGACGGCCAGCTTGGACAGCACGGTGGCGGCATCAGATATGGGCAGCGACTTCCAGAACAGTACGCTGCGATCCTTACGGTCGGCATACAGACAGTCCAACAGGTACCAGGTGGAGTAAATGGCCATGACGGCGAAGAAAATGGCCCCGACGATTCCTAGGAACATCTGACCGACCGCCTGGCCCGGAAGATGCGCCGGCAGCGACATCAGATCAATTCTGCTGAACAGAGCCGCGAGCAGCAGGAATCCGCTGAGCACCGCGGGAAACATCCAGATTGCGCGGTTCTCCCAAAATTCGCGCCGAATCAGCCAGCTGTATGTGTTCATGCGGCGGCTCCCGACAGCTTGGCGACGAATAAATCCGAAACACTCGGCGTGTGTACCTCACCGAGCGCCGCGAGCCTGTCGAGATCGGGATGCTCAAAGTACATCACCACCTTGCCGAGCATGCGGCGCTCGTAAAACGGCTTCATGGCGCGCGCGGCATCGATGCTGTCAGCCGCCACCGCGACCGCGGCGTAGCGCGTGGCGACGTCCTCGAGCGAGGAGTCCAGGACGATGCGCCCCTTGTCGATGAACAGCACATCGGTCAGCAAATTCTCGACTTCTTCCACTTGATGCGTGGTGATCAATATGGTCCGTGTCTCGTCCATATAGTCGTTCACCAGCGCGTCGTAAAAGGCGCTGCGCGCGAGAATGTCCAACCCCAAGGTCGGTTCATCGAGCACCAGCAGTTTCGCGTCGATGGCCATGGTGAGCGCCAAGTGCACCTGGGTCTTCATGCCCTTGGATAACTCGCGCATGCGGCGCCTCCCTGTGATTTGCGTCTTGGCCAACAACTCCTGGGCCCGATCGCGGCGAAATTTCGGGTGCACACCGGCGACGAAGTCGATGGCATTGTCGACGCGCAGCCACGACGGCAGCACGGCGACGTCCGCAATGAAGCAGGCGTCGAACATGAGTTCGGTGCGTTGGCGGAAGGGCTCGCGGCCCAGCACCGATAGATGCCCGTCGTAGTGGGTCAATCCTAGGATGGCTCGCAGCGCGCTGGTCTTGCCGGCGCCGTTCGGTCCGATGAGCCCGACGATACGGCCGGCTTCCACGGTGAAATTGGCTCGATCGAGTGCAATGTGCGACCCATATTTTTTCGTCAGTTCTCGAGCTTCAATGAGCGGTGGCATGATTTGGGTCTCATTCTTCTTTGGCGTCGCTGCCGCGGGGCGGCGGGGCCGGGTGGGTAAGCGCCGGTGTTTGCGCAAACAATTCCTGCGCAGAGAATCCGAGCCTGTTGATGACCGCCAGAACTTGCGGCCATTCCTCGTTGAGGAAGCGTTCGCGTTCTCCGGCCAGCAGCAGCCGCTGGGCCCCTTCGCTCACATACATGCCTCGACCGCGGCGCTTCTCGACCAGGCGCTCATCCACCAGCTGCTGATAACCCTTCAGCACCGTCAATGGGTTGAGCCGATAATCGGCGGCGACTGCCCGGACGGAGGGCAAGGGGTCGCCCTCCTTCAGCGCGCCCTCGAGAATGAGGGCAACCATTCGATCGCGCAGTTGGCGATAGATCGGCTGGTTGTCGTTCCAATTGGGGTCCATTGAGCTCTCTAGTCTAAGGCAACCTGCGGCGGGGCCTGCGATCAAACCGCGCCGTCGTGCGTGGTGGCGGTCTGCGCCAACGAGGGGACACCGGCATGCTGGTGCAATTGGCCGTTGAAGAGATAGGCAACCCCACCGATGATGACGCTATTCATCATGAGGGCGACGGCGAGGGCGGCGAGTTTGATTGAGATCTGAGTATTCATGTGAGTCTCCGTTGAGTGTTCAAGTAGTCATCGAGGTGTTTTGGTGACTTGGTTATATAGTTACATACAACACTGCTACATGCAAGCACTCATTGCAAATTATTTGTTGGAGCGCTGCGATCTGATCTTTATTGCACCGCAACAGACGGTGGGCCCCAGGGGCTTTGCCTGCTCGCGTATGCTCGACGACATGGAGCCGCTGGACGAGGACGCGGGACTGATGCTGCAGTACCGAGAGGGTGACGCAGACGCGTTCTTGCTGCTCTACACGCGGCACAAGGGCCCGCTCCATCGCTATTTGCTACGGCAAGTGCGCGACGCCGGCGCGGCCGCGGACTTATTTCAAGAAGTCTGGTCGCGACTGATCGCTACCCGCGCAAGGTATGAGGCGCGCGCGAAATTTGCCACCTACTTGTTTCACATCGCACACAACTGCACCATGGATTTTTTTCGGCGCGACCAGCGCGTGCAAACGGCCGCACGCGCAGCGGACGCCGCGGCGGCGCCGGGAGAGCCGCAGGTGCCCGAGCATCAGCGCCCCGACGGCATCGCGGAATTTGCCGAACAGCAGTCGGCACTGCTCGCGGCGTTGGGAAGGTTGCCGCACGAGCAGCGCGAGGCGTTTCTGCTCCACGAAGAAACGGGCTTGACCATCGGGGAAATCGCACGCGTGATGGACGTCGGGATCGAGACGGCCAAGAGCCGGCTGCGCTACGCCATTCGCAAATTGAAGAAATCGCTGGATCCGGCCGACAGCCCAAGAAAGCACCCGCTGCACGCGCGGCCGTTGCACGGTACCCGACTCAATGCATCCACCTGACGAATTGGACGAGTATTTGCGCGGTGACAGCGCACTATCGCGTCAATACCGCAGAGTATCTGCGCCGCAGCCGCCGCCTGAGTTCGAGCGCCGCGTGCTGCAGGCCGCCGCTGCGCGAGGCGACAGACAAGGCGCTGCGCAAGGCGAGGTGCGTGACGGACGTGTGCAGCCGCCGTATCTCGCGCCGCTGGCATTTGCCGCCAGCGTTCTACTATCGGTGGCCGTGGTGCTCGCCATCGTGTTCGGACCGCAACCCGTCAAACACCGCAAAGAGGCGCCGCATCTGGTGCGCACCGCGGCTCATGCCGGCCTCGCGCCCAGTGCTCTGCTTCCCCGTAAGCTCGAGCTCTACAGCAGCGATCCGCCGCGCACGCGTGTAGCTGCGGCATGGCTTGCCGACATCGACGCGCTGCGCCGTGCCGGGCGCAATAGCGAAGCCGATGCGGAATTGCGCCGCTTTCGCAGCGCCTACCCCGATCAAGCGGCCGGCGAGTTCAAGGCCCTGCCGTAAGACCGGCCACCCGGCGTGATTTCGGCTACCATTCTTCGTTTTTGCGTCCGGAGCTAGTCATGAAAAAGCCAGTCACTGTCACCATCACCGGCGCGGCCGGAAATATCGGCTACGCGCTCGCGTTTCGCGTCGCTTCGGGTCAGATGCTGGGCGCCGATCAACCGATCAATCTGAATCTGTTGGAGATCCCCGCGGCCGGCGCTGCGGTGCAGGGCGTGCTCATGGAATTGAACGACTGCGCCTTCCCCACTCTCAACAAGGTCAGCGCAACCAGCGACGCCGGAGTTGCCTTCAAGGACTGCAACTTCGCCATGCTGGTCGGAGCGCGCCCGCGCGGCCCCGGCATGGAACGCAAGGATCTGCTGCTGGAGAACGCCAAGATATTCTCCGCGCAAGGAAAAGCGCTGGACGCGGCCGCCAGCCGCGACGTGCGCGTGCTGGTGGTCGGCAATCCCGCCAATACCAATTCCCTGATCGCGCAGCGCAACGCGCCTTCGCTGCCGCCAAATCGATTCACGGCGATGACGCGATTGGATCACAACCGCGGATTGGCGCAGCTCACCGAGAAGAGCGGCGCGCCTTTGGCGGACGTCAAGAAAATCATCATTTGGGGCAACCACTCGGCGACCCAGTATCCCGATCTGCACCACGCCACGGTGGCGGGGAAGGCGGCGCTGTCCGTGGTCGATCCGGCCTGGTTCAAGGACACCTTCATTCCGACGGTGCAGCAACGCGGCGCGGCCGTCATCAAGGCGCGCGGCACTTCCTCGGCGGCATCAGCGGCGGCGGCGGCGCTCGACCATGTCCACGATTGGATGCTCGGCACGCCCGCGGGCGATTGGGTGAGCATGGCCGTTGCCTCCGATGGCAGCTATGGGATTCCGGAAGGCGTGATCTATTCCTACCCGGTCACCTGCAAGAACGGCGAATACAGCATCGTCCAAGGTTTGAGCATCAGCGATTTCAGCCGGGACAAGATGCAGGCCACACATCGTGAATTGCTCGAAGAGCGAGATGGCGTGAAAGATCTCATCTGAATGCGTACCCCCGATGAATAGCACCGGCCTGGCGTGGCTGCAATTTCTGGCCTGGGGCGTGCTATTGCTGGGGATCGTTCTCGTTGTCGCGTATCGGCGCGCCAGTCTTCTCTTCAGTTCCTGCGTACTCGGTGCGCTGCTGCTCGCGTACTGGGCATTCGGCGCGGTGCCGTCGTGGTGGAAGATCGCCGTCTCCATTCCCTACATTGCGCTCCTGCTGCTGAATATCCGGCCGTTGCGCCTGCGCCTCGTGACGCGTCCGTTCTTGCGCAGCTATCGCCGATTGTTGCCGTCGATGTCGGCGACGGAACGCGAAGCCCTGGACGCGGGGACCGTGTGGTGGGATGGGGAGTTATTCACGGGCGGCCCGAATTGGCAGAAGCTCATGTCCGCCAAGGTGCCGACGCTGACCGCGGAAGAACAGGCCTTCCTCGACGGGCCCTGCGAAGACCTGTGCGCCATGCTCGACGATTGGGACATCACCCACGTGCGCGCCGATCTGTCGCCGCAGGTGTGGACCTTCATCAAATCGAGCGGCTTCTTCGCCATGATCATTCCGCGGCGTTACGGCGGCTTGGAATTCTCCGCCTATGCGCACTCCTGCGTGCTGATCAAAATCGCCTCGCGCTCAGGAGTTGCATCCTCGACCATCGCGGTGCCGAATTCCTTGGGGCCGGCGGAACTGCTGCTGCACTACGGCACCGAGGAACAGAAGAATTACCTGCTGCCGCGCCTGGCCCGCGGCGAGGAAGTGCCCTGCTTTGCGCTCACCGGTCCGCGCGCGGGCTCCGATGCTGCCTCCATTCCCGATACCGGCGTGATCTGCCGGGGTCCTTGGCACGGTGCGCAAGTCGTCGGCATCCGCCTCAATTTTTCCAAACGCTACATCACTCTCGCGCCCGTTGCCACGCTGGTCGGACTCGCCTTTCGGCTGTTCGACCCCGAACACCTCATGGGCGAGCGCACCGACCTCGGCATCACCTGCGCCCTGATTCCGCGCGATACGCCGGGGGTGAGCATCGGCCGGCGGCACTTTCCGCTGAATGTCCCCTTTCAGAATGGACCGATCCAGGGACATGACGTATTCGTGCCCATCGATGCTCTCATCGGCGGCTTCGCCATGGCCGGCCAGGGGTGGCGCATGCTGGTCGAGCAATTATCGGTGGGGCGATGCATATCGCTGCCCTCGAGCGCGACCGGGGCCGCGCAGGCAGCAGTGTACGCGTCCGCGGCATACGCACGCATACGCCGCCAGTTCAACATGCCCATCGGCCGCTTCGAAGGTGTCGAACAGGTCCTGGCGCGCATGGCCGCGCGCACTTACATCATGGACGCAGCGCGCTCGGTCACCGCTGGCGCCATCGACGGCGGGGAAAAGCCCTCGGTGCCGTCCGCCATGTTGAAATATCATGTGACCGAGTTCGGCCGCATGATCGGCAACGACGCCATGGATGTGCACGGTGGCAAAGGCATTTGTCTCGGACCTAAAAATTACCTGGGCCGCGGCTACCAGATCGTGCCGGTGGCCATCACCGTCGAGGGTGCGAACATTTTGACGCGCAGCCTGATCATATTCGGCCAGGGAGCCGTGCGCTGCCACCCATTCGTGCTGCGGGAAATGACTGCGGCGCGCAATCCGGACCACGTCGCGGGCGTCGCGGAATTCGACCGCGCGCTGCTGGGACATATCGGCTTCGCGATTTCAAACGCCGCGCGTTCAGCGGTAATGGCGCTGACTATCGCACGCTTCACCCGGGCGCCGACGGCCGGCCCCACCAAGCGCTACTTCCAGCATGTGAACCGCTACAGCGCCTCCTTTGCATTGGCCACCGACATCGCCATGCTGGCGCTCGGCGGCTATCTCAAGAAGAAGGAGAGCCTGTCGGCGCGGCTGGGAGACGTGCTCTCCGCGATGTATCTGGCGTCGATGGTGCTTAAGCATCATGAGAATCAAGGCAGCCCCGCTGCGGATCTACCATTGGTCGAGTGGGCCTGCCGCAGCCTCTTGTACCAGGCACAGGAACAACTGCATCTGTTCCTGCGCAATTTTCCCAACCGGCCCCTGGCAGGATTGATGCGCCTGCTCATCTTCCCGCGCGGGCTGACGTATTTTGCGCCGAGCGACCGCCTGGGACGCGACATCGCCGCATTGATCATGAACCCGACGGAGTCGCGGGAGCGCTTGAGCCGCTACATATACAAGACTCAGACGTCGGATAACCCGCTCGGTCTGCTGCAGGAGGCGCTGATTTTATCGACCATGGCGGAGGGGCTCGAGAAACGCATTCGAGTGGACGGGATCAAGCCGGGACGGGTCACGGCCTTGGACCTGCCGGGGCAGATTTCCGAGGCGCAGCAGCTCGGAATATTGACGGCAGCCGAGGCGGCCGTTTTGCGGGATTACGACGCCAAGGTTTCGAATCTCATCAACGTCGATGATTTCGCGGCGCATGAATTGGCAGCGGGTGGCGCCGGCGGCCACTCGCCTTCATGACCGTCCGGCGCTGCCTCAACTGCGGCGCGGCACTGACCGGCCGCTACTGCGCCAATTGCAGCCAAGCCGCCGACGTGCATGTGCCATCCACCCGTGAGCTGCTGCATGAGGCGCTCGAGGGCCTCACGCATTCGGACTCGCGCCTGTGGAACACGCTCAGCCTGCTGTGGTTCGTGCCCGGAAGACTTACCCAGGAATTCATCGCCGGGCGGCGCGCCGCGTATCTGCCGCCATTTCGCCTATATCTCGTCCTAAGCATCATCTTTTTCCTCGTTGCTTCGGTCTCGCCGATGGGGGGCGAATTCGCCCACTTCGACAATCCGGGCGCCGGCGTGAACTCGACACGGCCTGATTGCGCACATTTGAAGCTCACCCTTTACGGACGCGACTTAGGCCCGCGCTTGCAGCACGCCTGCGGCGAGATTGCGCGCGACAACGGCGCCAATTTGCTGCATGTAAGCATTTCGACCATGCCGAAGGCCATGTTCATCTTTTTGCCCTTCGTGGCCTTCCTGCACATGCTGCTTTACTGGCGCCCACGGCACCGCTATGCCGAGGACCTGGTGTTTTTCCTGCACGTGCACGCGTTTTTTTTCTCGGTGATGGCTGCCGTGGTCCTAGTGTCCGACGCAGACCCCTGGCCCGTCATGGCCAAGCTGGGCGCCTTCGCGCCGCTGCTGCTCTGGTCTTTGCCGCTGTACACCGTGCTCGCCATGAAACGGGTGTTCGGCCGCAGCTGGAAAGGTACGGTGGTCAAGGCATTCGCACTTTTTGCCGTCTACATGGTCGTGCTACTCATCACCATGAGCGGCGTATTTCTGTATGCAGTACTGCAGCTGTAAGATGCGCAGGACGTATGAAAATTGCCCACATCGTGGAATGAGATGCAGCGCAGCGAGCACACCCGCGGCGACGCGCGGCGTACCGACGCCCGGCGTACCGACGCGCGAGCGATACTGCATATCGACATGGACGCCTTTTATGCGTCCGTGGAAGAGCGCGATCGCCCGGAGCTCAAGGGCAAACCCTTGATCGTCGGCGGCATGGGTGCCCGCGGCGTGGTCGCGGCTGCGAGCTATGCCGTGCGTCGATTCGGCGTGCGCTCGGCCATGCCAATGCGCGAGGCGTTGCGGCGCTGCCCGCAGGCCGTGTGTGTGCAGCCGAGAATGGCGCGCTACAAAGAAGTCTCGGATCAGGTGTTCGCGATTTTTCACGAGTTCACTCCGCTGGTCGAAGGCCTTTCCCTGGACGAGGCGTTTCTCGATGTCACGTCCAGCCGGCAACTGTTGGGGCCCGCAGAGGCCATCGGCAGCGAGATTCGGCGCCGCATCGCCAAAGATACCGGCCTCACCGCGTCAGTGGGCATCGCACCCAACAAATTGCTGGCGAAAATCGCATCCGATCTGAACAAGCCTGACGGCATGTGCCGCATCGGCGCGGACAATGTGCGGGGCATCATGGACGGATTGCCCATCGAGCGGCTGTTCGGCATTGGCCCCAAGACCGTGCCGGTCATGCATGCGGCGGGAATTTTGAGTTGCGGCGATCTACGCAAGGCCGGTGATGAGGTGTTGCGGCGGCTTTTCGGCAAACATGCCAAGGCCATGCACGACCGCGCGTCCGGCGTCGACGACAGGCTGGTGGAGCCGAACCGCGAGGAGAAATCGATCAGCGCTGAGGAGACCTTTGCCACGGACATTCGCGAAGCGCCGCGGCTCACCGTGCAATTGCTGCGCCTCGCCGATCGAACAGCCTCGCGGCTACGCGCGCAGCATCTGGTCGCGGGTACGGTGAGTGTGAAGATCCGCCGCGGCGACTTTACGACGTTTACGCGGCAGCGCTCCTTGGGGACCGCCACCCAGGACACGGCAGTGGTGTGCGCCGCGGCCGAGGTTTTGCTCGGGGAATGGCTGGCGGAGCAGCCCCGCGCCGCGCTGCGGCTATTGGGAGTCGGAGTCAGCGAGCTGCACACGCTGCAGCAGGCGGATCTGTTCGCGGATGTTCCTGCGCAACATGCGCGATTGGACATGGCCATTGACGGAATCCGCGACCGATTTGGGGCCGCCATGCTGACTCGCGCCAGTCTGCTGAGGCCGCCATGTACTTAAGTTTCTTCGGACTCAATGAAAAGCCCTTCGCGATCACGCCGGATCCTCGCTATCTGTACTTGAGTGAGCGCCACGCAGAGGCCCTTGCGCATTTATTGTACGGCGTCAACGAATCCGGAGGTTTCATTCAGTTGACCGGGGAAGTGGGCACGGGAAAGACCACCGTGGTGCGCACCTTGTTGTCGCGGGTTCCGCATCACGCCGATGTCGCAGTCATATTGAATCCGCGTATGACACCGATCGAGTTTCTGCTCACCATCTGCGAGGAGCTGGGCCTCGATCTCGCGGATGCCGACCGCGACAGCGTCAAACAAATGGTCGATGCGCTGAATCGCCGGCTGCTGGCAGCGCACGCCGAAGGGCGCCGCGTCATCGTGATCGTGGACGAGGCGCAGAACCTGTCCACCGATGTCTTGGAGCAGGTGCGCCTGCTGACCAATTTGGAAACTCCCACGCAGAAGCTGCTGCAAATCATTCTGATCGGACAACCCGAGCTGCGTGAATTGCTCGACCGCACCGAGTTGCGCCAGCTCGCGCAGCGAATCACCGGCCGATACCATTTGGAGCCTCTGTCGCCGGAGGAAACCCAGGGCTATGTGCGCCATCGGTTGCGCGTCGCCGGCGCCGCCGAGGAGATCTTTGCGCCTTCGGCACTCGCCGAGGTGCACCGCGTATCCGCGGGAATCCCGCGCGTGATCAATGTCACCTGTGACCGCGCATTGCTCGGCGCCTATACCGAGGAAACTCGCAAGGTAACCGCCGGGTTGGTGCGCCGCGCGGCCGGCGAGGTCTACGGACGGCGGTTCATGCCCTTGTGGCTGGGATGGCTTTACGGCGCATTGGGCGTTGCGGCGCTGGCGGGCGCAGCTCTGCTCGGCTGGCAGCTATGGCAGCGGTTACCCTCTCCGCTGCACGCCTTCGGTAATCGACCCAACCGCCACACCGTCCTGCCGCCCGCACCGCTCGATGCGGCCGTTGCGGCGTCGGCGGCCCTACCGATCGCAATCCACGCGGCGGCGCCTGCGGTCTCCATCAACGACTTACTTGCCGTCAACAGCGCCAATACCAGCGACGCCGCCGCCTTCCGGCGGCTGCTGTCGCTGTGGGGAACGGCCATGGCGGACGACAAAGATCCTTGCGCACAGGCGCTCAAGGCGGGACTGTCATGCCTGGAGCAGCGCGGCTCTTGGGCGCAGGTCAGAGCCCTGAACCGGCCGGCCATCCTGACGCTAACGGACGATCGCGGGCAAAGGCATCGCGTCGTGCTCTCCGCGCTGGACGATAAATTCGCCACTTTGAATTTGGGCGAACACGATGAGCGGGTGCCACTGGAGGAAATTTCGCGCGACTGGTTCGGGGAATTCACCGTGGTTTGGAAGCCCAAGACGGCGCATGCCCGGCTCCTGTCGATGGGAATGAAGGGCGACGAAGTTCGTTGGCTGAGGCGCAGTCTCAACGCGCTGCAAGGCGCGGCATCGGACCCGGAACACGGCGATGTCTATGATGAAGAACTGGCGATCGCCGTGCAAAATTTCCAGCGCGAACATCGGCTCAACGTCGACGGCATTGCCGGTTTGCAGACCCAAGTCGTGCTCGACACGGCGCTGGCCGAGCCCGGCTCCCCCCTGCTGCTCCCCAACTCGCCGCGCGGCAGCTAGAATCCGCCATGTCCTTCATTCTCGACGCCCTCAAGAAATCGGAACTCGAACGGCAGCGGCAAACCGTGCCGGGGCTGATGGACACCCGCTTGGTCACGCGGCGCCGTACGCTGCCCCGCTGGGGCATTGCCCTAGGCGTGCTGCTGGCGATCAATCTGCTGGTCTTGACCTATGTGCTGATGAGAAAGAGCACTGCCGCCCCACAGGCATCGCGGTCCGCGCAGAGCTCATCCCCCGTTACATCCGACGAGCCGGTGCCCGCGGCAGCGCCCGCGCCGGAGCACTTCAGTCCGCTGGATGCGGCGCCGGTGTATGCGCCGGAGATTCCGGTCGCGGCCGCACAGGAGAAGCCGGCCGTGGTGGACAAGCCCCTCGTACGCCCCACCCGCCGGGCGGACCCGCTGCTCTCCGATGAGGATACGCAAGCCGACAACCAGGAAGTGCTGCCTTCGATCAGTGAATTGAGCCTGAGCGGCGCGCAAGCCCTGCCCGACCTGCACCTCGACGTGCATGTTTATGCCACCCGGGCAACCGACCGCTTCGTCTACATCAACATGCGCAAGTACCGCGAGGGGTCCGTATTGCAGGAAGGCCCCACCGTCGAGCACATCCGGCGCGACGGAGTGGTGCTGAATTACCAGGGCCTGCGATTCATCCTGCCGCGGCAGCCGTGAGCCTGCGGGTCCAGGGCTACTCTGCCGGCCAGGCCTACTCGGCCAGCACGAAGGTCACCTTTAAGCGTACCCGGTACTCGGTGATCTTGCCCTTGACGATGACGACGTCCTGGCTCGCCACCCAGGCGCCCGCGACATTCTTCAAGGTCTTGGTGGAGCGCTTCACGCCATTCTCGAGGGCGTCATCGAAACTCTTCTTGGAAGAGGCGATGATCTCCGTGACCCGTGCGACTGATGTCATGTTCGGCTCCCGTGTTTCTTGAGTTTTGAGCGCTTCATCCGGACAGAGATAGCCGCAGTCGTACAATCGGTGGTACGGTTTCCGGATGTACCCGTTTCTTGCACGCTTGTCGCTGGCGGCGATGATGTCGCTGGGGCCGTGCGCCGGTGCTCTGGCGGGCTCGATCGACGGCGCCATTTCGTTCCCCAGCCAGCGCGTCCCGTCAATGACGGTGTACGCCGCCGACCTCGACAGCTCACGGGTGCGCACCCTGCAATTGGCGCGCGACCAAACAAATTTCAGCGTCGATGTGCCTCCCGGACGCTACCGGGTATTTTTGGCGCCTAACGAGCCCGGTGCCCCCAATATCTACGGCGCGTACACCCAGTACAGCCTGTGCGCGATGCATGACACCGGTAACTGCGAGGATCATGCGCTGGTTGAAGTGGCCATCACCGCCAAGACGAGGCGCAGCGCGGTGACCATCGACGACTGGTACCTGCCCGATGATATCGCCGAGCAGATCGATCGCATCCGCGGCATCGCATCGGGCGGCGCCTCTGACTCCGAACCATTGAGCGCACCGCGATTTTCCGAATACCCTAGCACGGGGTCGGATGGCCCCCTGCCGAAGATCGATGTTGGCGGCCGGGAACTGTCCGAGGAAGACCGCGCCATCCTGCAGGCGGCGCTCGTCAACGGCCCAAACTTCGCCGGGCAGGTGACCGCGACGCTCACGAGCTGCGGCTTGGCTTGCGGCCGCCTGCTGCTGGTCGATTGGCGCAGCGGGATGGTCCGGCAGCTGACCGAGCCGCATCCGGCCGAGCCGCATCCGCCCACCGAGACGCTTGCGGCGTTGCCGTGCCGGCCGGAGGAAGCGCTGCAGTTCAGGCGCGACAGCAGGCTGCTCATCATGACTCGCGTGCGCGGCGCGGCGGTGGTCACCGAGTATTTCGTGTGGAATCAAAATAATGCAGCGCTGGTGCCGAGCGGTGAATATCAGCGGACTTCGCAGACGTTCTGTGCCGTTGCGGCGCGTTGAGCCCGATCATGCGATGATTGAGCCATGCGCAAAATCTTAACGCTGACCATGAGCGGTTTGGTGACCGTACTGCCGTTGGCGTTGACGGTGTCCGTGATTTGGTGGCTGGTCAACACGGTCGAAGGCTGGCTGCGGCACGCGCTGATTGCACTCGGCATCGTCAGCCCCGAACATTACTGGCCCGGCCTCGGGCTGATCGCGGGTTTCCTGCTGTTGCTGGCCGTCGGCAGCCTGGTCAACGCCTACGCAGGCAAGATCTTCCTGCGTTATTGGAACGATTTCCTGGGACGGATCCCGTTCGTGAAGACGCTGTACGGCGGATTTCGCGATGTGGTCAGTCTGTTGCCGTCCGGCAGCGGCGAGAAGCGCGATTTGCAGCGCGTGGTGCTGGCACGCTTTGCCGACGTTCACGCCATCGGATTCGTCACTCGCGAGGACGTGCCGTCGGTGCTTCTGGCGCACGGCGGTAATAACTGGGTAACCGTTTATTTTCCCATGAGCTATGCCTTCGGTGGTTACACCCTATACCTGCCGCGTGACCGCCTGCAGCCGCTCGACATCTCGGTCGAGGACGCGATGCGATTGGCGATTACCGCGGGCCTGACTGCTGCCGGCGGCCGCGCCAACAGCTAGGAGCCGGTCTGAGTATTCAACGTGGAGTGCTCTTGGTGGCGCGCTGCCTGGCTGTACTCGTACTCGGCGCAGCTCACCCCTCGCTCGCGGGCGTCGCACCCGCCGCCGCGGCGGCGCGCTCCGGCTCGCCGGCGCAGGCCGTCAAGTATCAGCACTGGCGCATCGCCGCCGCGACCGTGCTCGCGGCCCGCGGCGATGCAAACTCGCTGGCCGCCGCCGCCGCGCTGCGCTTCGCGGGCCCGGCCGGCGGCCCGACGGGTGCTGCAAAGACGGGCAGCACCGGCTCCACTGCCGCGCCGACGGCTCTCGAGCTCGCCGCTCGCGCCGCAGAGCTGGCGCCGCAAAACGCCAGCATCGGCTGGCTGCAACTGCAATTGTGCGCGGCTACGCCGTCCTGCGACGTACGCGACGCCGCCACGGTCATGCGCTGGGAGGACGCGGACAACGGCGCCGCCTGGCTGCAGATTCTGGCCATGGCGCAGAAGCAAAAAGATGCGACGGAAGTGCAGCGGGTACTTTCGGATATGGCACAGGCGGCGCGCTTCGACTATTACTGGAACCGGATCGTGGTGTTGATGGCCGATGCACTGCATGCTGCGCACGGCCGGCTGCCAAGCGGCTTTGCCGATTCGGACTCCGCGCGATTGTCCACCGTCAACGCGATTGCGGGCGGCGAGCTCATTCCGTCCTTGGCGGCACTGGTGGAGGCTTGCCGGGAATCGAGCGCCATTCCCGAGCGGCGCGAGTTGTGCCTGAAATTATCGAGAACCATGCAGCGCAGCGACAGCATTGCCGCACAGATGGTGGGCTTCAGCATCGAGAGACGGCTGCACGCGCCGGACAGCAAGGAGGTTCGGGCAATCGCGGATCGCAAACATGTGCTGGAGTGGCGTGTCGCCAGCGCCGCGAAGTTCGACGACCCAATCCTGCCCTGGACGAAGAACGCACGCGCTCGAGTGCGGCTCGCGCACATGCGCGCCCTGCCGCGCGAAGAGGATGTCTGCATCGCAATTCTACGCGAGCACAACATTGCGCTCGAGCCGCCGGAGCTGCGCCAGTGACCGATTTATGCAGGAGCGCTCAGGATGGACCGCGCACCAACGCAGTGTCGATCTTGCGCAATTTCAGCGCTCCATAGAATTGTTCCGCCTCGCTTCATGGCGTGCGATAGTTCCACGGCGCGCCACCCAGCAATAACGTTGATGTTCATCCACCATTCCCACTGCCTGCATGAAGGCGTGGCAAATGGTTGATCCGACGAAACGAAAACCGCGCTGCTTCAAGTCCTTGCTCATGGCATCGCTGTGCGGCGTCGTTGGTGCTATGTCGCCCAGGTACAGCGGCCGGCGCCGCAGCACTTTGCCGCCGGTAAATTGCCAGATGTAGCTGTCAAAGGAACCCGCGGTTGCACGAATCTTAAGGTATGCCTCGGCGTTGCCAATGAAGGCTGCCACTTTGAGCCGATTTCTGACGATGCCGGGATCCTGCAGCAGGCGCCGGCGTTTCGCAGCGTCGTAGCGGATCATCTTTTGCGCATCGAAACCGTCGAAGGCCCGTGAGTAGGTCGCACGCTTGCGCAAAATGGTGAGCCAGCTCAAGCCCGCTTGCGCGCCCTCCAAGCACAGCATTTCGAACAGCCGCCGATCATCATGCAGCGCCACGCCCCACTCGGCGTCGTGATAGGCAACGTACAGCGGGTCCGGCGGGCACCACGCGCAGCGCAGCTTGCCGTCTGCATGCCGCTGCGCTCCCAGGGTCCGCCGGTCAGGTTGCGTCGCCATCAGCCGGGGGTGATTCAGCCGTGCAGGCGCACGGCGTGACGATCCTTGTATACCAGTTCAATACGCTCGACACCGTGGGTGCGGCGCGCGGCGCTGCGGATTTCGTGCATGAGTTTGAGCAGCACTCGAGTACTGATTTCCGGGGTCTCGCTCAGGCGTGGCTCCACCCCAAGGTGCAGGACTGCAAACCGTTCGTGCGCCGAGCGCACGAATACGGCGACTCCTAGTGGTTTGCCGGAGTCGGATACGGCGAACAGGGTTTGCACCCCGGCGATGTCCCCGACGCGCACGCGCAGGCCGCCGTCTTGCTCGTAGATCTCGGGCACTCCATAAGTTTCTATGGATTGCTGGATGCCGAGACGCACGCGATGCTGGTTGACGTTGAAAAATAGTAACTGCTCCAGCGCATTGCGCTGGGCCACCGGCAATTTTGACGTAATCCCGATTGAACCGCTCAATGGTCTCCCCGCCCTGGGTCTGCCCGTCCCTTTAATGAGCGCCGAGTCACAGAATTAACTTGACGCAATGCAACAGACATTGTCTGCGGCGTAAGACTACGTATCGTATAGCGTCGCCCATGGAATGACACTAGGTTGGCCGATGGCGATATGCGTTAACTATCCTGCTGCGGTGCGCTCGAAAGGAAACACACGGTGCTAGCTTCGGACGAAGAAGGCGGCACGCTGGATGCGCTGCGGTTCAGCCTGGCGAGCGAGATCGTCGAGTTGGTGGTGCTCACCGCTGACGAAACCTTCCTACAGACTCTTCGCGAGGCGGTGGGCGGCTCGCGGCGGCTGTGGCACGTTCCCTCGGCCGACAAGGTCAGCGACCTGCTGGTGGCCGGGGAAGTCGGCATTCTGGTGCTCGATGTGCTGGCGTTGCGCGAAGCCGCCACGGTCTTCGTCGCACAGATCAAACGGCAATTCCCCGACCTCGTGATTCTGGTCGCCGGCAATCGGGACGCGGAGATTTTGCTGGCCGGATTGATCAGCGCGGGCACGGTGTACCGATTCATCCACAAGCCCATGTCGCCGGGACGGGCAAAATTGTTCGCGGATGTCGCCGTTAAGAAGCACGATGAGCAGCGCAGGCGCGCCGCCTCAACTCAGGCGACTACGCGCAGGTCCCGGTCCAATCGCGGCCGTTTGATCGGCGGCGCCATCGGAGTCTTGGGGTTGATCATCGTGGTCGCCTGGGCCCGGCACGACCTGGACACGGCCGTACACCGGCAACAATTCTTGACCAACGTCGCCGCGGCCGGTGACCTTGAGCCCATCAAGTCGGTGAAGCCCCAGTATCCGAAGACAGCCGAGCTCGCCAAGGTTGAAGGCTGGGTCGAACTGGATTTTACGGTCGCCGAAAGCGGACAGGTCACGGACGTGGCCGTACATGCCACCAGCGTCCCCGGAGCGTTCGAGAGCGCCGCGATCGGCGCGCTATCTCAGTGGCGCTATAGGCCCATCGTGCGGGACGGCAAGCCCGTGGCGCAACGCGCGCGTATTCGAATGCGGTTCGCTCCTTAAGCGGCTGAGCTTCGGGCCAATGCTATGGCGGCCGATTCCTGCGTGAGTGCGCCGATCTCGGCGCCGATCCGCAGATCATCCACCGCGCCGAATGCGTGCTTGCGAACGACTCCGTGACGGTCGATCAAGACGAGGCTGGGCGTGCCGCGCATCTTGTATCGCTCCATGGTGAATGGGATGGGACTCGACGGATTGGGCTGATCCAGCGCGATCGGAAATCTTGGGCGGTATTCCTGGATGAAGGCCTTGAGCATCGCCGCACTGAAGGCGTCATGATGCTCGAATGTGGCGTGCAAGCCGATCACCGCGACGTCGCTCGGCTCGAAGGTTTCGAAAATTCTCTGCGCCTGAGGCACAGCGCCGGCAACCGAGATCGGACACAGCACTTGGAATGCGACGAGTACGACCACGCGTCCCCGCAGGGCGGATATGAGCAGCGGTCGATCGGTATTGAACCATGTTTGCACGAGCAGTTCGGGCGCATAGGTTGGAGTTGTCATGAATAACGCGCCCCGACGGCACCCCGCCGGCGACGATTGTCCCCTCGTTCGATTTTTTGATTGAGCCCGGCTTCTGGCTATTGTGTGCCCGAAGCAGGCCACAAACACAAGCGGCAAATTACTTGCCGCCGAATTCTTGCGGAATTTTCAGCGATGCGCTAGGGAATTGCGCTGGAGACTTAAGGAGCCGGGTGCTCGCGGTCGCGCTGCTTGCGTTCCGCAATTTCCTCGCGATCCACGGCGACGTGACGCGGCGCCTTGATGCCGATGCGCACCTGCGAACCGTTCACCGCCATGACTGTCACCTCTACGTCATCGCCGATGCGCAAACTCTCTCCGGTACGGCGAGTCAGTATCAGCATGGTAGGCTCCGCCAAGGGTGAGTATCCATTACGGCACGGCGCGGGCGGGCGCGCCAGAGTGCTTTCAAGCAATTAAATGTAGGATTACGCTGACTTCGGTTCGCCGGCCCAGGCACTGACGGTGGCTTCGTAGATTGCCAATTCCTGCAGCAGCTCCTCGAGGGGTTGTGCCTTGCCCATCGCAAAGCCTTGGCCGTAGTCGACCCCCAAATCCGCCATCCGCGCGCGCAGCATGTCGGTCTCGACATACTCTGCAATGGTTTCCATGCACATGACCTTCGCCAGCTGCGCGATGGCCTTGATCATTGACTCGGAGCGCGCATTGACGATGGCATCCCGCACGAAGCTGCCGTCGATCTTCAGATAGTTGACCGATAGATCCTTAAGATACGCCAGCGAACTTACGCCGGTTCCGAAATCATCGAGCGCGAACTGGCAGCCGAGATCCTGCAGATTGCGTATGAAATTCTGCGCCTTGACCAGGTTGCCGATGGTAGCGGTCTCGGTCAATTCGAAGCAAAGGACACCGGGCGGCAGATTGCTGGCCTTGATCTCGTCGATCACGTACGGAAGAAATGTGTCGTCCTGCAAAGATTGGCCGGACAGGTTGATGGCGAAACGGGCAATGTCCTCGCCCACCGACGCGCTGTGCGCACCGAGCAGCCGGCAAGAGCGGTGCACCACCCAGCGATCGATGGTCGGCATGAGCTGGTAGCGCTCGGCCGCGGAGAGAAACTTGCCGGGCGGAATGATTTCGCCGCGGTCACCCAGCATGCGGATCAGCAATTCGAAACGCGGCCGGCCATAGTTGCCGCGCAGCGGCAGAATGGGCTGTGCGTCGAGACGGAAACTGTCATTGGCGAGCGCGTCGCGCAACTGGCCGATGACCATGATGTCGGTGTGGCGGCGGATGATGCTCTGATCCGAATCCTGGAATATCTCGACGCGATCACGGCCTCGATCCTTTGCAGCCTTGCAGGCGATCTCGGCGGTCGCCAAGGCATGAGCAAGCGCGTTGTCCGAGCGGCCTATGGGCGCGACGCCGAGACACACGGACACCTCAAAAGAGCCTTGGCCGGCACGCGGCACGATGGCGGCGGCGGCAGCGCGAATTTTCTCGGCGGCGGCCGCCGCCGCTTCCATGCTGGTCCTCGGTATCAGAGCGGCAAGCCGGTCTCCGGAAATACGTGCCGACAAGGCGCCCGTAGGCAGCGCCTTGGCCATGCACTCGGCTACGCTCGCGATCACATCGTCGCCCACGTGCATGCCGAAGGTCTCGTTGATGACATGCAGACGATCGATGTCGAGGTACAGGATGATGTGGGGGCCAGCCGTTGCCGTGGACGCGAGCAGGGCCGCGGCCTGGCCTTCGAAAGCCTGGCGGGTCATCAGGCCGGTGCTGGCGTCGTATTGAGCCTGAATGATGCTGGTCGCCCGCTTCGCCAGGGCTTCGGCGATACGCGTTTGATGCAGGTCGAAGTCCTGCGCGCTCGGCGGATTGAACATGGCAAGCACGCCCATGACCCGTTCCGAGGAATGCCGCACCGGACAGGCAAGGATCTTGTACGGTGCGGCCACGTCGCTTGCGACCTTGGAAATATGATTGATTACGATGGTGCGCTGCTGTAGCTGCATCCAGGCCATCAAATGCTGCTGCGCCCGCTGCAATGATTCAGGTGACATGGGCTGGCCGCTGCGGGTCAGCGACAGCGCGATGTTCTTGTCGGGCACCCACAACGCCGCAAGCGCGCAGCCCGTGCGCTCGAGCCCGGTCTTCATGATCAGGCTGAATTCGTCGGTGTCGTTCGAAGACGTCGATTGTTGCGAGGATATTTCCAGCATGAGGTTGAGGTCGCGTTCACGCACGCCGAGATCGCGCTCGCGAGAACCCAATTTGGAGCGCAGCGAGAGCTCGCGTCGCAGACACTCCAGTGCCGGCTGTACCAGTTGGCGCACCGTCTGCAAAGGCCGCGCTTCCGTCAGCGAGCCGGAGAGGCGGGCGATCAGGCTGACGACCCCGAGCAACTCGATCTGCTCGCCGCGTATTGCAAAGGAATAGACGGCCCGGTCGGCGTCGAGCGTCCGCACGATGCCGGCGAATTCCGCCGTATCCGACAAGGCGTTGGCGATGGCCGCGTTTATCACCTCAGGCTCATCGGCGAGATCCAACTCATCCGAGGCCCACACCAGGTTGGAGAAGCCGTCGTGCACGACCACGCCGCGCAAACTCGGCATGAGCATGCGAAGCAAACGGCCATAGGGCTCGAACGAGGCGTCCACGGCGGGGCTCTCGATCGCGTTTGACTTGGTTTCCAGCACTACTGCCATCCTGGCGATTTCGATGGTATGCAACTCACGACTTAATGTGCTGCAGGGGCGCCGCAGCGTCTTTGATCGGAGTCGCAATTCAACGTAATAAGTACAGGGTTTTCCCTACGGGCCTGGCAATATCCACGCAGCTGTGTGATGTGGATCGCAGATTCAATCGCGGCTGCGAGTGCGGCGCGCCAACACGTTCAGCAGATAGCGGCCGCCGGGGATGCGAACCAGCGGAAATACCCAGCGCCAAAAACGCCGCGCTTTGCTGTCGAATCCCACCAATGGCAGCGCATCGTACAGATGAGCGAGAGGCTCGTGCACGATGGCGCTTTGCATCTTGATGGAGGTCCGCCGCTGCGCCGACGTCAGGCTCATTAGCACGGCCCCGTCCTGCCACTCGAGTTCGATTTCGCTGAAGGCGCCAGGACGATAGGCGTCTGCGGTGCCGCTTTGCACGCCCTTCAGCAGGATATCGATGGGCGCAGGCTCGCGGCCCGACAGCCGCCACGTTCCCCGGCCAAGATCCCGCGCCACGAATGTGCCGGAGAAATTGCGTCGCATCTTTGGTTTCATTGCCGCATCCTACGCGGGATGGACGAGCACATAAAACTACTCCCCGGAATGCGCTTGAGTTCGAGCGGCCGCCCGCGGCTCGACTACCCCGCCGTTGCCGCACTCGCTTTTCCCTTCATGGTGAACAGCGCCGTCCAGGCGGTATTGAACGCGACCGATACCTGGTTCATAGGACGGATGTCGCCTGCCGCCACTTCCGCCATCGGCGCGGTGTACTGGCCGATTCTGGTATGCGTGGTTCTGTTCGGCGGCATCGGTCTATCGGTACAGACCTCCGTGGCCCAGGCCTATGGGGGACGCCGCTATACGCGCGCATCGCAGGCGACATGGACCGCTCTCTGGGCTTCGCTGTTCACGACCCCGCTGTTCGTATTGCTTAGCCTGACCGGCATGTCGATTTTCGCGCCGTTCGACATTCCCGATGACACTTTGCGTCTGGCGCTGCAGTACTGGCAGCCGCGCATGCTGGGTGGCCCTCTCGGCATTGCCCTCTGGTCGCTGCTCGGATTCTTCAATGGCGTGGGCCGGCCCATGATTACGCTGTGGGTGACGGTGACCGTCGCGGTCACGAATGCGCTCCTCAATCAATTGTTCATGTTCGACTGGGGGATGGGGATTGCCGGCTCCGGCTGGGCGACCGATGCGGCGCAGCTGATCGGTGTAGCCGCGGCGGCGGTGTTGTTCCTGGGTAAAGCGACCCGACAGCGCTACGCTTCGCACCTCACCACCCGGCTTCACTGGCGGGCGCTGCTGCGCCAGTTCAATCTGGGCTTCCCGATGGGATTGCTGATAGCCGCGGATATCCTCGGCTTCGCATTGTTTCAGTTGATGCAGGTGCGCCTGGGTACCATTGACGGCGCATCCACCCAGATCGTCATGATGCTCACGTCCTTCTGCTACATGCCCGCCGTGGGCATCGCCATGGCGGGCACCACTCTCGTGGGCCAGGCGATCGGCGCCCATCGCCGCGACTGGGCCTTCAAAGTGGGCAATGGAATCATTTGGATATCAGTGCTCTACATGGGGGTGATCGGCGTGCTGATCGCATTGATCGGCCCCTGGATTCTGCCCTTTTTTGCGAATAGCGCGGATCCTCAAGCTGCGCGCGTCGTGGCGCGTGCGAGCGTGCTGCTGTGGATTGCCGCCGGGTATCAGCTGTTCGATGGCTTCAACATCAGCAGCGGCGCGTGCCTGCGGGGCGCGGGCGATGTGCGCCTGCCTGCCATCATGGTGTTGGCACTGTCGTGGCTGCTGTTCGTGCCGCTGGCGCACAGTCTCTCGTTTGCACCGGGCAGCGGTTGGGTCAATTGGCTGCCGCAGTACGGCTTGGGCGCGATCGGCGGCTGGTTTGCCGCGCTGACCTATGTATGCTGCCTGGGATTGATGCTTTATCTCCGCTGGTGGTCCCGCGCCTGGGCAAGAATTACGTTGCCGTTGAATTGAGAGGCGCATTGAATTCGAAAGCATGTCGATTGAATGTGATGCAGCGAGCCGCGCTTGCGCTGATCTGGATCATACCGGCATGGTGCTGGAGCGCCGGCGGCACCGCCGTGCCCGCCGCTGTGACGCAAGCCATTGCTGCGCAGCGCCTGCCGCCGAGCGCGGTCAGCTTCGCCGTCATCGATCCGGACTCCGGACGCTTGGTCCTGAGCCAGAATCCGGACACGCCGCGCAGCCCCGCATCCACCGTCAAGGTGGTTACGACGTTCGCCGTCCTGGACTTGCTGGGACCGAGCTATACCTGGCATACGCGAGCTTCGTTCCGGGGCGATCTCAATGAAGGCGTGCTCGACGGAGATCTGATTCTGCAGGGCGGCGGCGATCCCTACATGACCTTGGAGCGATGGTGGAGCTTCGCCCGAGAGTTGCGCGCCAAGGGACTGAAGGAGATCCATGGCGACATCGTGGTTGACGATACGGCGTACGCTCTGCCGCCCGAGGATCCGGCGGAGTTCGATGGCAAGCCGAATCGCTCTTACAACGTTCTGCCGAATGCACTCATGGTGAACTTCCAGTCCATCGAATTTCGTGTGGTGCCGAACGCCGCAGCACGGCGCATCGATATCATCGCAAGTCCGGCTCCCGGCAATCTGTCGATCGAAAATCACGTGCGCTTCGTTGCCGGGCGCTGCAGCGCTTCCGCCGCCAGAGTGGACTTCAAAGTGGACTCGGCGGGTTGGGACCACGTGGTATTCAGCGGCGCATTGTCGCCGCACTGCGCGGAACGCAGCTTCGCCCGCGTGTTGCTGCATCCGAACTCCTATGCATTCGGCACCTTCGTCGAATTATGGCGCGAACTGGGCGGCAAGTTCACCGGCAAGCTGCGGGTGGAAGCGGCGCCGCCGGACGCTCAGGCGCTCTTGAGCTTCGACTCCTTGACCCTGGGCGAGATCGTGCGCTTGACCAATAAATTCAGCAGTAATTTAATGGCACGCCATTTGCTGCTGACCATGGGAGAAGAGCATATGGGTGCTCCTGCGACGCTCGAAAAAGGCGCCGCCGCCATGTCCGACTGGGGCCGCGAACGTGGACTCGATCTGCAAGGCATGGACATTGACAATGGTTCGGGGCTGTCGCACCGAACTCATATCTCGGTGCTCCAAATGGCGAAGGTGCTGAGCGCCGCCTATCACAGCCGCTACGCGCCGGAATTTCTCGCTTCCCTGCCGCTGGCAGGCGTCGACGGCACTTTACGGTCCCGCATGAAGATGACTCCGGCAGGCGCCGCGCGATTGAAAACAGGACACCTGGACGGCGTCAGCGGAGTCGCGGGCTATGTCACCGCCGCGAGCGGGAAGACCTACGTCCTCGTGTGCCTGGTCAATCATGCGCGTGCCGACTCCGGCGGAGGCGAGTCGGTGCATGCGGCGCTGGTGAAATGGATTCTTGACGATCTCTAGGCCTGAAGATATGGACCTACAGCCTTAGGGTCGCTCGAGATCCCAGAGGATCGCACTCACATCTTTGCGCAGCCAGACGCCGAAGCCAAGATAATTGAAGCGTTTTTGCAATCGCCGCCGATACCAGTCGCCTGGGCGCAGATGCACGGCGCGATCGGTGCGGGCCCGGTCGCAGTTCTCGCGCCAGTCTTCACGCGTCAGCGCGGACACGTACACCGCCGCTCTGGAGAGTCTTGCGAGATTGACGATGGCGCGCGATGCGTCACGGTCGTCCAGATATTGCAGCACGTCGTAACACACCACCAGGTCGCTCGGCGAGTGCGGCGCGAAATCGGTCACCGACCCTTTGATCCATTTGTACCGGGTGCAGAGATACTCGCTGTTCTCGAGGCCCGTATAGCGGGCACGCGGTATGGCGGCAACGAAGGCTTTGCGCAGCAGCCCGATCCCGCAGCCGGCGTCGAGAATGCTGCGCACCGGGATATTGGCATGGCGCAGAATCGCGGCAATCAGTTGCGCACGGCCACGCATTTCAGCCGGGCTCGTGACGCGAGTGCCCGTATTGAAATAGTACTTGCGAAAGTAAGCCGCATCGAAAGAGGTCTTAGCCACGGCTTGAAGATCTCGTTGCGGCCCGCGGATGGTCCATACATGCCTTTGAATGCTTGAAATGCGGGGCAGAGCGCGTCTGAAGGTTAAGCGGGCGGCGGCAAGCGAGTCAAACTATGCGGTCGAATTGCCTCACTTTTCCGGTAGAGGTATGCTACCCGCGCTATGGTAATTGCGCCGACATAACCTAACCAATTCACGGATCAGGCGCGTCTACACGCCTTCGCAATTGGTGCCGCGACAAGGAGGTTTAGGTGAAAAAAAGCAATCTGGAATGCAGATCGTTGATTAGTCTTGCGATACTACTAGTGCCGATGCTCGGCCGCGCTCAGACGCCCACCCGGCTCGATAGCGATGACGTGCAGTTTCAATTTGGCGGGGTTGCCATGGAGACCTCCCACACCGGCTGAAACATTGTAAAGACCAGTAAGCCTTCCAGCAGGCGGCTCTGCGGATTTGCCATTCGCGGTAACCATAGCAGTAGAGCGAATCCGCACGTCGAGTGGGATTTCAACATCGACCAAATCTTCACTCCAGATCGCGCAGCGGCCGGAGTTTCGGCGGGGACGTTCGACGTGACGGATCACAAGCGCAAGCCTCGAGCACCCATCACCCAAATGAGTTTCACTTTGCATGGTGTGGCGGATCCCATTGTCGCCGAGATTCGGGGCGTGCCAAATGCCGATGGTGGCATCGTCGCATTGATCCAATCTGAGCCGGCGAGCCGATTGTTTGCTGAATTCCAGACCGAGCAGCCCATTCTCATTTCCATGCAATACGCCGACCGCACCACCGATCAGCTCGAGGTGCGCGGCTTTCGAGACAGGCGCAAATTTGGCGGTGGGAAGAACAGTTACTTTGAGGAGTGCTTCCGGGGGTTCAAGGCACTGGTTCCCGGTGAAACTATTACGATATATCACTGATCGGATCAGCTACTTCGAGGCCGCAAGATCGACGCCAGACTTCTCGACCGTCATCCTTCCAATTACCAAAACGAAGCCTCGGTATCGGTAATTTCGTGAGTGTAAGCATATTGAATGATGAGGTGTGGTCTGATTGGCGTCGCGGGTCCCGGCCACGCAATACGTATTGTGGCGAAGAGTGTTTTCGGATGCCCGGTAGCCGACTGCTCCCGGGAATACCTCCGGTAACATTACTTGGTAAAGCTGTAAAGTCGCTGTTGGACGACGGAGAGTGTCGATGATCTCGATAAATCAGCTCTGTTTGTCGGCAGCGCGAGCTCGTGTTGGTCAACCTCATCGTTAGACGGGAAGTCACTCCCTTGCTTCCGCGCGGCCGCGCCCATGAAAACAACAGCATATTTTGATGCCATGCGCGAGCGTCCCGATCGAAGCATCGTCCAGAACGAGTGGATTGAGCGGGCTATTCGCGAATTTCGCCAGGCTGATGGCCGAATCCGGCGCTGGGTCGAGGTTCCGGAGATGGAAAACCGGTATCTTCGGGTTATCCTATTGTCTGACGGAGAGACTGTTCACAATGCTTTTCTCGACTGCGGATTTGTCCTATGAAAGTACGATACTTTGCCGATACTGACACTCTCTTGATCGAGTTTCGCGATGCTCCTGTTGCGGAAACGCGCGATCTCGATGAGAACACGCTTCTCGACGTCGATGCGCATGGGCATATCTGCTCAATCACGGTAGAGCACGCCTCCGAGCGCGCAGATGCGCCCCACTTCTCGTACGAAGAAGTCGCCGCCTAACAATCGGGCGATCGCGAGTCGCGTCTTCGTTGACCTATGTCAGTAAGCCTGGCACGCCGTTCGTCGATCCTTCGAATTAACAGCTCGCGATTCCGCGTAGTTATCCACAGGCGTTGCCGCGGAAACGCACAATAGCGCTTCGCGGCGCAGACCCCTACTCGACGGTGACACTCTTCGCCAGATTTCGCGGCTGATCGACGTCGGTGCCCTTGAGGACTGCCACGTGATAGGCAAGCAGCTGCAAGGGAATCGCAAAAATGATGGGCGCCTGCAGCGCTGACGCGGCCACCGGCATCTCGATCACGGTCACGCCCTCCTCGCTGTGCATGCGCGCCTGCGGATCCGCGAACACGAATAGCTGTCCGCCGCGTGCGCGCACTTCCTGCAGGTTCGACTTGAGCTTCTCCAGAAGTTCATTGTTCGGTGCCACCGCCACCACCGGCATGTCCTCATCCACCAGCGCGAGGGGCCCGTGCTTGAGTTCCGCGGCTGCATAGGCTTCCGCGTGAATGTAGGATATTTCCTTGAGCTTCAGCGCACCTTCCATGGCAATGGCGTGCAGCGGCCCGCGGCCGAGAAACAATGCGTGGTGCTTGTCGGCGAAAACTTTGGCGAGCTCTTGAATAACCGCGTCCAGTTGCAGCGTTTTCTCGACCAGGCCTGGCAATTGCAGCAGTTGCGAGACGAGATCGCGCTCCTGTACCGCTGCGCTGCCGTTTTTCGCCAGCGCGATGGTCAACATGGCCAGCGCCGTCAACTGGGTCGTGAGAGCCTTGGTCGATGCAACTCCGATCTCGGGTCCGGCGCGGGTCAGCAGCACCAGACCCGATTCGCGCACCATGGAGCTTTCGGCCACATTGCAAATCGTGAGCGTGGACAGATACTGCGCCTGTTTAGCGTTGCGCAAAGCAGCCAGTGTGTCGGCCGTTTCGCCGGACTGGGAAATAGTGACGAACAGGGTATCCGGCGTGATGACGGGATCGCGATAACGGTATTCGCTGGCGATTTCCACCCGCGCCGGTATGCGACAAATCTGCTCGATGAAGTAGCTGGCGACCAGGCCGGCGTGAAAGCTGGTGCCGCAGGCGGCGATGTGCACGGCTTTGACCTTCTTGAAAACTTGTTCCGCGCCCGGGCCGAAGGCGGCATCGAGCAGCTTGCCGCCCGCGACCCGCTCCTCCAGGGTTTGGGCAATGGCGCGCGGCTGCTCATGAATTTCCTTGAGCATGAAATGCCGGTACTGGCCGCGCTCCACCGCGTCGGCCGGCAGTTCGCTTTCGCGGATCGGCCGCGCGCGGCGCGCGCCCGCGGCATCGAGAATCTTGATCGAGGTACGGCGAATCTCGGCGACATCCCCCTCTTCCAGGAACATGAAGCGGCGGGTAACGGGCAGCAGCGCCGCGACATCGGATGCGACGAAATTCTCATCAACGCCGAGCCCGATGACGACGGGGCAGCCTTGACGGGCCACCACCACGCACTCCGGGTCTGATTCGCTGATGACTGCCAAGGCATAGGCGCCCCGCAAGTCGGCCACTGTTTTGCGTACCGCCTCGAATAGATCGGCCGAGGAGGCCAGATGATGATGAATGCGGTGAGCGATGACCTCGGTATCGGTCTCGGAGGTGAAGGTGTAACCCAGCCCTTTGAGGTCGGCGCGCAGCACCTCGTGATTCTCGATGATCCCGTTGTGCACGATGGCGACGCCGTCGCGGGAGATGTGCGGGTGAGCATTGTTGACGGTGGGGACTCCATGGGTCGCCCAGCGGGTGTGCGCAATGCCGACGTGCCCGGCAATAGGGGCGGCGTCCAGGGCGTCTTGCAGAATCTTGACCTTTCCGACGGTGCGCAGGCGAGCGACCCGGCCGCTTTCGACTACGGCGATACCAGCGGAATCATAGCCGCGGTATTCCAGGCGCCGCAGGCCTTCCATGAGTATCGGCACCGAGTTGCGCTCTGCAATCACACCCACGATTCCACACATAAGGCCTGCTCCGTCCCCGGACTAAAAAGGCTGCCTAGTGTGCCCGACGTAGATCGGAAGTCCAGGGCACAGGTCAGACACAGGCGCGAGGCCTCCAGACAGGGCCTACTTCCCTAGCCATCCCAGCCGCCCTACTGCAAACATGACGATACTATTTACTAACTACTATTAGTATTTGTATAGTATTAGCTTATGGACGATAGTAACGGCAAGAAATTCCAAAAAGACCTTAACGGAGGCCTGGTAGGCCTGGTTTTGCTTGCCGTGCTCGAGCAATCCACTGACGACCTCTACGGCTATGAAATCGCCAAGCGGCTGGCGAACGCCAATGCGGGCGTCGCGATCTTCAAGGAGGGCACCATTTACCCGGTGCTGCGTGCTCTGTCGGCCGCGAATCTGCTCACCAGCCGCATCGTCCCCTCGTATGCCGGACCCGCCCGGCGCTACTACCGCATTACCGATCAAGGTCGAACCGTGCTCGCGGAATGGACAGCCATCTGGGCTGGAACCCGCAGCTTCGTCGATCGCTTCATTGAAAAAGGAAATCCGCCATGACCCGCAGCGCGCCGCGTTCCATCGATCAATATCTCAAGGCATTGCGCGAGGAGCTCGCCGGCGAAGACGCCGCGCTCATTCAGGACGCGCTTTACGACGCCGAGGAATATTTGCGTGCGGAGGTCGGCGGCGCATCCGGACAAATCCGAAGCCGACGTGCTGGAACTGATCGCGTCCACGTACGGGGCTCCCGACGAGGTGGCGAGCGCCTACCGCGACACCGAGGCGAAGGTGAAGGCCGCGATGACGACACCGCGCAAATTGCCCAAGAGCGGCGCCGGTGCGTTTTTCGGCGTGTTTTTGGATCCGCGCGCCTATACCTCGCTGTTCTTCATGCTGCTATCCCTCGCCACCGGTGTCATTTACTTCACGTTCTCGGTCACCGGCCTGGCGCTGTCGGCAGGCCTGTCCGTGCTCGTGATCGGAATACCGTTCTTTCTCATGTTCATCGCGTTGACCCGCGTGGTGTCGCTGGCCGAGGGGCGATTGATCGAGGCTATGACCGGTGAGCGCATGCCGCGCCGCCCCGTGCATCAGGGCACTGCCGGCGGATTTTGGCAGCGCGTCGGCCATATGCTCAAGGATCGGCGCACCTGGACGACGCTCGCCTACTTGATATTGATGCTGCCGCTCGGCATCGCGTACTTCGTCATGGCGGTGGTCGGGCTGGCGGTGAGTCTCGCCTTCATATTCGCGCCGCTGGTCGAAATCGCGAGCCGCCTCGACTGGTTCGGCCTGCCCGACGACATACACATGAATCCGATATGGCTCGATTCGCTGTGGGCGCTGCCCTTCATGGTTCTGGTCGGCGTGCTGCTGCTGACTCTACTTATGCACCTGGCGCGCGGCGTCGGACGCCTGCACGCCATGTACGCGAAAGCGCTGCTGGTGGCGCCGGCGGCGGCGCAGGCCGCGGCCTGATGAGCATATGCCGAATCCGCGCTTGCGCTAAAAGTGCAGGATCGCGTCCATGGCGATCATGGCTTGGGAGTGCTTCCCCATTCCCGGTGTCAGGAAGGGATTGTCGTAAGCATCCACGTCCAGCGAATGCTCGAAGCGCAGCTCGGGACGCAGTTCGATCAAATCCCCGACCCAGTGCGTATAGGAGAGATCGAATTCCACGTAGCGCGTCTTGAATCCCGTGCGCTGGCCTCGGGCGTCGTTCAAGAAGTCGGTCCGCCACGTAACTATATCGCGCGGTCCGTACTGATAGTTGATGTAATTGACGATGGCCCATTCGTACGAGTAGCAAGTGACCAGCGCTGGGTTGCAGATTGCCCCTGACGGAGCGCCGACTTTGAGGTAGGAATAGCGCTGCGCAATCATGGCCAGGCCCGCCGGATTCTGCACGTTCGGCGTGCGGCTCTGCCACATGTACCAGGCTTCCGTATCGGTGTGCCACTGAGAATTGAACTTGTGATACCAAGTGGCCACGGCGTGCTGCACGTTGTTCCAGCGCCAATTCCCGTCATTGATGCCGTTCATGCAGGGATAAAGGCTGTCCTTTCCCGAATCCGAGGTCCATTGAATACAGGCTGCCGGAGTCAGGTGCCGCTCGCTTTTCACCCAGGGTGCAACATCGTTGCCGCTGTTGATCTCGGTTTGAATCTGCCAATTTTTGCTGAGCTTGGTGGTCGCGACGACGCCCTGTTGGGTGTACGGGTCGAACGTGTAGAGCAACGAATGGCTGTACGTGAGATTGTTCGGCGCGAGCTGGGCCTCGATGTCCGGAATGGAGATGTAGCGCCCCACGCGGACATTCGTACCCATGCCGATTTTCGGCAGCCAGAAATCCAGGTAGTACATGACGGGATCGAAGCCGTACTGTCGGGTCTCGTTCGTGTATTGATTACTGAAAATGCCCTGGGAAAAAGTGTACTTGTAGTCGGTTCCGTACAACAACGTAAGCCGGCCACCCCAGTCGAAATGATCGCGTTGGATTTCGTCGGGCACACGCTCGAAATACACGGCGACCTGATCGAGCTGCGCGGCGTTGGGTTCGAACGAATACGCCGCCGGGAAATTTCCACCGCTGCCGTTCACATAGTTGAAGCGGGTGTGCGAAGTGCTGACATTGCCGCCAGGTTCCAGCCATCCATAGACCGTGAAGCGGCCGTCTTTCAATTTTTTGCCGCCCTTGCCGCAATACAATGCGTCCATGAGAGCGCTGTAGTACATGTTCTCAGTGCCGATCGCCGGGGTTCCGCCAACGTTCCAAGTCGCATAGGGCCACGGTGGAATGGACTCGGGAACCTCCGCCCCGCCGGCGACCACAGCCGGCGGCACATTCGCGCCGGGACCGTTCCACGCCAGGTGTGACTCATAACTGTCCTTGAGTCGCCGGAAAAAACCGGAAGACTCCGAACCTTTTGCGCAGCCCTCCGCGGGTCCATCGGGGTCTGCGGCGACGGACATCGGTGCGCTCGGCGCATCGTCGGCAAATGACCTCACGGTCAGCGCCAGCAAGCCGAAGAGAATCACGCGAGACATTCGAAAATTGCGATTTGTCGCCATCAGATTTGGCTTCCCGAAGGAAGCTCCCATTAAGTGTGAAAAATATTCTGAAGCAGCGCAGCGTCAAAGGTTGTCAACAAATTCCCCAGCTCTGTAAGGAAGTTGTTAAAACCATTTGCGCCGGCCGGCGCGGCCGCATCAGGTGCGGCGATGCTTCATCAATAGACCTGAAACACTGCCCAGCGCCGCCGCGGCAGATGCCTCGTCCCCGCGTCCACAGGCGCGCCGGACGAATCGAATCCGGCCCTTCATCCAGAGCGACTGCGCCGCGGTGTACTCCGAGCCATCGGAAGCGGCAACGCGTGCCTGTCCGGGCTTGTCGGGACGCAGCGAGTCAACGAGGTGTTGCACAGTGGTGAATTGCTCGGTGAGCGGGGCGCTGCATTGCGCATGGGCGAGATTGATCGCGAGCAGCAGAGGGGAGGTGGCCAAAAGGGCAAGGGCGGTAGCTTTCATGCCTGGAAGACTACACGCAGCCGCATATCAAAGCCGTCAAAAGAAGCGGCTGCTCGCTCATCGAGATGTAAAGACGGCGCAAAAGCGCCGCCGTCCGGATCAGCCGGCGGGCTTCTTCAGCGCCGCATCGATGACGGCGGTCTTGTCGGCCTCACTGTGCTTGACCGGCCGTTTCCACCCGGCGATCGTGGTTTGCCTGGCACGCGTCAGAGTGAGTTCGCCGTCGGGAGCATTTTGCGTAATGGTCGATCCGGCGCCGATCGTGGCGCCGGAACCGATCCTCACCGGCGCCACCAGCATGCTGCCGGAACCGATGAACACGCCGTCTTCGATGACGGTCGGCCACTTGTTCTGGCCGTCGTAGTTGCAGGTGACGCTGCCGGCGCCGACGTTCACGCCTTTTCCGATCCGGCTATCGCCCACATAGGTCAAATGATTGGCTTTGCTGCCGACCCCGATTTCGCTGCTCTTGATCTCCACGAAATTGCCGACGTGCACGTCGCGATGCAATATCGTGTTCGGCCGCAGCCTCGCGAAGGGGCCGATCCGGCAATTCTCGCCGACTTC
>JANXZQ010000284.1 GCA_025355445.1 Gammaproteobacteria bacterium
GAATTGCAGTTTTTTCCTCTCCCGTCCCCGCCACCTGTCAGCGAGTAAGGCTCCGGTCTCCGTCAATACGCTCCACCGTAAACCGGTAAAATCGGGAGACTGTGCGAAGATGGCCGCTCTCATTGGAATTGTTACGCCTTACCCCGCTCGACAGGTGGACGTTGGAGCAGGCCTGTCTTGGCACGTTGATTACCGGGGGAACCGGAGGCGGCAAAACCAGCGGGCCATTCCAGTACGTCATCCGCTCGTTTCTCCGGGCCGGGTTCGGAGGCGTTTTCCTTTGCGCCAAACCTGACGATGCGGCCAAGTACCAGAAACTCGCCGAGGCCGAGGGCCGCGCCCACGATGTTATCCAGTTTCGGATTGGAGAGCAGGGCTTCAATTTTCTGACCTACGAAGCCAATCGCGGCGGCGCCGGGCATGCCGTCATTCAAAACCTTGTCTTCCTGCTGATGCAGGCCGCCGAAATCTCGGCCCGGAACGCCAAGCAGGATTTTTTCGATCAGGCCATGACCCAGTTGCTAAGCCACTGCCTCGAAGTGGTCACCGTGGCCACCGGTGGCGTTGACCTCAGCACCATTCTCGACCTCGTTCAAAGTCTCCCTCAGAACCTTAACGACGCGGAAGAGCCCGACCGCCTCCGCTCCATGCAGATCCTCGCCGAGGCCGAGCGCAAAACACCGCCCGAGCGCAAACGGGATATTGAGCAGGCCCGAAAATACTTCACTTGGGAGTGGCCGACACTCGCCCCAAAAACTCGCTCAAGCATTGCCATCACTCTGTCGGTTCTCCTCGATTCTTTTCTCCGTTACCCATTGCACGATTTGCTCCTGGCCGAAAGCACCGTCACGCCTGACGACGTGCTCGCGGGCAAAATCGTCATCGTGGACGTAAACGAAATGAGCTGGAAGCTCATCTCGAAAATCGCCGGGGTCATCTGGAAGTTTTCAGTCCAACGCGCCGTCGAACGCCGTCCCGGACTGGAGGGCGACGCCGCACTTTTGCGCCCGATCTTCATTGCCGCCGACGAAGCTCAATTCTGGGCATCATCGAACGATCAGAATTTTCAGACCACCGCACGCAGCGCACGCGGCCTGTCAGTTTATGCGACCCAGAACCTTCACAATTTTTATTCCGAGTTTGGCGCATCCGACACCTCGGGACATTCGCGGGTGAAGTCCCTTCTCGGCAACCTGCAGAACCGTTTCGGCTGCCAGAACCTCGATGAAGACACGAATGTCTGGTACGCCAACAGTCTCGGCAAAATCAAAGTCGAACAGAAAAGCCGCTCCAAATCCAAGAGCACCACGCCGCCCTCTCCCGGAGAGCCGCCCGGAGCGCCCCGCGTGAACGTCACCACCGGAGAAAACATCAGCCTTCACGAGGAATACGCTTTGCCGCCCCATCATTTCACCGGGCTGCGCCGCGGCGAGGAATCGCAAGGCAACCTGGTCGAATCGATCCTCATCAGCGCGGGCAAGTCTTTTTTCTGGGGGCCTTTGGGATATGCGCGTCAGTGGATCAAGCTGACCTTTGATCGCATCGGGCCGCCCACCACCATGTTTACGACCCACGTACGCATCACAGCCCCCAAACAGCGATAGAATGCTTTAAACCACCATGCCGCCAATGGACCCGCAGAACGATCCACTCTGGAAATTCGGCCAGCAAGCGGAACAGCAGCGGATGCAACGCGCTCAGCAAATCGCTCAGGGCTGGGCGAACAAGGAGCAGTATTACCAAAACGCGCTCCTCCGCCTGTTAGGGTTCAGTTTGCCGGTGGCCGTTGCCAAGATGGGGTTGTAAGCCCAAAACAGCGGAATTGATCCATACCGTAATCAAGGAGTGGGCTATTGCAAGTTCACCCACGCGAGGATGGCCTCGAGATCGATGGGGTGCTTGTCTCGGAAAGCGTAATGGCCGAGAAAGTGGATGTGCTGCCATGCGACGGGGGATATCCGCTTGAGCAGTTCCAGGACCTTCCGGTCGTCCGCCGCCTGGTATCGGTTGAGCAGCCCCGAAAGCAGCATGGAATTGTAGGCAATGACGGTATTGGCTACCAGGCGTCCGCACTCGTTGGCGATCGCTACGTCGAGGTCTGTACGTCCGATCAGTTCCTTTTTGCCGCTGACCTGCGAAAGCGCGGAGCGCAACTGATGATAGGCCTCGATGCGGTTCTGGGAACGATGGACGTTTCGCTGGAGTTGTGGATCGCGCAAATAGCGCAGTGTGTAGATGCTGCGGACCAACTTGTCGAACTCGAAGATGGCTTTGCGGGTGCGATGGTTTCCGGATAGAGTGCACAGTTTACGAACGAGAGTACTCTGGCTCATCTCCTTGAGCCCCAGGGTGGCCACGATGCGGTCGATATTGTCTTTCTCCGAGACAATCAACTCACGGTCGATCCTTCCTGCCGGCTGAATGAAGAACCTGGCGTACTCCTCTGGATCGCAGGCGCACCAGAGATGCTCCAGTTGCGTCTGTAGATTGGTGAAGCGCGGGGCGAGCTTCATGCCGAACCAGTGCAGGATGGCAAAGTTCGCCTTGTTGATGCTGTGCATGTCGCCGGTAATGGTGGTCGGCACGATATCCGAGGTGTTGTTGTAACAGATGTCGAACACCCAATAGCTTTCGTGCTGGTTGGCCCCCAGCAGTTCGGTCTGTAGCGCCACGTGATTGACCAGCAGCGAATAGGCGACGACGCCCCGGTCCTTGCCGAAGTACTTGCGCGAGTAGCGCGCCTTCAGCGTTGGGTCAGCGGCGCTGAATTTTTGACCATCGACGCTGCCATAGAGCACCTCAAGGTCAAACGAATAGTACGGAAAGATGGGTTGCTGCGCGATAAAATTGCTGATCTGGTCATTCGCCGCTTTCAGCGTCGCCAGACGCAGGTGTTGCTGATGGGTGGCTTCGAGGACGTGATAGGGAATATCGCTGGTCTCGGCTATACCGAGATTGCCGTGATTCATGGCCTGCGCAATAATTACCGCCATCAGGCTATCGTCATCGGCGATCTTTTTCGCATAGCGCGGCTGCAACGGCGTCATGGCCGACAAAAAGCGGCACTGTGCGTTTACAAAACGGAAGATATCGGCAATATCTCGCGCCTGGAATCTGGAATAGAAGCTCTTATGCATTTCGTCCTGTTCGGTCTTGGGACGGTGCCAGGTCAAGGCTTTCTTGACCGGATCGAAGTCCAGATGTTTGAGCTTGCCTTGGCGCAACTCCCGGTCGAAAGATCGCCACTGGGTATCAAGCTCAGTGAACAAGGTGTCGAGGGTGGCACCGACCGGTTGACGCAGCCACGGGATATCCAGTTCTTTGAGCACCGCCGCCTTCCGATCCAGGGCAACCAGTTCATTGGCGAAGTGCCGGTGTTGCACACTGTCATCGACGAATATGTCGCCGATATCGAGGCACTTGCGCAGTTGCCGATACACCCAGAATTCGTAGCGGTCACCCCGCAGGCTGGTTGGATTGCCATTTTTGTCGAAGTCCAGCAGATAAGTGCGCAAGCGCTTCGGGATGGTGTTCTCCGGAATTTCGTCGAGCGGCCGTTGCGCGAGCCGCTGTTGCCGGGTGAAGACACCTTTCATCCAAGTCAGGGCCGAGAGCCATGGACTCTTGGTGGCGCTGCTGCCGAAGTCGAGCGACATGGCGAGTGGGCGCAGGTTCTTAGTGCAACGACCGGATTGTTTGTCCACTGCCTGCCAGCGTAACTCCATCTGGCTAACAGGTTTTTCGCATAGGCGCTGGCCGGTCGAGAGCAGAGCCTCTTTCGGCATGATGCTGAAGGCCTGACGCCGCACCGAGCCGAAGGGCGTGGCATCTTCGAGGGCATCGTCCACATATAGCAGGAGTAGCTGGCCGACCCTTGGCGCTGCTTGTTGTTGCTGGGTTTGAGCCTTGACGGCCTGCTTGTTGGCAGTTTCCTTGGTATCGTCTTCGAGCTGCTTCATGTGGTAGCCCAGCGCGTCAACCAGGTTGTCAGAAAGCTGCCGGTAGCGCTGCCACGCATAGCACAGCAGATAGAGATAGGTCTGGCCAGGCTTGAGCCGTCGTAAATCGTAGATTGTGTAATAGTTTGCAAGGCTGGCGTAATAATCGATATTTCGTTGCG
>JANXZQ010000294.1 GCA_025355445.1 Gammaproteobacteria bacterium
TGGAGTTGGAAAGCGCTATCCGCGACTACCTTGCCCTCAACAATCGCGACGCGAAACCATTCGTATGGACGAAAACGGCTGACCAGATTCTTGAAAGTATCAAGCGATTTTGCGTGCGAACTTCTAACTCAGGACACTAGGAGCCATCAATGTTCAAGCAACTATTCGCCGCCCTCTCGATGAGCCTGCAAACCTTGCCGCAACGACTCGGCGCCTCCAGCGTCATCGTCATCGGCATTGCCGGGGTGGTCGCGGTATTGGTGTCGGTGCTGGCCATGGGCGCGGGATTCAAGCATACCCTCGCCGACAGTGGCCGGGCCGATCGCGCCATCATCCTGCGCGGCGGTTCCGACGCCGAGCTCAACAGCAACTTGACGCGCGCCGACATCGACACCATCAGCAATGCCCCCGGTCTCGCCAAGGATGCGAGCGGCAAAGCGCTGCTGTCCAACGAGTTGGTGACGGTGGTCAACGTGCCGAAGGCCGACACCGGCACGGATGCCAACGTCACCCTCCGCGGCGTCGGCCTCAAGCTCGCCGAGGTGCGCCCGGAACTCAGGATCGTGGACGGCCGCATGTTTCATCCCGCGGTGCGCGAGCTGATTGCCGGCACCGGCGCCGTCAAGCAATTCCGCGGTTTGACCGTCGGCAGCGTGCTGCATCTGCGCAACGCCGAATGGACCGTTACCGGCACGTTCACCAGCAACGGCGACGTGCATGAATCGGAACTGCTGGCCGACGTCGATACGGTGGGCTCATCGGTCGAGCGCAACGGCTACAGCTCCGCGATAGCACTGTTGACGAGTGCGGCGGATTTCACCCGATTCAAGGATGCGCTGACCACCGATCCGCAGCTGAAAGTCGACGTGCAGCGCGAGCCGGAATATTACGCCGCGCAATCCAAAGCGCTCACCAAGGCCATCAACGTCGTCGGCAATACGGTCGCCATCATCATGGCGATTGGCGCCATGTTCGGCGCCCTCAACAGCATGTACTCAGCGGTTGCCGCGCGGGGACTGGAAATCGCCACCTTACGAGCCATCGGCTTCGGCGCCCTGCCGGTACTGCTGTCAGTGATGATTGAATCCCTGCTGTTGTCCCTACTGGGTGGCGTCATTGGCGCATCGCTGGCCTGGCTGTTCTTCAACGGCCATAGCGTCAGCACCTTGGGCGGCGCCTTCGCGCAAGTTGTGTTCCAGCTGACCGTCACACGCGCTTTGATTATCAGCGGGATCATTTGGGCCTGCGTCATCGGGCTGCTCGGCGGATTCTTTCCCGCCTTGCGCGCTGCGCGACTGCCGGTGGCGGAGGCGTTGCGGGCGGCTTGAGGCCGCGCGCAAATTTGAATCGCTAAAGGCGTCTCGCCCGTCCTGCGGCGTTTCCGCGGCAACGTCGTGGCGTGCGCCGCGCGCTGCCTCGTGAGCAGCCACTCAAAAATACAGTAAGCTGCCGCTTCCGATCGAGGGAGCAATGGATCAATGGCGGAGCCGTCACCGGCGGTCTTCTTGAGTTACGCCTCGCAGGATGCCGATGCCGCACAAAAGATCTGCGATGCATTGCGCGCAGCCGGCATTGAGGTCTGGTTCGATCAGAGCGAACTGCGAAGCGGGGATATTTGGGATCAGAAGATCCGGCGCGAGATCCGCGGCTGCGCTCTGTTCATTCCAATCGTCTCCCAACATACGCAGGAGCGGCTGGAAGGCTATTTTCGGCGCGAGTGGAAGCTCGCCATCGAACGAACCCACGACATGGCCGAGCAGAAGCACTTCCTTGTGCCGGTCGTCGTCGACAGCACGGGTGAAAGAGACGCGATAGTCCCGGACCTCTTCCGGGCGGTGCAGTGGACGCGCCTGCCGGCTGGCGAGACGACCTCCGCCTTTGTCGACCGCATCAAGCGCCTGTTGTCGTCCGAGACACCGGCGAAGATCCCACCGTCGACAAGGCCCCAGGCCGGGTCCGGTGGAACCGACCGGACGTCGGGGCGAGCCTTCGGATCGCTGACGAGGGGGCTGTCGCTGGCAGTCGCGGTGTTGCTCTTCTCAGCGGTAGCGTATTTCGCCATCGACAGGGGCTGGATCGGAAAGCTTTCGGCGTCGTCCCCCACGGTTGCGGCCGACGTCGCTGCTTTCACCCCTCCCGCACACTCAGTTGCCGTCCTGCCGTTCATTAATTTGAGCGGGGACAAGGAGCAGGAGTACTTCTCCGAGGGCCTGACTGAAGAGATCCTCAACTCCCTGGCTGAGATCAACGGGCTGCAGGTTGCAGCCCGGACGTCGGCTTTTTCTTTCCAAGGAAAGGACACTGACCTTGGCACGATCGCCCGCAAGCTCAACGTCGGGGATATTCTCGAGGGCAGCGTACGCCGCTCCGGCCACACGGTCCGCATCACCGCGCAGCTCATCAACGCGGTCACGCTTTCACCTGTGGTTGAAAACCTACGACCGCGACTTGGGCGATGTGCTGCAGCTGCAAACCGAGATCGCCACAGCCGTTGCCGAAGTGCTCAAAGTCACTCTGCTCGGCGATGTTTCCGCAAGAATCGAAGGCGGCGGCACGCGCAACGCCGCCGCTTTCGATGCGTACCTGCGCGGCCTGAAACTTGCGCGCACCGCTACCACGAGGGAAGAATGCCGCGCGCCCATCGATGCCTTTAGCGAGGCGATACGGCTCGACTCCGATTTTGCCCTGGCATACGCCAGCCGCTCCTTGAGCGTCTGGGAGTGCGCAGTTCATTACAGTGGAGACTGGATTCAGCCGGGGATCGACGCCGGCGTCCGAACAGACGCGCAGCGTGCTCTTGCATTGGCTCCCACTCTGGCTGAGGGACACGTCGCCTTGAGCACACTAGCGTCAGGTCGTCTGGAGCTTGCCGCCGCTGATGCCGCCTGCACCCGCGCACTCGCGGTGGCCCCCAACAACGACCGGGCGCTGTACGAATGCAGTCGCCTCGCGGGCTGGCTGGGTCACGCCGATGCGGGCATCGCCGCAGCCCGGCGCGACGTAGCACTTGACCCCCTGAATCCGCTCAGTCATCGCGCGCTCGGCGACACGCTGCGCGCCGCACATCGTTACCCGGAGGCAATTGTGGCCTATCAAGATTCGATTGCGATGGACCCCGAGCACTCTGCGGAAGCTTACGCTCGGCGTGGCCTGTCGTATTTCCTGGGCGGCGATCTCACCCAAGCGCAGTCTTCGTGCGAAGCGAAGCCTGACTACTACGAAAGTTGGGTGTGCCAGGCGGTCCTCTATCGCCGGCTCGGTCGTCATGACGCAGCCGCAGCGGCGCTGGCGCGGCTCGTTCAACTGGGCGGGGACGCCTCCGCGTATCAATATGTTCAGATTCACGCGCAATGGGGCGAGCGCGCGACTGCTCTCGAATGGCTCGAAAAGGCTCGACGCCTGGGCGATCCCGGTCTGATTTATTTGAAGACCGACGCCCTCATGGACCCCCTGCGCAACGAGCCGCGTTTCCAGGCGGTAATGCGCGAATTGAAGTTTCCGGATTGAGCGGAGGCGGTCCAACCCGAAGCCGGTTACGCAGAGGAATAGGTACAATACCCCGCATTGAACTACAGGCACATTTATCACGCGGGCAACTTTGCGGACGTGGCGAAACACGTCGGCTTGATGTACTGCCTGGGCGCGCTGCAGCGAAAGGACTCGGCGATATTCGTACTGGATACTCACGCGGGGCGCGGCTTCTACGATCTGCAGGCTCCTGAAGCGCAAAAGTCCGGCGAGGCCGACCGCGGCATCCAGCGCTTGATCGAGACCGGGCTCGGTGAAACGGCGCTGGCCGATTATTTCGCCTCGATCCGGGCGCGGCGCGGCAAGCGCTTGCCCCGCTACCCTGGCTCACCGGCGCTGATTGCGGGCGCGCTACGGCTGCAGGACCGCGCGCTGTTCGTCGAGTTGATGCCCGCCGAGGCGCGCGCCGCTGAGCGGGAAATCGAGTCCATCGGCCGCGTTCGAACCGAAATCGGCGATGGTTACGCGGCGCTCAAGGCCTTCCTGCCGCCGGAAGAGCGCCGCGGGCTGGTCTTGATCGATCCGCCTTATGAAAGCCTGGACGAATTGAAGCTGATGCTGCAGGCCTTCGCGGAAGCCTATCGCCGCTGGCCCGGCGGCACCTACCTGATGTGGTATCCGATCCGCAGTGCGGGACAGCGCAGCATGGTGCATTCGCGTTTCGAGGCGCTGCGCATCCCGAAAATGTTGTTCGCTGACCTCGCAATTCATCCGGATGACGCCGGAATCGGGCTTGCCGGCAGTGGCTTGATGATCGTCAATCCCCCCTATGGAGCCGATGATCACCTCAAGGACGCTTACGCGGCGATTCATCGCGGCATTGCGACGCCCGGCGCCGGCTATGTTGAAGTAGGCCGACTGACTCCCGAGCGAATGGCACAATAGCCGGCAATCCACGGGTGCAATTTCTCCAGGACTCAAATTTATGGAAAATAACTCTTTACGCGACCATCTCGCCAAAGTGCATGCGGAACTGACAGAGGCTCTGCGGGCAGACCCCAAGTCCAGGGAAACCCTGGAC
>JANXZQ010000376.1 GCA_025355445.1 Gammaproteobacteria bacterium
GGCCGCTGGGAGAGACACGCCCGGTCACGACGTCGCCGATGGCATTGCCGGCCTCACTGCCGAGGAACCACGCGGCGAGCACGGCGTCGGCCTTCTCCACCAGCCAGGGCACGATCAGAGGACGGCCGGAGAACAATACGACGATCACCGGCTTCTGCGCCGCGGCGGCGCTTTCGAATACGGCCTCGGCGAAGCGGCGTTGCTGTCCAGGAAGCCCCAGATGCGCACGGCTTGCGGCCTCCCCGCTCATGGTCGCGGCCTCTCCCAGACAAAGCACGATGGCATCCGCCGACGCGCACACCTCGAGAGCCGCGGCAATCCCTGCAACATCCTCGCTCTCAATGGCGACACCCGCCGCCTGCAGCACCCGGCATTGCGGCAAGGCCGCGCGCAAACCGGCCGCCACGGTGACATGACCATCCGTATCCGCAGCGCCCCACCAGGGGCCGCGCATCTCGGCCGGTGCATCGGCCAGCGGCCCAACCACGGCGAGATGCCGCAGCGAGGCCGCGAGCGGCAGCGTGTCCGCGTCGTTCTTCAGCATGACGATGGCGCGCGCGCCCACGCTGCGCGCCAGTCGGCGCCGGTGGCTGAAGGCCGCGGCTGCCTCAGGCCGCGCGCCGCGGCGATACGGATCATCGAACAGCCCCAACTGCTCCTTGAGCTGCAATACACGGCGCACCGACTCCTCGATATCCGCCAGAGTCACGAGTCCCCGCTGCAGAGCGATCGGCAATCCGCGGCGGTATGCATCGGCCATCATGTCAATGTCCACACCGGCCTTGAGCGCGAGCGCGGCAGCTTCCGCGAGATCGGCGGCGATCCCGTGGTGCATGAGTTCAGCCACCGCGTTGTAGTCACTGATGATCACGCCTTTGAATCCGAACCGGCCGCGCAGCCAGCCGCGCAGCAATTCCTGGTTCGCGGTCACCGGCACGCCCGCCAAGTCGGTGAACGCCGGCATGACCGCCGCCACTCCCGCGGCGACCGCCGCCCCGAACGGCGGAAGGTACACCTCTTGCAGTGTGCGCTCGGAGATATCCACCGACGCGTAGTCGCGCCCCGCGGTCACCGCCCCGTACGCGCAGAAATGCTTGGCGACGGCCGCCAGAGTGTCCGCCGCAGCGAGGCCTTCGCCCTGAAAACCTCGGACCTTCGCCTCCGCGATGCGTGAAGCCAGCCAGGGGTCCTCTCCCGGTCCCTCCGCACTGCGGCCCCAACGTGGATCGCGTGCCACATCCAGCATGGGAGCGAAGGTCATGGCCAGGCCTTCGGCCGCGGCCTCCTTCGCGGATTCGCGCGCCGTCAGCGCCCAGGTTTCCGGATCGAACAGCGCCGCTTCCCCCAAGGGAATCGGAAACAATATCCGATGCCCGTGCACCACATCGAAGCCGATGAGCAGAGGAATGCCGAGGCGCGACTCTTCGACGGCCAGACGCTGCATTTCCCGCACATGCGCCGCGCCGACCATATTGAGAAGATTGCCGATTGTGCCTGCCTTGATCGCCTCGGTGGAATCGCCGGCAATGACCGGTCCGGTCACCGCATAGCTCGAGGCTGTCATGGTCAGCTGGCCGAGTTTCTCCTGCAACGTCATGGCGCCGATCAGGCGCTCGATTCGATTCAAAATTCCACTCCTCCCCGCACATTGCCCGATAATGGTCTGATCACGTTGCCCCACGGACTACGCATGAACGTCGAATCGACCCCCGAAGAGATTGCCAATTCCCGCCTCGTGCCGCAACTCGGCATGATGATCGGGGCACTGTGGGCCGCGCCGGTGCGCAACACCCTGATCTTCCTGTCGAGCGCGCTATTTATCGTCATCGCGGTCACCGCCTACGGACAGATACGCCTGAATACGTGGAATCAGCCCTTCTATGATGCGCTGTCGCGCCACGACTTTGCGCAATTCCTGGTGCAGTTGGGCGTATTCGGCATGATCGCGGGCGCGCTCTTGGTCCTCAACGTGGCGCAGCGCTGGCTTACCGAAACGGTGAAACTGCGCCTGCGCCAGGGACTGGCCCGCGATTTGATCCGCAATTGGCTGCAGCCGGGCCGCGCTTTCCGGCTCGCCAATTCCGGTGCCATGGGCGTGAACCCCGATCAGCGCATGCACGAGGATGCGCGCCACCTTACCGAACTGTCGGCCGACCTAGGCATCGGCCTGCTGCAATCCTCGATACTGCTGATCACCTTCGTGAAAGTATTATGGTCACTGTCGAACGATTTTGCCTTTCACATTGCGGATCGTCAAATAGAGATCCCCGGCTACATGGTGTGGGCCGCGGTCCTCTATTCCGGGTCGGCCTCGATGCTGAGTTATTGGGTCGGGCGCACG
>JANXZQ010000399.1 GCA_025355445.1 Gammaproteobacteria bacterium
TGGAATTGACGCAATTCGAAGATTCGGAGTTCTATGACAAGCTGACCCGCGCGCGCCGCGAAGCTTCCAGCCGCCCCTTGAGCCTGGTGATGCGCACCTTCGGCCTTCTGCAAAATGCCATCTCGCTGGTGTCCTTCGGCGGCCTGCTCATCCGCTTCTCCCCCTGGGCGGTGGTGCTGTTGATTCTGGCCGGACTGCCTGCGTTTCTGGCGGAAGCGAAATTCTCGGGCGAAGCGTTTCGCCTGTTCCGCTGGCGCGCCCCCGAGGCGCGCATGCAGATCTATTTGGAATCCGTGCTGGCGCGCGAAGACAGCGCGAAAGAAGTGAAATTATTCGAACTGGGACCGCGGCTGCTGGATCGCTACCGCAATATATTTACCCGCCTCTACCGGGAGGATCGCGACCTGACTTTGCGCCGCGACGGCTGGGGCTTCGGCCTTGGCCTCGTGGGCACCGCGACACTCTACGGCGGCTACGCGTGGATCGCGGCGGAAACGGTGCTCGGCGCCATGACCGTGGGCCAGATGACCATGTACCTGATGTTGTTCCGCCAGGGGCAGTCGGCGGTCAGCGCCGCACTGTCCGCGGTCAGCGGCCTGTACGAGGACAACCTGTACCTGTCCAATCTGTACGAATATCTGGAGCAGCCCACCGGTCGCAGCAGCGGCCATATCATGCAAGGGCCGAGCCCCGGCGACGGGATTCGGTTCGAGAACGTCGAGTTCATCTATCCGGGCGCCACCGCCCCGGCGCTGTCCGGCATCGATCTGCACGTTCGGCCGGGCGAGAGTCTGGCGCTGGTCGGGCAAAACGGCTCGGGCAAAACTACCTTGATCAAATTGCTGACTCGCCTGTATCAGCCTACGCAAGGGCGCATTCTGCTGGATGGACTGGATCTCAAGGATTGGGATGAGACCACTCTGCGCCAACGAATCGGCGTCATCTTCCAGGACTTTGCCCGATACCAAATGCTGGTCGGCGAGAACATTGGCGCGGGAGATGTGCGCGCCTTCGACGACGAAGCGCGCTGGCGCGCCGCCGCGGCGCAGGGCCTGGCCGCGGAGTTCGTCGAGACGCTGCCGGCGGGATACCACACCCAGCTCGGCAAGTGGTTCAAGGACGGCCGCGAGCTCTCGGGCGGGCAATGGCAGAAAATCGCCTTGGCGCGTGCGTTCATGCGTAACGAAGCGGACATCCTGGTGCTCGACGAGCCCACCGCCGCCATCGACGCGGGCGCGGAAGCGGAGGTTTTCGAACACTTCCGCGAGCTCACCCGCCATCGCATCGCCATCGTCATTTCACATCGATTCTCCACCGTGCGCATGACGGACCAGATACTGGTGCTCGAGGAAGGCCGCATCGTGGAGCGCGGCAGCCACGAGTCGCTGATGGCGGCCGATGGCCGCTATGCGAAACTGTTCACCTTGCAGGCACGCGGGTATCGTTGAGCTGTTCGCGGTATCGTGCTCCTCATGAAAACATCGACACGCAGCTTCCCTGCCCTCATTTTAGGCGTGCTTGGCCTTGCCGCAGGCCTTGGCGCCTGTCACCGCGGTCCGCCGCAGGGCGATGCCGCTTCGGCCGTTCATATGGGAACCTATCGCGCTGTTCTGACGCTCCCCGGTGGGGAGCTGCCGTTCGGCCTCGAGCTCGCGGCCGACGGTCCGAAGATCATCGGCTACTTGCTGAACGGTAAGGAGCGGGTCCCATTGAACGAGGTCACGCTTTCCGGTGCGCACCTGGAAATTCGCATGCCGGGCTATGAAAACCGGCTGACGGCAGACGCGAACGGTGAGCAGCTCGTGGGCGAAGTCGTGCTCAGCAAGCCGGGCGGCAAACAGCAACACATCGCGTTGCACGCGCAGCGCGGTCAGGAATTTCGGTTCTTCGAGAAGGCCGCCGCCGATAATGCCGATGTGTCGGGCCGCTGGGCCGTCAAGTTCACCGATGACGAGGGCAAGCCGGAATTGGCCGTCGGAGAATTCACCCAGTCGCATGATGTTGTCGTCGGCACGTTCCTGGCGGAGACCGGCGATCATCGTTACCTCGCCGGTCAGGTGCAGGGAGACGAGCTTTACCTCTCCACCTTCGACGGCGCGCATGCCTTCTTGTACAAAGCGCGGGTCGGGGCCGACGGCGCCCTGGTAGGCGATTTCTGGGTGGGGACGGCCTTTCACGAGAACTGGACCGGCAAGCGCGATCCGAACGCATCCCTGCCCGACGCCTACGCGCTCACCACCCTGCGGGCCGGCGCCAAGCAGTTTGACTTTTCCTTCCCCGATCTTGCCGGCAAGACGGTCAGCGCCAAGGATCCCCAGTTTCGAGGCAAGGGGTTGGAAATCGTTTCCTTGATGTTCGAGCACTTCGGCGACTTTCCGCAGGCGGTGGCGGCAACCGAGCGCTTCCGGCAGCACTACGGTATCGAGTACACCACGTTGATTGCCGGCATCTCGAACAAGGATGAAGCATCGAAGAAATTGCCGCTGCTGGATCGCGTTTACGCCTTCCCGACCACTATATTCGTCGATCGTAAAGGCATGGTGCGCAAGATCCACACCGGTTTTTCCGGACCCGCCACCGGCGATCACTACACTCAGTTCGCGGCCGAAGTGAAAGCCACGTTGGACCAGCTGCTCGCGGAGACTTGAAATGCCGTCCTTCGACGTCGTATCCGAAATCGACACGCATGAATTGACCAACGCCGTCGATCAAGCCATGCGTGAGCTGGGCCAGCGCTTCGATTTCAAAGGCACGGACGCAAGATTCGAGCTCGAGGATACGACCGTGACCCTGATTGCGCCCGCCGACTTCCAGTTGAAACAAATGCTGGAAATCTTGAAGCTCAGAATCGCCAAGCGCGGCATCGATGTGGCCTGCCTCGACGTGAAGGACCCGCAAGTCAATCTCGCCAGGGCCAAGCAACTCGCGATCTTGAAGCATGGAATCGACGCCGACGCGGGCCGGAAGGTATCGCGGTTGATCAAGGACTCGAAGCTCAAGGTGCAAGCGCAGATTCAAGGCGACAAAGTCCGAATCATCGGCAAGAAGCGCGACGACCTGCAGGAGGCCATCGCGTTCCTGCGCAAGGCCGACGTCGGCGTACCCCTGCAATTCAACAACTTTCGCGACTAACCGCCGGGTCCCCGTCATGCTCCCGCGTCATGCGCCCCCGCTAGCGTCGTGTCATGGACAGCGAGTGAACGCGGATGCCTCACCACCGACACGCTGGTCATTCCCAGCATGGCGGCCAACTCTTCGCCGGGCACCTTCAACGGGCCTGGCCCAGAACCCACCCCGGCCACTGGTTGCGGGTAGGCGGTTGAACGCGCCGTGTGGAAGGTGACATTCCCCTCGACCTTCTGAACGATTTGATGAATATGGCCGTTCAGCACCGTCACGGAGCCGAAGCGGCGCAGCCGGTCGACGAGCAATCCTGCGTCGGAGGTCCCCCAGCCCCAGGGCTCGTATATCGTCCACAGAGGCATGTGCGCAAACATCACGATGGGCGTGCTGGAGGAGAGGCCCCTCAAATCGGCCTCCACCCACGCGAGCTGATCGGCGCCGAGGGTACCGAGGCCCCCTGACTTGAACTCCAGCACGTTGATGAGCCCGATGAAATGCACGCCGCCGTGATTGAAGCTGTAGTACCCCTTGTTGCCGGAAGCCTTGCCGAATCGATTGAAGTACTCCGTCACCGTGGCGTCGCTGGTGTCATGTTCACCGGGCACGGTGTGCAACTCGGTGGAGCGCAGGCGTGACAGCAACTGCTGCGCCGTGTCGAATTCCGTCGGCTTCGACAAATGCGTGATGTCGCCCGTGTGGATGATGAGCGCCGGCTGCTCTGACATGCCGTTCACGAGATCGATGGTCTGGGTAAGCGTCCCATTGACGTCGGGATTCGCCTCCTTATTGAAGCCGATGTGCGTATCGCTGATCTGGACGAACAGCGGCTTGCCCACTCCGGCCACGGCCTGCTCGTTCGTTGCGGCCGTCGCCAAATCGAGCGGAGTAAAGACACCGCCCGACAGGGCGAAAAGAGTTCCCGCGCCGCCATAAGCCAAGCACTTCAGGGCATTACGGCGCGAATGCAGCGATTGATCTTCCGGCACGTTCATCTCCTTGTTGGATACGGGAGAGAAGACTTCCGACGCCGGCTCTTTATTCCATGATATCGCGCGCACCAAGGTCTTGGAGCAGGCGGACCAGCCCAAGGAGTTCGTCCCGGCCCGTATCGGAAACTGCGCAGTACCTAAGGTCTCCCGCAGCCCAAGAAATAAAGTGATAGCCGTTGCGGGTCACGTGGGACGGCAAGGAGTGGCTGTCGCCCGACCAACTGAATACATTGATGACATGCGAGCCGTGCTGATACACCACCACCGCCGCGCGCTGGTGATCCAGGTAGTCCGCTCGGCCGCCGATGAGCTTATAACCTTGCGGCTCGAAATCGGCCACCACCGGCGATACGTCCGCATGGCCCGCAAACCACGGTTTCACCGTGTGCTTGTCGGTGGACACCACGTCGATGAGATGTGCCGGCATCAGCGAACGCTCATGGGCGTTCACCAGTTCGTCGAGCAAGGGAGTGGCGAACCGCGGCACCAGCAGGAAAAATGCCAGGGCCGCGGCAACTGCCATAGCCCCCGCGCCACCCAGGGCACCGGCCCAAAACGGCCACGGGTGCGGGCGCGAGATATCGCGGGCGCGCGGCCGCGAGGTACTGCTGTTTACTGCCTGGGCCTCGCCGGCGTCCCCCTGCTCATCCAGTGCTCGCAAGATCTTGGCGCGCAGTGCCGGCGGAGCATGCGCATAGGACGAGTCCCGGCGCAGCACGCCGCGCACCTCTTCGAGGTCCTTGAGCAGCGCGCGGCATTCGGCGCAATGCTCGATGTGCCGCTCGACACCCGTGGCGGAAACCGCGTCGACTTCGGCGTCGAAATAGGCCTGCACGCGCAGAGATTCAGCGCACTGCATGCGGCACCGCCTCGGCTTCCTGCAGCCATTTCGCCCTTAGCGCGGCGCGCGAGCGCGCGAGGCGCGACATCACCGTGCCGATGGGCACATTCGTGATCTGCGCTATCTGGCGGTAGTCCATTTCCTCGATTTCCCGCAGCATCAGCACCGTGCGATGTTCCTCGGGCAATCCCGCGATCAGGCGGTCGAGAGTGCGCTGTTCGTCCCGGCGGATCGAGGCATCCTCCGGGTCCGGGGTTGTCGCAGTCATGGCATAGGCGTCCTGTGCATCGTTCTCTTCAGGCAGCGGCACGAAGGCCCGCCGCTGCCGCTGTTTCAGCGCCGTCGAATGGCAATTTCTGACGATCGCCATCAGCCACGCCTTCGCGTCCGACGCTCGCAAGGCGTCAAATGCACGAAAAGCCCGCAGCACCGCCTCCTGCACGACGTCGTCGACCTCGCCGGGCGCAGGCGACAGCCACCTCGCGAACCTGTAGGCGGCGTCCAAATGCGGCAATACTTGCGCCTCGAACCGGGCGCGTTTCTCATCCATGACGACTAAGACTCATGACAGCTCTGATTTATTCCACGCGATTCGTGCCAGATTACAAGAGCAGATGATCCTTGATGGGCACGAACTTGTCCGCGGCCCGGATCAATGATGCAGCGGAAAGCTCCGCCACGCCGTATACCTCGACCGAAACCCGGTGCTTGTCGCGTATTTTCTGCACCAGCAGATCGAAGTCGCCGTCGCCTGAAGCCAGTACCGCGACGTCCGCCAATGGCGCGTATTCGAGC
>JANXZQ010000414.1 GCA_025355445.1 Gammaproteobacteria bacterium
GGTCACTCTGAACCACCAGGCGATGACCGTGGAGCCGGCGTCCTCGCCGGCATATTTCAATTCATCGGTTGCCAGCGGTGTATGCCAGGGTCCACCGGTGTTGTCCGCCGCAAACTCATCGCCGTTGGCCGGGACCCGGTATGGCAGAGGTCGCACGTCGATGGCATCAGAGCCCTTAACCCAACCGAACACGTATAGGTGGCCATCGCCGGTCGCCAGTAGAAATTGATCGCCAATTTTTGTAATGCCGCCGCCGCGAACCGCGGGCGCCGGTATATGGTCCTGGTAGGTGAGGGCACGCAGATTGTAGAAGCCGGTTTGAATGATCGATGACTCGGTTTTGGGTTTGCTCGTCGCCGATACGCTGGTAGCGGGCTTTAGGTTCAGCGCCAGCGCGCCTGCAGCCGACAAGGCGAGCAGTGCGATGACGAACGCTCGCATTCGACGCAGGTACAAGCCCAGCGGGATCAATACGAGGGCAATCGCGAGCGACAGCAGCATCACCTGGCGCGACGAATCACCGCCGCGGACCAAGAAGCACAGGAACACAATTCCGAACACCGCGAGAATCGTGGCGATCAAACTAAAGAATCGAATCGTAAGCCCGCGCGGGCGAATGACGATGGACAGCAATGCACTGATGGCGAAGCCCGCGGCCAGTATGAAGAGCGGCGTGCGCTGGTCGTCTGAAAGATGCCAGAACGCGACGTGAAATCGCACATAAGGCGCCAGCAACAGGAGGGCGAGAGCCAACGCATTCCACGTCAGCAGGAAGCCGAGAGGGGGCCGGTTGGCGGGGGTGGTCTGGATATTCATGGGTCCTTCATTATAAATGCAGCACGCGGCGTGAACTGGCCGTGAAACTCATTATGTGACGCATCTCCGCAGGCTTTCGCTCACGGCGAGCCGGCGAATCGCGTCTTGAAGCTTCGGACCGCGAGGAAGGTTCCCCCCGATGCCAAGAGTACCCAGGCGAGGCCGACTCCGTACAAAATGCCGACCAGACCGTAGCGGCTCCCATACGCCATGCCCGCTGCGGCGATGACCAGACAAACCCACGCCAGCACGCTGATGGCGACCAAGGACTTGGCCGACCCGCAGGCCGTCACGGCGGTGGTAGAGAATCCCTCCCAGACTTTGAGCATGCCGACGGCGATCGACGCCCAGATCAAATCCCAGCCGATGATGTACTTGCCGGAAAGGAGATTGCGGAATATCCACGGCGCCGCGACGATGACGACGATGACGGAGACTGCGCAGACGCATGCCGCAGCCGCGCCTTCGCGCAGAATCACGCTGCGCGCCGCCGCGGCGCTGGTCACCGACCGCAGCCGCGGAAGAAGGCTGAAGCTGGTTCCGGCCTGCAGCATCCGAAACGGCGATCCGGCCACGGCCGCCAGCACGGCGTAAGTGCCCAGCATGGACAGTGACCCAATTTTGGGAATCGCGAGCCGCTCGAACTGCGACAGCAATTGCACCGCTACGCCTATCCCTAAGGCCGCGGCGCCCTCGCGCAGTGCAAGAACCGCGTTGATCGGCTCGCGCCCCGAATTGACCGTGCGGCGAGCCCACCACCAGCCGAGACCGGAGGAGAGCACATAGGCCGCCGCCACGACGCTGACGACGAAGATGTCGTTATGGATGACGAGCACGGCCGCGAGAATCGCGACCACCAGCAGGACATAGTTATGCACCTGCGACAGGGACATGGCCGCGCGAAAGCGGCCCTCGCCCTGAAACACGGCGACGCAGACACGATTCGTGGCGCTGCCGATGACCATGGCCAGGATCAGTGCCACTATCGCAGCCGACAGATGATAGTAAGCGCCGGCGATGACCGCGACTCCGAGCGCGGTGATTGTGGCAGCGCTCAGGGCAAGCAGGGCAAGCCGCCGGTCGACCCGGGGCCGATGACGGTTGGCGACTACTTCCAGCCCAAAGGGACCGAAGGTCAATCCGAATTGATTCAACGCCAGGGCCAATGTGACGACGCCGAAGCTTGCGGGTGAGAGGATTTTCGCCAGCAGTATGTTTCCTGCGGCAAAGCCGACTCCGCCGCCCGCGAATGCAACCGCGGACCTCAGTGAGTCGGACTTAATCAGACGCGCAAGCATGCAAGGGCTGCCAAAGTTCGCGCGGCGCGCCTCGCTACGCCGGACGAATGCCGGTACCGGCGATTTTCTTGCCGAATAACTTGTTGTTCTTGCCGTAAAGGATGTAGCAGGCCCTGAAAAATATCTTCAGTGCGGCGGCGGCGGCCATGGCAACGTAATTGAACGGATTCTTGTAGAAGACGTAGAGGTTCAAATCGAAGATCTCGACGTTTTTCAGGCCGATGTGCTCGAGAACTTGCGTGAAGGTGTACTCCGTAAACGTATTTTGATGGTCGAAGTTCTGTGCCAGCGCTTCGGCGCCGGTGATCGGGTTGGCGCCGTTCAACGCAAAACAAATCAGCCGCGCACCGGGCTTCAGCTTGCGGTAGCACAGACGCAGAAACTCCAGGATCTCATCCTTGGTCAGATGATTCAGTTCCTGCTCGACGAAGATCAAGTCGAAGGAATCGTCCGCGGCGTCCGCCAAATAATCGAAGGCGTAGGCGACGCGGCAGTTCAGTTTGCGCTTCAGCGCGAACTCGATCTTGTCGGGAAAGGAGTCGATTCCCAGTACGTTCGCGTAGCCCAAGTCGCCGAGCAGATTGACGCCGTACCCGGGACCGCAGGATATACACAGAATGTTCGCATTCTTGTCGGGCGGCAGCAGGCGTAGATAGTTGTCTTTGTAAAACAAATAAAAGCTTTTATAGCCTTTTTCGATGTCATCCGGCGCTTCCCAGAAGGAGTCGAAAGGTTCAATTTTTGCGGTAAGTTCGCGACGGCGTGCGGTCAAACGTATCTCCTGAAACTGGCGGCTCGCGCGAGGCGGGCCCGGCATCTTTATAAAGCGCGCGAGCTTACCGTGATTTTACAATGTTCGCCCAAACGCAGTGCACACTTGCCGTCGCTACCGTATCGGCTATTATCCGCCCGCGACCCTGAGTCGATGCTGCGATGCAATAGACATAGCGGCGTTTTGCGAGTACAACCCCAAAGTAAAATATCATTGTGAATAACATAGCGACTCCCATGTCAGCAGTTCTCTTTCACCAACATGCGAACTCGCATTGGAATTGGCGTGGTCCGCTCATTCGTGGGGCGCTCCGCGTTCTACACCCTGAGACCTTGCGAGAACTGGATCTGATCCGCAGCATAGAACTGTCACCTGAGAAAATTCGCGCGGTGCAAAGGGAAAGACTCGAAGCCCTGCTGCGCCATGCTTGGACTGAAACCGACTACTACCGCGAAGTTCTCGAGGAGTGCGGCGCGGTGCGGAACGGCCGCGTCAATCTGGATCGGTTCACTGAGATCCCGTTTCTCACCAAGAAAATCATGCGCGAGCAGCCCGAGCGGCTGCGAGCTCGGTCGCTGCCCCAGGGGCGCCGCGCCTTCGCCAACCGGTCGGGCGGATCCACCGGGCAACCCGTGGATTTCTGGCAGGACAATGTTTATTGGGACGTCACGATCGCAACCCGCAGCTACCAGTTCTCCATGGCCGGCAAGGAACTCGGCGAGCGGGAAATGAAGGTGTGGGGCAGCGAACGCGACTTGTTTGCCGGTACCATTGGGCTGAAGGCAAAAGTCGAAAACTTTGTCTACAACCGGCGCTTTGAGCAGTGCTTTCACCTTCCGGAACAACAGATTCTCGAGATCATCGATCACATCAATGGGTGGAAACCGAAGCTGCTGTGGTGTTATCGCGACGGCAGTTACGCGATTGCAAAGTATATCAATGAACGCGGCATTCGAATCCACTCTCCCGCGGCCGTCGTGCTGGGGGGCGCGACAATCTATCCCTTCATGCGGGAGGAGATCGGCAAGGCATTTGGCGCAACGGTGATCAGCGCTTATGGTTCACGCGAAGTTGGCGCCGCAGCCAGCGAGTGCGGTCCAGATCGCGGCCATCATGTCGCCGCTCAGGCGCACGTTATCGAGGCGATCGGCGAGGACGAACGGCCGGTGATGGAACGTGAGGGCGAACTGGCAATCACACCCTTGATGAATTTTGCGATGCCGCTAATCCGCTACCGGATCGGCGATCGCGGCCGCTTGACGGATCGGGCGTGTCCGTGCGGACGCGGCTTTCCGTTGTTGGACGCCTTGTCCGGACGGGTGATGGAAGCGATGACCAACAGCAAGGGGGAGCATGTGGACGGCGGCTTTGTCATATACGTCCTGACGTATATGGCAGAGGGTGGTTATATGTCCAAGTTTCAGATCGTTCAGGAAGAAGATGGTTCGATCACCATCAACGTCGTGCCGGAGCCGGGCGTTACCCTTGCGGAGCATAGGACCGACCTGAACCTGATCACGGATAAGATTCAATTCGTCATGGGCAAGGATTGTGCCGTCCGGTTCTGCGCGGTGCCTGACATCCCGAGCGCTGCTTCTGGCAAATACCCGTACGTGATTTGTCGAAAGCCTCCCCTCCAGCGGTCTTAACATTATCTTGACGCGCGTCACATCAGCGCGCCCTCGTGGCCCTATACTTTCGGCAGATTAATAATAACCCTTAGCGCCCTGAGAGAATGAGCTATAACCCGCAGGTACTAGACCCACTGATCGTCTCGCGCCCTGATCGCATTGCTGCCCCAGACCGGAATTGGCGCGCGCCCTTTATCCGTGCGGCGTTTCGTCTGCAAAACCCTGAAGTTCTAAGAGAACTTGAGGTAATTCAATCAGTTGAGCGGTCCCCGGCACGGCTTAAAGCGGTCCATGACGCACGCCTCGAGCGGTTATTGCACCACGCCTGGAGCCAGACGGATTATTACCGCGAGGTGCTGGAAGCCTGTGGTGCCGTGCGATCCGGCCAGGTGAACCTCGACCGGTTCGAGGACATCCCCTTCCTGACGAAGGACATCATTCGCTCGCAAGGCGACCGCTTGATGCCCAAGTCCTTGCCTGCGGGCCGTAAAGCTCATACGAACCTCTCAGGCGGCTCTACCGGCCAACCGGTGCGCTTCTGGCAGGACAATGTGTACTGGGGCGTGACCATCGCCACACGAACCCATCATTTCTCCACGGTCGGCAAGGAAATGGGCCAGCGGGAAATGAAGATCTGGGGCAACGAACAGGACTTCCGTAAGGGCACCATCGGCTGGAAGGCGAAGTTCGAGAATTTCGTCTATAACCGCAAGTTCGAGCAGTGCTGGCACCTGCCCGACGAGCGCATCCTCGCCATCATCCGCCAGATCAACGAATGGCAGCCACAAATGCTCTGGTGTTATCGCGACGGCATCGATGGGGTGGCGCGCTATATCAACGAGCATGGCATCCGCGTGCACGCGCCAGCCTCCGTCGTACTGGGGGGCGCAACGGTCTACCCCTTCATGGCGCAGGCAATCGAAAGAGCATTCAAATCCCCCGCCATCAGCGCCTATGGATCGCGCGAAGTCGGTGCGGTCGCCTGTCAATGCCTGGAGCGCGGCGGGCTGCATATTGCGACCCAGGCGCACTTGGTCGAAGCGATCGGCCCCGATCAGCGTCCGGTCATGGAAGCCGACGGGGAACTAGCCATCACGCCGTTGATGAATTACGCCATGCCCTTCATTCGCTACCGCATCGGCGACCGCGGGCGCATGACCCGCCGCCCGTGCACCTGTGGGCGGGCCTTCCCCATGCTGGACGCGCTGACCGGACGGGTCGTCGAAGTGCTGCACAATCGCAAGGGAGAGCAGATCGACCCTATTTTCTTCATTTGGATCATGGCCGAAAAGATCAACAATAAGGTCTTGAAGAAAGGTCAAATCGTGCAAGAAGAAGACGGCGCAATCACCGTCAACTTGGTGCTCGAGCCTGACGCGACAATGCTGCAGGCGCAGCCGCACCTCGAGGAAATACGCGAGGCCGTGACCCTGGTCATGGGGCCCGAATGCCCGGTTCAATTTACATTTATGGACGCCATCCCTTTGAGCCAGTCCGGAAAATTTCCCTACATCGTCCGGCGCAAGAGCCTCGAATCAGGTTGCCCGACCCTATAGGCGCTCGGCAATGAGCCACAATCCACAGCTGCTCGATGCTACGGTGGCGTTGCGTCTCGAGCGCATTGCGGCCCCTGACCGGAATTGGCGTAAGCCGATGATCCGGGCAGCGCTCGGACTGGCAAATCCTGAAGTTCTGCGAGAACTTGAAGTAATTCAATCGGTCGAGCGTTCTGCCGCCAAACTTCAAGGGGTCCACGAGACTCGGCTGGAGCGCTTGCTGCACCATGCTTGGAGTCAGACGGATTACTACCGCGAAATACTGGAAGCCTGTGGCGCTGTGCGCTCGGGACAGGTGAACCTCGATCGGTTCGAGGACATTCCCTTCCTCACCAAGGACATCATTCGCTCCCAGGGCGAGCGGCTGGTCGCACGGAGTCTCCCTGCAGGCCGTAAGGCCTACAAGAATCAATCGGGAGGCTCGACCGGCCAACCAGTGCGCTTCTGGCAGGACAATGTGTACTGGGGCACCACCATTGCCACGCGAACCTACCATTTCTCCACGGTCGGCAAGGAAATGGGTCAGCGGGAGATGAAGATTTGGGGCAGCGAGGTGGACTTGCTCAAAGGGAGCATCGGCTGGAAGGCGAAGCTCGAGAACTTTTTCTACAACCGCAAGTTCGAGCAATGCTGGCATCTTCCCGAGGAGCGCATTCTCGCCATCATCCGCCATATCAACGAATGGCAGCCGCAAATGTTGTGGTGCTATCGCGACGGCATTGATGCCGTCGCGCGCTACATCAACGAGCATGGGATTCCAGTGCATTCGCCGGCCTCGATCGTGCTGGGAGGCGCAACGGTTTACCCCTTCATGGCGCAGGCAATCGAAAGGGCGTTCAAATCGCCCGCGATCAGCGCCTACGGTTCGCGCGAAGTCGGCGCGGTCGCCTGCCAGTGCCTGCACCGCGGCGGGCTGCATATCGCAACGCAGGCGCACCGGGTCGAGACGATCGGGCCCGATGGGCGCCCGCTCATGGAGGCCGACGCGGAGCTCGCCATCACGCCGCTGATGAATTACGCCATGCCGTTCATCCGGTACCGGATCGGCGACCGTGGGCGCATGAGCCGAAAAGACTGTGCGTGTGGACGGGCGTTCCCCACGCTCGACGCCCTGACGGGACGGCTCGTCGAAGTGCTGCACAATTCCAAGGGAGAGCAGATCGATCCCCTTTTCTTCATGTGGATCATGGATGAAATGCTCAACGACCCCATCGTAAAGAAGGGACAATTTGTCCAGGAAGAAGACGGTGCGATCACCCTTAATCTGGTTCTCGAGCCCGGCGCATCGATGCTGCAAGCGCAGCCGCACATGGATAAGGTGCGGCAAGCGTTGATGCTGGTCATGGGGCCCGAAGGCCCGGTGCGATTTGCATTCCTGGAAGATATTCCGCTCAGTGCGTCGGGAAAATTCCCGTACATCGTCCGGCGCCAGAGCCTCGATGCAACCGGCGACATAATCCAGAGAAACTAGAATCCCTGATAAGTGTCTGATATCTTGGAAAAAAATAGTGAGCCGTATTTCAAAGGAACTCGATTCTCTGATCCTCTCGCTTCCTAATCGCAATGCGGCCTTGGACCGGAATTGGCGCGCGCCGATCATCCGCACGGCGTTTCGTCTGCAAAACCCTGGGGTACTTCGGGAACTTGAAGTAATTCAATCGGTTGAGCGCTCTGCGGCGAAGCTTCAGGCGGTTCACCAGGCGCGACTCGAGCAGTTATTGCACCATGCCTGGAGTCAGACGGATTACTACCGCGAAGTGCTGGAAGCCTGTGGCGCCGTGCGCGCAGGACGGGTGAACCTCGACCGGTTCGATGACATTCCCTTCCTGACCAAGGACATCATCCGCTCGCAAGGTGAGCGGTTGATCGCCAAGTCGCTTCCCGCGGGCCGCAAGCCCCACACCAACCGCTCAGGCGGTTCCACCGGCCAACCGGTGCGCTTCTGGCAGGACAATGTGTACTGGGACACCACTATCGCCACCCGCATCTATCATTTCTCCACGGTCGGCAAGGGAATTGGCCAGCGGGAGATGAAGATCTGGGGCAACGAACCGGATTTGCGTAAAGGCACCATCGGCTGGAAGGCCAAGCTCGAGAACTTCGTCTACAACCGCAAGTTCGAGCAATGCTGGCATCTTCCCGAAGAGCGCATCCTCGCCATCATCCGTCATATCGACGAATGGCAGCCGCAAATGTTGTGGTGTTTCCGCGATGGAATCGATGGCGTGGCGCGCTATATCAATGAGCATCGCATTCGAGTGCATTCACCGGCCTCGGTGGTGCTGGGAGGCGCAACGGTCTACCCCTTCATGGCGCAGGCAATCGAAAACGCATTCAAATCTCCCGCCATCAGCGCCTACGGATCGCGTGAAGTCGGTGCGGTCGCCTGTCAATGCCTGGAGCGCGGCGGCCTGCATATTGCCACGCAAGCGCACCGGGTCGAATCGATCGGTCCCGATGAACGTCCGGTCATGGAGGCCGACGGAGAATTGGCCATCACGCCGCTGCTGAATTTCGCCATGCCCTTCATTCGCTACCGCATCGGGGATCGCGGACGCATGACGCAACGTCAGTGTACCTGCGGGCGCGCCTTCCCCCTGTTGCACGCGCTGACCGGACGGGTCGTCGAAGTGCTGCACAACCTCAAGGGAGAGCAGATTGACCCGGGCTACTTGATCTGGATCATGGCCGAGAAGATCAACAATAGGGTCTTGAAGAAGGGTCAAATCGTGCAGGAAGAAGACGGGGCGATCACTGTCAACCTGGTCCTCGAGCCCGGCGCTTCGATGCCGCAGGCGCAACCGCACCTCGCTGAGATACGCAAGGCCATGACGCTGGTCATGGGGTCGGAAGCTACGATTCGATTTACTTTCCTGGACGATATTCCCTTGAGTCAGTCCGGAAAATATCCCTACATCGTGCGGCGCAGGAGCCTAGATTCAGCCGCCCTCGCTCTTTAGACGCATGGTGAGATGATCCGCCAGCCGCAATGCAAGCGCGGCGATGCTCAACGAAGGCTGCATCGCGCCGCCCGTCGAAAACACTTCGGATCCGCAAACGTATAAATTCGGCGATTCGTGCACCAACAGATTTTTGTCGACGACGCTGGTTCGAGGATCGGCCCCCATGCGGCAGGCTCCCTGATGGTGCCGCGACCACGCAACTTCGGCTTCCCGGACGCCCGTCGCGCCGATCTGAACGAGCCAGCCCCCTATCAGCGAGCGCGCCCGGTCGAGCAGCGCCAAGTCCTCGTCGGAGAAATTGAAAATCAAATGCGCGATCGGACGGCCGAAAACGTCGACGCGTGTTTTCGACAGCGTGATGCGGTTGGCAAGCGAAATTTTCATCTCGGCTGCGGCGCCCACGTAGAAAGCCGCCCGCACGAGCCGGCTCATGACCGACAGCATATTGCGCGGCACATTGGCCAGCCGGAAGGGCAGTATGTGGTTCGGCAACAGCCAGGCTTGCCGGAACGCCGGAATCAGCGCGCCTAGACCTTCCGAACGGTAGGTCTGGTAGAACTGGTGCGTGCGCACGATCTTGTTGGTGGGCATCAACGTCTGCCAGCTGTGCGGAATGCTTGCGTAAAAACCGACGTTGGGGTGCTCGTTGAAGCCGCGTCCGACCATGTCGTGTGCATTGCCGATGCCGTTGGGGAAGGCCTCTGATGCCGACGATAGCAGCAGCCTGGGTGACTCGAATCCGCCGCACGAGACCACGAATATACGGGAGCGCACGGTTCCTGACCGTCCATCGAGGGTTTTAACCTCAGCGCCGGCGATCTCCTTGTCATTTCCCGCGACCAGGCGCGTCACCGTCGCTCCCGTGATCACCGTGCCGAACTTTCCGTTGATGAACTCCGGCAGAATTTCCTTTTGGACGTTGAACAGCCGCAGCGTCTTGGTCGGCGTTGCAGTCGCCGAATCTTCGACCTCGACGCCGAATTTTGCGCATAGTTCCTTCAGGAAGCTCACATCGGGTGAGCCCGGCAGCGGCAGCGCCTGACGGCGCGGCGGGGCAAACCGAGTGCGGGGCCCGCCTCTGACGCGCAGCATCTTTTCGGCGGCGTCATAATACGAGTCGAGGTCCGAGTAATCGATCGGCCAGGAATTGTCCGCCGGCGTATAGGGATGCGGCTGGAAGTCGGACGGATGCAGCCGCTCGCAGCGGCCGGTCCAGAAATTTGAGTTGCCCCCCAGCAGCCTCGACGTGGTCCGATTCAGCGGGTAGTGGGTGTTGCCGGTGTATTCGTACTCGGCGAGCGACTTCAGCCGCTTGTTGGTCAGCCAGCTCGCCAGGCCTTCACCGGATTCTAGAATGAGCGTGCGGATGCCGCGGCGCGCCAATGTGGTGCCCAGAAACGTGCCGGCGGGACCGGAGCCGATGATGCAGACATCGAACCCACCCGGGGTGTCTAGAGCTGAAAGATCCTTGGTCTTCATTTCCCTTCCCGATTGATTGAGGCACTGCGCAGGTGCGGAATGGCGAGCAGGCTGATGACGACGGCGCGGAAAGCCCAGCCAAGGCCGACGCCATAAACGACACCGGTGAGTCCCCAGGGTGCGCCGGCGACGGCGCCGAGCAAGGCCACGCCGATGGAAATCCAGCCGATCACGCTGAGCCGCACGAGTTCCGAGGGCGAGCCCAGGGCGTTGATGGTCGTGGCCACCAACGAGGCCATGACCTTCAGTATCCCCACGCTGATCGCCGCCAGCAATAGCGGCCAACCAATGTGGTAGCGCCCGGGGAGAAACCAGGCAAGGATGAACGGCGTCATTACCCAGGCCGCGATCGATGCGACGAGGCACACCGCTCCGACGACCAGTGCCTCATGAAAGAACAAATGTCGGCGGCGTTCGGGGCTCGCGGCATTGCGCAGCGCAGGCAACAGGGTGTAGCCCACCCCCAGCTGCAGCATTTGGAACGGTGAACCGGCGATCGTCGCTAGAACACCGAAGGTCGCGACCTGCGCCAATCCCAGCAGTTGCGGAATCACCAGGCGATCAAGCCCAATGAGAATATTTCCGGCGCCCGAAAAACTGACCGCGGACCATCCTTCCCCCCACGCATACCCGGCGATTGCCGGCGCCCCGGGCAGCGGCTTCGCGACCGCGCGCCACCCGAGCATTGCAGTGAGGCAAAAAGTGAGCGACATGGCCGCAGCCGGATATATTGCAGAACTGCCGTGCAGCAGCAGCGTCAGTATCGACGCGACCAACACCGACACGTTGGTGCTGGTCGTCAGCAGGAGTGCGAAGCCGAAACGCTCGTGGCTGCGGTAATGCGCCACTGCAACGGTTTTTACGCCGCCCGCGACGATCGATACGAATAAGCAGATGAGCAAGGCGGGCCGCAAGGGGTAGGCCACGCCGGAGCCAACAGCGAGCACGGCAGCGGTCAGGGCGGAGGTGATGAGTACCTGATTATGCAGCTTCGCATCGGGTACGAATTTGCGCCGCGCCAGCACCACATCGGCGCCGATCGGCCCGATGCTGATGCCGATCATGACGATCGAAAAAATCAGCCCGAAGCGGGCAAATTCATCCTCCGGAAGCACGCGCGCCAGAATCAGGTTGCCGCAGGCAAGGGCGAGGCCGCTCGCGCCCAGGGCCGCCGTCGCCTGCAGAGACTTGGAGCGCAGCAGCGAATGCAGCAGCTTCATCGCGAGCGGTCTTGGTGCGGCCTGTGGCGTCGTCATTCAGTACAGCTCTAGCAAGCGGAAATTGTCCGGACCGCGGTTCTTCAAGGCAAGGATCAGCTCATGTGCGATATTCCCCGGATTTGCGGCCGGGTCGAAGGAGAACGGCACATTGGTTTGATCCGTCAGTATGCGGGGCAGGCGGGCGACGATGAATTCGGCGTTGCGGAACTCCTGCGCGAGCCCGCGGACCAGTCCTTCCTGCGCGCCCTTGGCGGCGAGATAGTGCGCAAACCCGCGCACCGGGGCTGCCAGGTAGCGTGTGGACACCTGCAGAAATTGCCCGCCTTCGCGCAGCAGCGGCAGCAGATGTCGGGCCGTTTCCAAGGTGATCGCCAGATTTTGGGCACAGAAATCCGCGATGTCGGCGTTGTCCTGTTCCAGGAACTGCAATTCGCGAATCGGCGGCGCGGCATTGTTGACGATCAGGTCGAGGCCGCCGAATGCGGCGGCAACATCCTGGGCCAATTGGCGCATCGAATGCTCATCATCGGCGCGGCCCTCGAAAATCTCGGCCTCTCCGCCGGCCAGACGAATTTCATCCCGCAATGCCGTCGCCGGGCGTGCATCGCCGCGGTAATTGAGCGCAAGCTTCGCGCCCGCCAGGAAGCACGAACGGGCGAGGGCGGCGCCAAAGCCGCGCGCGGCACCGGAGATAAAGACGTTCTTGGATTGCAGCGGCGGTTCGAGGCCATCAAAGCGGGGAAAATCCTGCAATGTCAGATCCACCGGAAGCGGCCGCTTGTACGCCGTGATGCTGAAGCGTGCGATACCGGATCCGTCACCGGCTCCGTCACCGGCGACGGTGTAACGGTTGAAGCGCTCGTCGAAGGATGCCTCATTCAGCGCGATGTCGATCCCACTGCCGTCATCGCCATCGTCGCCGATATCGCCGGTGTCGGCGAATTCCATTTTCAATTCCGAAAACAGCGCTTGGCGTCCGGGCATTTCCATGCCCACGTGGTAGCTGGCCCATAGCAGCGCCGTGAGCTGCTTCACCGGCATGTTCTCGGGTCCCACTCCGAAAGCCTCTTGCAGCGCGGGAAAGGCGTCGGGCGCAACGGAATAGCAAACGTGGCGCGCAGCCATCTGCGGCTCATCCGCGGCCGCATCGCGGGCGACGAACCGGGAGGCCGTGCGCACGAGATTCGATGCGCATGGCGAGTTCTGCATGTCCGCGGCGAAGGATATGACCGCGTAGTCCACCGGGCCCTTGGCAAAGCGAATGCGGCGGCCGCCGGCGGTGCTCGTATCTGTCAGATCGTAGTGCTCGCCCAGGAAAAGAGGCTTGCGAAATTCGGCTTTCAGCGATTTCAATTTGAACGGCCGGCCGCCGGACCAATGACCCAGAGCATAGAGCACGGCGGCCATGCCATAGGCGACCGGCCGGCCGAACTGGGTACGGCGCGAATACTCGGCATCGCGATGCAGCGGGTTTGCATCCTGGCTGGCCGCAAAAAAAGCGCCGACCTGTGCAGGGTTAAATTTCACGTCAGAATTGCCAGTAGAGAAATTCACTGATACCGGCGACGTGGATCACTCCCACCGCCGCGATCGCCGCCGTCGCGAGCGCCCAGCCGAAGGAAGAATTCCAGTTGAAGCTCCAGCGCGGGCCGTCTTTGGCGGCAGCCGCCGCGTCAAATCCTAAGGCCGGTTCGTGTTTCGAGAGAATCCGCTGAGTGTTCGGCGCGAGCCATGCCAGTGCCAGCAGGCCCAAAATCCATTCGCACATGGGCAAAAAGGTGACGTCCGCCGGCGCAATGTGCACACCCTGCTTGTCCAGGGAACCTGCGAACCCTCCCAAGCGTGCGATCGCCGTCGGCGGCAACGCGGCGCCGTGAGAGCCGATCATGCCGTGGATGATGTTCCACGCCGAGGCCATGGTGGGCGAGCGGAAGAACACCATTCCCGCGACCACGCAAACGAAGGTCAGCAGTCCGCCCGCCAGATCGACCAGGCGCGGCAGCGGATGATCCTTGCGCCAACGATTGCGAATCATCAGGCGCCACACGTGATTCACCGTCAGGTACACCCCGTTCAGGAAGCCCCAGAAGATGAACGCGTAGCCGGCGCCGTGCCAGAATCCGGATATGCACATGGTGAAAATCGTGGGCAAGGCCAGGACTGTGACGAAGGTGCCGAAGGTCGTATTCTTGCCGCTCATGCCCTTCAAACCCTTGGCAAGGCGCCGACGAGTGATCCCAAGAGTCAGCGGATTGTACAAGTAAGCCGTTAGGAACCGCGTCAGCGTCATGTGCCATCGCAGCCAGAAGTCGATGATGCTGGTGGCGCGAAGCGGCGAGTTGAAATTCGGCGGCAGCCGGATGCCGAACAGACGCGCGATGCCGATGGCCATGTCCGAATAGCCTGAAAAATCGAAGTAGATCTGCAAGGTAAACCCGAGCGCCGCCATCCAGGCGTAAAACAAGGTGATGGGGGTGCCGGCAGCCGAATGTCCATAGATGGCGGTGACCATGGGCGCAATGCCGTCGGCAAGCACTGCCTTCTTGAACAGGCCGGCAAAAAACAGCGTCAATCCGACCGTCACATTCTGGCCGTCATACCTACACGGCGCCCGCTCGAACTGCGGCATCACTTCGCGGTAGTGCACGATGGGGCCGGCAATCAATTGCGGGAAGAATAGTACAAACAGGCAGTAGTCCTGCAGCGTGAACGCGGTGACGCGCTTAGAGGAAACGTCGATGAGAAAGGCGATTTTTTGAAACGTGATGAAGGAGATTCCCAACGGCAGGATGATTTTCGCAAGCACGTAGTTCGTGCCGAAAATGTCATCGGTCGCAGTGACGAAGAAATTCGCGTATTTGAAATAGCCGAGAAAGGCGATGTTGAAGGCAATGCCTATTACCAGCACCGCGCGGGCCTTGAGCCGGTCCTCGTCACCCGAAAATCGCTGCAGCAGTCGGGCGAGCCCGAAGTTGATCAGGATCGAAGGCGCGATCAACAAGACGTTCAGGGGCCGCCACCAGGAGTAGAAAAACAAGGACGCCAATATCAGCCAGCGTACGGCAAGGACCCTCGAGGAACGCCCCAGCAAGTAGAAGACACCTGCCGTGATCGGCAGGAAGAGAAAGATGAATTCGTAGGAATTGAACAGCACGGCTATTTTTTGGCGGATTGCAGCAATTGCGCCCGCGCCACGATCGCACCGACATTTTCAAAGGATTCCACGTCCGCGACGCTGAATCGGATGCGGAGCTCCATTTCGATCGCGGCGATGAAGTTGACGTAGCTGAACGAATCCCAATTGGAGACGTCGCTGCGCCGCGTCGATAAGGTCAGGCTCAACGAGTCCTCGCCGAGAATGTCAGCCAGCGTACGCGAAAACAGATCCAACATTTCCTGGTCGTTCATCATGATTGCGGGTTCCTGGTGATGTGTGTGCGGCGGGGTTGATACAGTTTCAGCTGCACTTCCCATGACTGAACATCGGCCGCGGCATCGGAGAGCCGGCTGAAACCTAGGTCCGAGTACAGATTCACGATGACGGCATTCTTGGCGGTGGGGATGAAATCGCCGCGCAGCGCTTTGACGCCGTGCTCGCGCGCCATTTCCATGGCGATGTTCATCGCTTCGAATTCCAACTCGCGGCCGAACACCCGGCAACTCATCACCCAGGTGTCGATCAGGTGTACCCCGGCGTCGGTCGGATGAGGCTTCAATAGCATGACACTGACGAGGCCGTTGTCGCCGAAGCGATCGACCAGCCTGAACTGCAGCACGAAGACGCCGGGTTCGCGGCTTTGTCGGGTCACTTCTTCGATGCTGTAACGCCGGGTCGTCGTGTTGAATTGATTGGTCTTGTTGATCAGCTGGGTGACGCGTGTCAAATCCACGTCGCGGACACGCCCGTACACCACGCTCATTTGCAGACCGGCCAGGAACTCCTGCAAATCGCCGCCGGAGGTCAGCACCGCTTCGCGGGACGCGTTGGCGGCATATTGCTCGCTGCGTTGCCGGTCATCGGAGGTGAAGGCGATGGCTTCGAAGTAGCCGGCGTCCGCGATGCAGCGCACGTAGTGGGCCGGGTCGGCCGGCAATTCAGGCACCGCGACCATCGGTAACGCCGCGCGCACCGCGGCGCGTTCAACCGGGTTGTCATCGACGAAGACCATTGCGTCGAGCCCAAGGTTGAGCTGTTTGGCGATTTGCCGGATGTTGCCTTCCTTCGGCTCCCAGTTGGCGCTGAAACTGGCGATGTCCGAGCGCTGCAAGACCATTTCAGGGTGATTACTGAACGCCTCCTCTGCGATCCGGGCGTCATTCTTCGAGCATACCGCCAGAACGATGCCACGCTGTGCAAGCTGCTTGACGTAGCGCTGCAGGGCGGCGTGAGCCTCGCCCTCGGCGCTGCCCTGTCCGAGTACGATGCCGTCGATGCCAGCATCGCCGATCACGCCGCCCCAAAGCGTGTTGTCCAGGTCCAGGATGAGGCATTTTTTCGACAAGCCGCGTTGCGCGGCGATGATCCGGGCCAGAAGCTCTCCGTACATGGGCATCGCGGCGGGAGCGATTTCCATTTTGGCCTGCAGCCATCGCGCCGTGTCGAACCAGGCGTCGATGCCGTCGCGCTCAGCCATTCGCGCAACATCGAGCAGCGCCACTGCGTCGCTTTGCGCCGCATCGAGGAGCAGATCATTCAAGCGATCGATGAGGCGCAGCGGTGCCCCCCAGACCATCCTGTCGTAATTCCCGAACAGGCTTTCCGATGTGTTCAGAAATGTCTGTTGGATGACCGTGGCATGCAGACGTTCGCGCGCTTGACTCCACAATTCGCGTATTTCGCGGATAGTCCGGTTCAAGGCATCGTCCGCTTCGCTGCGGGTCGCGTCGAGCGGAATCGACGCGATGGCTTCGCCGGCGGAAAGGGAGAACAGCACCGTATCCGGTTTGAATTGATGCAAGGCGGAGGATGATTGCAGCAATTCCTGGCGATACTGTCCATAAGTGCCGACGTAGCAATCGGCGAGCAGACGTCGGCGCAATGCGCCGACGCGAATGCCCGGAATCAGGTGATCCACGGTCGAGGAGGCGAGCAGCGCAAGCCGCGTCGCCGGCATCGCCGAGCGCAAGTCCTCGTGGCATTCGCCGAGCACGCGATCCAGCGTAATGGTCTCGAGATAGTTGAGCCGGTGGTGTGCGAGCGCGGCGAGTCCGTCCAGGCGCTTAAGCGGGCTCGCCGCTGTGCGGGCGGCTCGAAGCTCGGCCCGGAAATCGGTTGCAAGGGGAAGCCACTGCATCTTGAATCAACCCCCGACGCCGGCGTCGTGGTGCAAGCATTGGTGGATTTGCGGACCGGCCGCCTCGAAGAACGCCTGCGACCAGCGTTCCGCGCTCGGCCGATCGAGATGCGAATGGTCGAACATGGTCAAACCGGTGGGTTGAGGCGCGATCAAAGCGAGGCCCAGCGCGTCCGCGATCGCCTTGGTGGTTCCGTAGCGCGTGTCTTTGCTGGGAACGAGCGTGATCAAAATGCATTCCCGGTCGAGGGTTAAGGATGCGAAGAACTCGCGGCCGCGCTTCACATAGTCGGCCACGAGTTGATCATCGATCTTCATGTCATAGGAGACGGGGTCTTGAAACTGCGTGCCGCCGGAGCGAGTGTATTCGCCGGTCCGGATGGAGCGATAAAATGTGCCCTTGTCGCCGCAAAGTTGGGCAAACGACGAACACAGGGCGCGGTGCGGAAACTGCCACAGGCGTTTACGTCTATAGCTTGAATGGGCGTTGCTGTCATTCATGACGCTGGCGGCCGGTCCCGACACAACCGTGCCAAAGAATAAATCCATGTTGACGATATAGACCTTCGGATTCGGCTTGATGCGCTTCAGCAGCGGCCATTCGAACTGGTAGTTCTCCCAGTACGCGAATCCCATGAGGTAGTAAGGTACCTTGTCGGCCGCAAACCATCGGCTCGTGGTGTCGCTCGAGAATCCGAATTGCATACGGCTGTTGCCCAAGAAGAGCACTTGCGCGCCGCCGAGAAATCGGCGAATGCCGGGCTCGAGATCAAACCATAGAGCGCCGTGATCATAGTCCCCGTAGTGGTCGGTTTCGCAGTACGCCAGATAGCTGTCAGGTCCGTAACCGGAGGCGGGGCAGGAAAATATGCCGTCCTTGCGCAGGGTATAGCCATAGGCCGTGAGCGCTGCCAGGGCAACGAGCGTGATGTACAGGCCGGGTTTGAATCTAGCAGCGGAGGAGTCAGGCATGAGTCGATCATTAACCTTGGAGAGCCGCTCTCATCTGATCGACGGAGGCACCCTTGATCTGCATTTGATACCAAACCTCGGCGTTCAGCAGCAGCCAGAGCCGGTTGCCATGATCGGCAGCCCCCGACAGGTGTTCGCCGACCAGCCGCTGCATCGGCTCGCCGCGAAGAATCCCGTCGGCGACGAGCTGCGACCGCGGCAGCACCGTCGTATAGAGCCGGTGATATTCGTTTCGCAACAGGTAGGGCATGGCGGAGGCGAAACCCTGCTTCGGCCGGCTCAGCAGCGATTCCGGCAGATAGCGCGCCGCGAGGCGCCGCTGCAGGTAGCGCAAGCTCTTGCCGCGCACCTTCATGTCGCAGGGCAGGCGCGCTGCGAATTCCGCCAGGCGATGATCCATGAACGGGCTGCGCGCCTCGAGCCCATGCGCCATGGTCATCCGGTCGGTGATCATGACCGGATGATCGGGCAACCTGACTTCGGCGTCCGCATACAGCATCCGATCGAGTTCCGCGGCCTGGAGGCGATTGAAGGGATCCTTGATGCAGGCCTCCGGATCGAAACCCTGCAGGGTCTCGCGCGAACCCGCGGTCAGCAAATCCAGCCGGGATGCGGTGTCGAAATAAAAATACGACAGGCTGCCCGAGTAGCGCGCGCCTCCCTCCAGCAGCGACATTTGATGCAGCCAGCGCATCTGATGGCTGCGGCTCTTGTACCAGCCGCCGGAAGGCATGAGCTTGAGCGCGGGACCGATGAGGTGGCGGCGCAGCGCCGCGGGGATGCGCGCGTACTTGCCGGCATAGGCATAGCCGTAATAACGGTCATACCCGCCGAATATCTCATCGCCACCGTCTCCGCCGATCACCACTTTGACGTGCTGACGCGTGAATTGCGCCAGTTCCCAGGTACAGAGCGCGAGCGCATCCGAGGGTTCATCCAGGTGCCAGACCAGATTCGGGAGCGATTCGGCGAGATTGAGCTTCAGCGTCCCCTCGTGATGCTCGGTGCCGAACTGTTCGGCAACCTGACGCGCAAACGGTGCTTCATCGTAGCTTGGGTGCGGCACGCTCAAGGTGAAGGTGGGGAATCCCTTGCCGACGCAATGCCGGGCCAGCATCGCCACGATCAAGCTCGAGTCCAGGCCGCCGCTCAAGAATGCGCCCACCGGCACGTCGCTCGCCAAATGCTGGCGCAGGGCGACCAGAATTTCGGCCTCGAGTGCGTCGGTCAGCTCATCTTCAGACCCCGAAAGCTTCGGCGCATAGTGGAGGTCCCAGAAGCGCCAGATTTTCGGACTTCGATCCGGTTCGACGATCAAGGCATGGCCGGGCGGTAATTTGTGCACGCCCTCGAACATGCTGCGCGGCGAGGCAATGATGCGCAGTGCGAGGTATTGATCCAATCCCTGCAGATTGAGCTTGCGCAGGGAAGGGTCCAGGGCCAGCAGGGCCTTGATCTCCGAGGCGAATGCAAACACGCCGCCTTGCATCGAGTAAAAGAACGGCTTCTGTCCGAGGTGATCGCGGGCCGCGAACAACTGCTTCTTTTCCGTGTCCCACAGCGCGAAGGCATACATGCCGCGCAGGCGGTCGAGGCACTGGGTTCCGTATTCGCGGTAGAGGTGCAAAATGACCTCGCAGTCGCTGTTGGTCAGGAACCGATGCCCGCGATTTTGCAGATCCTCGCGCAGCTCGCGATAGTTGTAGATCTCGCCGTTCGCGATCAGCCACAGCGTTCCCTCGGCATTGCGCAGCGGCTGGTGGCCGGTGGCGAGGTCGATGATGGACAGGCGGCGCTGGCCCAACGCCGCGAAATCGTCGGCGTAGCGGCCTTCATCGTCCGGACCGCGATGGGCGAGGGCGGGCAACAGCCGATCCAGCGCATCCGGCCTGCCCCGCAGCGATCCCACGACACCGGCAATCCCGCACATCGTTCAGGTACTCCGCAGCATGGCGATGTTGCGGTTCATAGGAGGCCGTTCTCGCGGTACCACTGGGCGGTGATCGCGGCGCCGTCGCTGAATTTCGTGCGCGGCGCGAACCCCAGCAGCGATGCGTATTTCGCCGTGGAAAAGACGAATGACTTGGTGAAGAAATCCAACCGGCGCTGTGTCAGCGGCGGCTGTAGTCCAAGCGGACGAAAGATCGTCTCGCACACAGCGGCCGCCCAGCGGAACGGCCACACCGGGATGCGCAAGCGCGAGGGGCGCTTGCCGAGCGCGGCCGCAATTTGCGCGACCATGGCGTTGGTGGTCATGACCTCGTTGCCGGCGAAGACGAAGGTCTGACCGACGGCGGCCGGATGTTCGGCAGCCAATAATAATCCGCGCGCCAGGTCATCGACGTAGATCACCTGGCGAAGGTTTTCTCCCGAACCGAGCATGGGGAAGGTACCGCGGTCGATGGCGCGAAACAACTTCAGCAGACGGAAGTCGCCAGGGCCAAAGGTCTCCGAAATGCGCGCGATGCAGATCTCGAGCTTCGATGCATGCTGCAAGACCACCTGTTCAGCTTCGTACTTGGTCTGGCCGTAGATGTTTTCCGGGTGAGGAGGGCTGCTTTCATCCAGTTCGCCGTTGCGGGCGGACCCATAAATTCCAATGGTGCTGCCGTAGACGAATCTGCGCACGCCGGCGTTGACGGCGGCGTTCATCAGCGCACGTGTTCCTTCGACGTTGACCTCGCGAAAATAGGCGTCCGGAACATTGCCTTCGTGCTGGGCTGCGGCCAGATGAATGACAGCATCGCACTTGCCTACCAAATTGGCGGCAAACCCCGGCTCCAGCAAGGAGCCTTCTATCACCCGGATGCCGAGCTTTTCCAGGCTGCGGACGCGGTCGGTTTCCACGCTGTTCGCGCTGCGGCCGGTGGCGACTACTTCATGGCCCAATTCAGTCAATATCTGTGCGAGCCTGCATCCGATAAAGCCGGAGGTGCCGGTTACGAGAATCTTCATTTCGGTCACCGATTTTGATGACGGTGCCATTGGAGAATGGCATCCGCAATGTACTTTGCCGCGTGTCCATCGCCGTAGGGATTGACGGCTCCGACCATTGCCCGGTAGGCGCTGGGGTCGGTCAATAGCGTGTTCACGGCATCGAATATTCTATCCGGATCGGTGCCCAATAGTTTGGCGACGCCCGCGGTGACTCCCTCGGGCCGTTCCGTGACGTCGCGAATGACGAGCACCGGACGCTTGAGCGAGGGCGCTTCTTCCTGCACGCCGCCGCTGTCCGTCAGAATGATGTCGCTCCGGGCCATCAGGTGCACGAAGTCCAGGTAAGGCAGCGGGTCGATCAGAACGATTCCCGGCTGGCCGGCGAGCGTGCCGACGACGATCTCGCGCACGGCTGGGTTGCGATGCGTGGGTATGACCACCGTCAAGTCCGCATGTGCCTTCTTCAATCGCAGGATTGCCTGGCAGACCTGGCGCATCGGCTCGCCGATGCTCTCGCGCCGATGCGTGGTTACCAATAGGATCTTCCCGGTACGAGGCAGCTCGCGCAGGGCAGGCTCATCGAAGACGTAGTCGGGGCGGATACTTTGCAATAGGGCGTCGATCACCGTGTTGCCGGCGAGCACGATGCGTTCATCGGCCACTCCCTCCCGCAGCAGGGCATTGCTTGCCTCGCGAGTGGGGGTGAAGTGCAAGGCGCTGACCACCGTCGTGACGCGGCGGTTCATTTCCTCGGGAAACGGCGCCTGCAGGTCACCGGTGCGCAAGCCCGCCTCGACGTGCCCGACGGGGTAACGTCCCAGAAATGCGGCAATCGCGGTCGCAAAGGTGGTCGTCGTGTCCCCCTGGACCAGCACCATGTCGGGACGCACCTGGTCCAAAATTGCCGGCATTTCGGCGAGAACCCGCGACGCGACCTGGGCCGGCGACTGGGCGTGCTGCATGACGTTCAGATCGAAGTCGGCCGTCAAGCCGAAGGACCTCAAGATCTGGTCCAACATCTCGCGATGCTGCGCCGTTACGCAAACGATCGACTCGAATTGCGAGCTGCGCTGAAGCAACTCCCGGACGATCGGCGCCATTTTGATGGCTTCGGGGCGCGTTCCAAAAACGCTGAGAATCTTAATCGGCATGAGTCAAATCTAACATGTGAACTCGAGAATTATGTTAAATGCAGTCGTATGAGGGACAAGCTTAATGGAATGTCACGAGGGGCCATAACCGCTCCGGTCACATTCCTGCGAGCCCTGCGGCGGGGTGCACAATGAGCAGTGTGCCAAACTATCGAAGATCCACGCTGTACTCCGACCCGGTGGTCGTGTTTTAAGGTGGGCGGCCGGCGTTTTAAGGGAGCATGTGAATGGCAGATCGATTGAGGCAATGGTTGCGTGGGGCGACATTCGCAGTGGGCGCGCTGGCTGCGGCGGCTGCCGTCGTAGCATCGGCCGGGCCGGCCTTGGTAACCGGGTCGAATTTCCACGGATTTGCGCCACGGGTCGCGCTGGATGTGGGGCGCGAGGCTCATTCGGTGATCGCCGATGACGTGAATGGGGACGGGAAACTGGACCTGATCGTGGCAGTCGCCCTGGCGAACAGCGTGGCGGTGTTCATGGGACATGGGGACGGCACATTCGCGCCGCCGGTGTACTGGCCGACCGGTGCCCTGCCCAAATTCGCCGTCACCGCCGATTTCAATCATGACGGTCACCGGGATATCGTGACCGCGGATCAGGACGGTAAGTCCATCAGCATATTACTGGGCAATGGCGATGGTACGTTCCGCCCGAAGGTCTCGTATCCGGCGTGCAACGGCGATCACGAGGTCGCGGTGGCCGACTTCGACAAGGACGGCAACGAGGATGTGGTGGTTGCCTGCCACGGCAAGCCCTACTTCGCGAGCGTGTTTTTCGGCAAAGGCGACGGCACGTTCCGGCCTCGCCTCGATCTGACCCCGGGTGCGGAACCGGCGGCCGTCGTGATCGGCGATTTCAACGGCGACGGGATACCCGATCTGGCGTTTGCAAACCATTCCGGTAACTCGGTGGCCGTGCTGCTCAGCAAGGGCGATGGGACCTTCGGCGATCCGGTCGCGTTTGCAACGGGGCTTTCTCCGCATGCGATACGCGCCGGGGATCTGGACGGAGACGGGATTCTCGACCTGGTCACGGCGAATGACGAAGCGAATTCGGTGACCCTCCTGTTTGGGACGGGCGACGGCAAATTTGGCCGCAGAATCGATTTACCGGCCAACTCTATCCCGAAGTCGGTGGCAGTGGCGGATGTCGACGGCGACGGTCACCAGGACATCATCGTCACGAACACCACCTACCCGACGTGCTGCACCGTGGCCGGCAGCACTATCAGCGTGTTCATCAATCGCGGCGACGGCACGTTCCTGCCGCGGCAAGACTTCGAAGCCGGCGGCGATCCGTTCTCCCTTCTGGTGCGTGATTTGAACGGCGACGGCAAGGCCGACGTAGTCACCGCCAATTTCATCGACCAGGCGCCGGCACAGCGGGTGTACCTGGATGTAGTGCGCAAGCTCGGTGTTTCATCCCGCATTGCCAAGGCGGGGGGACTCGGTCTTTGCTTGTTGGTGGGGCTTGTTGCGGCCGCGATGTTGCGAAATCGATCGAAGAGCGCCGCCGTCCTGGTCGGTGTCTTGATCACGCTGCTGCTGGCGGCGGGGCTATGGAATGCGAGCCGGCCGAGGGGCGCGGGAGGTTCGCACATCAGTATTTTCTATGGGCGTTGACGGCAGCGTCCCGGGCATGGAGCGGCGTGCGGACGCGTTCGTGTTCGTACTGGCGGTCATTTTTGCCGTCTACGTCCGCTACACGTTTCGTGATTTCTTCACCAGCGATTTCACGGAATTCACCAGCCTCTGGTATGCCGCGGTCCAGTCGCAGGGGCTCGCGGCGGCCGGCACCTCCGTGTCGAATTACACGCCGCCGTATATGTACCTGTTGTACCTGACGTCCGTGGCGTTGCCGAAGGTTGCGCCGGTGATGGCGATCAAAATTCCTGCGGTGGCCTTCGATTTCGTGTGTGCATTTTTTGTCCAGCGCATCGTCGCACTGAAATACCCGGGCGGGCGGCAGCCGTGGTTTGCGTTCTTGGCGGTGCTGCTGGCGCCGTCGGTGGTGTGCAACAGCAGCGTTTGGGGTCAGGCCGACAGCATCTACACCGCGATGCTTCTCGCCTGTGTGTACTTCCTGATGACGGGCCGCGCAGCGTTCGCGATGGCCGCGTTCGGTCTCGCGTTCTCGATCAAATTTCAAACCATGTTTCTGGCGCCGGCCTTGGCGGCGTTGTGGTGTAAGCGCGTCATTCCATTCTGGTCGTTTTTTCTGGTGCCGGTCGTGTATGTGCTGGCCATGATTCCGGCGTGGCTGGTCGGACGGCCGGCTGTCGAACTCGCGAGCGTGTACCTGACGCAGAGCGGCACCTATCATTTTCTTACGAAGAATGCCCCGAATGTATACGCCTGGCTGCCCGAGCGTTACTACGCGGTGTTGGTCATCGCGGGTCTGGTGGCGATGGTGGCGATCGGGTGTATCTACGTGTGGTCGGTTTGGAAAAGCCGCGTTGCCATGAACCGGGAAATCATCTTGCAGCTATGCCTGCTGTCGTTGCTCATGACGCCGTTTTTCCTGCCGAAAATGCATGAGCGTTTCTTCTATCCGGCGGACGTGCTGGCGATTGCCTACGGATTTTACTTTCCCAGACAATACTACGTGCCCGTGGCGATCGGCTTCGCCTCGTTTTTCTCCTACCAGTTTTTTCTGCTGCATCGGACCATCCTGCCGCTGCAGCTGCTGTCGCTGGTCATGTTCGCCGCGCTCGCTGCAGTCATCGTGAGCACCCGGAGCAGCCTGAATTCGGCTCAAGCGGCCGCGTAGAGGCGCTCCGCCATCTGCTGATGGGTCACGAAGCTGAAGCCTCGATCGGTGACGGCGCGAAACACTTTGCGCAGCACGTCATCGTTGACCCCTTCGTAGCAGGGGTGCCCATAGAGCACGACCCAGTCGTTGCCGTCGAGACGGCGGTTCAGGTCATCGATGACCTCGTTGTCGGGAGTATTGCGCGCACCGTGCCATTCCAGCAGCGGAACGGTTCGCGGGCCGCAAAGCGTGACCGGTATCCGCCAGTGATTGATGCTCTGACCGGCCGCGCGCGGACGATGCGGATCACCGCCGATCGCATCACCATCGTAGCGAAACTCCAGTTGTTCGACGATTCGCGTAATTCTCTCGTCCGACTTGAAACCGGGGGATGTGAATCCGGCGGGCCGGCCGAACAAGCGGGACATTTCCTCGTGGGTGTCGCGCACGTCTTGGGCGATGACGGCTTCCGGAAGCTCGAAGAACCGCCGGCTCCACACCACGTGATCGGAGCCGCCATGCTGTCCCAATTCGTGTCCTGCGGCGACCAATTTCTCGAGACTTCCGATGGAGGATCTGCCGACCGGCCGTGACAGCAGCGTTTCCAGAATGAAGCGCGGCCAGCCGATTTTCTTGATCAGGTGCACCGCTTCCATGTCCTGCAGCTTCGCCTTTGAGCCCTTCAGGCCGCCCTTGCTCAGCCATTCCTTCAAATTGGTGGAGCGGCCCATGTTCACGAAGAAAGTGTTCTTGACCCCAAACTCGTCGCATACGCGCATGATTCGCGGCAGGCCATCCGTGATGCAGGCGCGATGATCGATGTCCCATCGGAACGAGAAAAGCTTTTCGGCGGGCTGGCTCATGGCGCGTGCACTATAGCAAACCTGGTTGAGCGCGCCGGCGGCAGCGCATCGGATTTGACCGGTTGCCGGGAAAACTGTGACCTGTGTATCAAGCCACGCCTGTTTGCCGGAGACGAGCTTCCTTGCACAGCAGGGTGGAATTTCCTATCCTCCCTCGGATGCCTGCGACCACAAGTGAACGAAGCGATCCCGGCGCCCGGGTCGATGAACGCAGCAAAACCCTCGCCATTCTGGGCCGTGAGAAATTCGACGTCGTGGTGATCGGCGGCGGAATCGGCGGCGCGTGCACGGCGTGGGACGCGGCGCTGCGAGGCCTGCGTGTCGCGCTCATCGAACAATCGGACTTCGGCGGCGCCACCTCATCCCAGTCGTTGAAAGTCCTGCACGGCGGAATTCGCTATCTGCAGCATCTCGACATCTCGAGGCTGCGCGAGTCCTGCGCCGAGCGCGGCGCCTTTTTGCGGATCGCGCCGCATCTGACGCGCCCGCTGCCGTTTGCGCTGCCGACCTATGGCTCAGGCATGCGCGGCAAGCTGCCGCTGCGCGCGGCGTTCCAACTGCTGAACATTTTTACCGCCGGCCGCAATGCCGGTATTCGAGACCGGCACCAGCACATTCCGTCGCCGTTCATCATGTCCCGGCATGAGTTCGTGGAGAAATTCCCAGCCTTCGATGCGCCCGGCTTGACCGGGGCGGGCGTCTTTTATGACGGGCAAATGCTGAATCCCACCCGGATCGTATATTCCGCGGTGCGATCCGCGCAGGCCGCCTCCGCCACCGCCGCCAACTATTGCGCGGCGGAAAAGATATTGGTCCGCGACGGACGCACGGAAGGGGTCGTTGCGCGGGATACGCTCACCGGCGAGACGTTTGAGATCCATGCGACGGTCGTGGCCAACATGAGCGGACCGTACGCGCAGGCGTTGAACCAGCGTGCCGCTCCCGCCGCTGCACTGAATGTCCCCTTGTCGCGCGACATGGCCATTGTCGTCAATCGCAAACTGCTGCCGGGGATGGGCGTGGGAATTCAGACCAATTACAAGGACCCCGACGCTTGGCTCAGCCGCGGCAATCGCCATTTGTTCATGGCACCGTGGCGCGACTACACGCTGATCGGAGTGCATAGCCGCGTGTACGAGGGGGATCCGTACACGTTGACCGTGACCGAAGAGGAGATTCAAGGTTTCGTCGACGAGGTGCATGATGCTTGCCCGGCGCTCGGTGTGACCCGGGACGATATCGCGGTCGTCAACGCGGGTCTGCTGCCCTTCGGCGAGAACGCGCCCGGCAGCAAGGATTTGAGCTTCGGCAAACGCTCGGTGCTCGTCGATCACGGCGCATCCGGCGGCCCCGATGGACTGCTGTCGGGAATGAGCGTGCGTTGGACCATGGGCAGGCTGCTGGGGGAAAAGGCCGTCGACTTGATATTGAAGAAATTGAACGTAGGCCGGCGACCTTGCCGCACCTCGCAGACGCCGCTCGCGGGAGGCGACATCGCCGATCGCCAGGCCTTGATCCATTCGATTCAAAAACGTGCAGGCGGCGCAATTCCGCAGAGTTCCATTACACACCTTGCCGATACATTTGGTACTCTTTGGAGCGACGTGCTCGACCTGGACACGGATCATGAATTGCTTGCCGACGGGGCGACGTTGGCGTGTGAAATTCGCTTCGCGGCCCGCCGCGAAATGGTGGCCACTCTGGCGGATATCATTTTGCGGCGATTGGATCTGGGCACGGGGAAGATGACCGGCGACGCTGCTCTCGAACGGTGCGCGCAAATTGCCGGTGCGGAACTCGGCTGGAGCGCCGAGCGGCAGCTTGCCGAAATTCAGCGGGTCAAATTGAGCTATCCCTTTGCGAGCCCCGCCTCGCAGCAATGGTATGGTGTGTGATGACTGAATCCTTGCGAATCTTGTGTCCCACGTACTGGTATCCGTCCTATGCGGATGACACCCAGGCCATCTACGTCCATGACATCAACCGGCATCTGGTCCGTCAGGGCCACAAGGTGTGCGTGGTCACGCCCGGCCGTCCGGGCGTGCCGGCGCGCGAGACCTTCGACGGCGTCGAGGTGGTTCGCTTTCCATTCGAATTGCCGGAGGACCTGACTTACGGCCGCGTCGCGCAAAGTAAGGTGACCAAGCTTGCCAAGCTGAACCGTCTTTTCATCATGGCCCGTTACCTGATCGCCCAGTACCGGCATTCCGTCAAGGAAGGCCGGCGTTTCGGCGCTGAGATCGTACACGGCCATTGGGCCATTCCGACCGGGCCCGCGCTGGTGGCGATCGCCCTCAAGCTCAAGATCCCGTCGGTGATCACCCTGCACGGGGGGGACGTTTACGTCAACACGGCGGAAGGTTACGACTTTCCGACTCGATGGTATGTAAGACCGGTGCTGGCGTGGACTTTGCGAAAGGCCTCGGCCCTGACGGCGATCAGTGAGGATTGCAAACATCACGCGTTGAACGCCGGCGCTTACGAATCGTCGATCAGCGTCGTCATGAACGGCGCGGACTTGCGCAGGTTCAGCCCGGCCTCGCCGGTCGATGTCCCCGCCTTCGGTCCACGAATGATCTTTGCTTGCCGTCAGCTCTTTCCGCGCAAGGGCATCCGTTTCCTGATCGAGGCGGTGGCGAAGCTCAGGCCGAAGTACCCAGACATCAACCTGATCATTGCCGGCGACGGATTCGAGCGGCCGGCGCTCGAGAAGCTCGCGAAGGATCGGGGCCTCGGGGATCGCACCCAATTCCTCGGTTGGATGGCCAACAAAGATCTGCCCCCGTATTTCAGAGGCTGCGCCGTTTCAGTCATTCCCTCCCTGGAGGAGGGCTTTGGAATCCCGGCGGCCGAGGCCATGGGGTGTGAAACCCCGGTTGTTGCTTCCGATGCGGGTGGACTGCCCGAAGTCGTCGAGAACGGCGTGACCGGATTTGTCGTGCCGAAGGGCGATGCCGATGCGTTGGCGGCGGCGATCGACCGTCTCTTGGCCGATGTGGATCTGCGCAAGCAGATGGGCAAGGCGGGCAGAGCCCGGGCGCTGGCGCGATTCGACTGGGACCGCACCGTCGAGCAGTTCAACCTGGTTTACGAAAAGGTCATCGCGAAGAAGCCCGGTGCGCTCAAACCCGCGGATCCCCGGCAAGCCCAATCACTGAAGATTCTCAAAACCTCCTACGAATACCCGCCCTTGGGCGGCGGCGGCGCCAAAGTCGTGTACGGCATCGCCACGCGCCTGGCGGCCCGCGGACATGAAGTCGATCTGCTGACCATGGGCTTTCGGGGGCTGCCGGCCAGGGAAGTCGTCAAGGGCGTCAACGTGCGACGGGTCCCGGGAATCCGGGTCAGCATGTCAACCTGCTACTTCCCGGAGATGATTCCCTACGTGATTTTCACGTCGTTCATGGCGGTGAAGAAAGCGTATGCGCTCAAATACTCTCTCAATCACACGCACTTTATATTCCCCGGCGGCATCGTTGCGTACCTGGTGAAATGGCGAACCGGCCTGCCGTACATCATCACGGCGCATGGCTCGGATGTGCCCCATTACAACCCGAACCGATTCCGCCTGCTACATCGTATGCTGCGGCCGTTTTGGCGGAAAATTGTCTCCGACGCCGATTTGATCATTTGTCCCAGCAAGTCCATCGAGGATCTCATCAAGCTGAACGGCGTGCATGTGAACACCCGCATCATCCCGAACGCGATCGACACGGACAAGTTCAAGCCGCGCAAAAAGAATCCGCGCAATCTGCTCATCGTCACCCGGATGTTCGAACGCAAGGGTGTCCAGTACTTGCTGCGCGCATTGGCCGGACGCAGTGCCGAATTCGACATCAATATCGTCGGCGACGGTCCTTACCTGCAGACCCTCAAGAATCTGGCGAAGGAACTGAAGATCGAGGCCCGCTTTTGGGGGCACGTAGACAATGATTCGCAAGAACTGCGGGAACTATACGAAACCGCTCCGATCTTCGTGTTCACGTCGGAGGCGGAGAATTTTCCGATCGTGCTTCTCGAAGCGATGATCGCCGGCGCCGCGATCATCACCACCAGCGGCACGGGCTGTGCCGAGGTCGTCGGCGATGCGGCCTTGTTGGTGCCGGCCAAGGATCCAGAGGCGATTCGAGCCGCTTTGGACAAGCTGATCGCCGATCCGGCTCTGGTCGCGCAGTTAGGGACAGCGGCCCGCGCACGCGTCATCGCCCGTTTTGGCTGGGATGGCGTGATGGATCAGCACTTGGAAGCCTACCGGCAGTACGGGCGGCCGTAACCAGCCTCGCCGCGGTCACGAGAGGTTCGATCAGCAGAGCAAAAACATTCGGGTGCGGGTTCCGGTCATGGACCTCATCCACGCTGAGACCCAGTAAGAATTCTTCCCGATGCCGCGGGACATACAGAGTGCCGAACAGATAATCCCATACCGAGAGAAGCGATCCCAGGTTCTTGTCGCGATGGTGCGGCAACGCGCTGTGATGGATCAGATGCATGCACGGGCTGTAGAAAAAGTGGCTCAGGACCGTGCCATAAGAGATCCAGACGTGGGAATGACGAAAATAATACGTCACCTGCAGCGCGAGCCTCGTTGCAACAACGAGGGTCATTGCGGCGCCCGTTGCCTTCATTCCGCAGACGTACAGCAAAAAACCCGAGAGAATTCCGCTGCCCGGGCCTGTAATGATCGCTTCGATGATCGTTTCCAGCGGGTGAAAACGCCAGCGGGTCACGGGGGTCAAGACTTCGGCGGAATGATGCGCCCGGTGCAGGCGCCAGAAGAGGGGAATCTTGTGGAACAGATAGTGTTGAACGTACTGCATCAAATCGGCTGCAAGAAACAAAATCAAGAATTGCAGCGCGATTGTCCCCCGGGAATTCTCCACAATTGCAGTCCGAACGCCCAGAATCCCGGATAATGGCGCTTGAATCGAGTTGCTGACGAAGAATTGGGCCACCAATCCCGATGCGGATACCAAGAAGGCGCTGGCGATCGTCAGCGGCAAAATCCAATAGTCTATTTTCGCTGAGCGGTGACCATACAGGGCCGCGGGAACCAAGTATCGGAACAGGCCGCGCGCAGAACGGTCGCTTCGATTTCGCGGCAGCCGCCAGTAGATGAATATGCCGATGAGAAGAAAACCGGTGCTGGATACCTGCAGCGAGCCCTTGCTCAACATTGCTCTGACCAACAGGGCGACCGTCTCCTCCATGAGTGCAGAGTATGCCCGTGTTGAAGGCAATTCTGCGACGCGATTCGCAACGTGTGGCCTCCGAGGGCGGGGCCTCTGCTAATATCTGCCTCCCGCAATTCTCCCAGACCTTCCATGGCTATTCGCACCCGATTTGCTCCCAGCCCGACCGGTTTTCTGCACATCGGTGGACTACGGACCGCGTTATTCAGCTGGCTGTACGCCCGGCGCCATTCCGGTGTTTTCGTCCTGCGGGTCGAGGATACCGATCTGGAACGCTCAACTCCCGAGGCCGTGCAGCAGATTCTAGATGGCCTCGAATGGGCCGGACTCGTTCAGGACGAAGGTCCGTTTTTCCAAACGAAGCGTTTTGACCGCTATAAGGACGTCATCGAAGAGTTGCTTGCGGGCGGCAAAGCCTATCGGTGCTACTGCAGCAAGGAAGAACTGGAGAAGATGCGCGCCGAGCAGATCGCGCGTGGCGAAAAGCCCCGGTACGACGGTCTTTGGCGCGAACGCACCGATTCGCTCCCCGGCGTTGCGTCCGTCGTGCGCTTCAAAAATCCGCTGGCCGGCGAGGTGGTGGTCGATGACGTCGTGCACGGCCGGGTCGTATTCCAAAACAGCGAACTCGATGATCTGATCATCGCGCGATCCGACGGCACGCCCACCTATAATTTCTGCGTGGTCGTTGACGACATGGATATGCAGATCACGCATGTGATTCGCGGCGACGATCACTTGAACAACACACCGCGGCAATTGAACATGCTGCTGGCGTTGGGGCAGCGGCCGCCCGTCTATGCGCACTTACCGATGATTTTGGGTCCCGACGGCGCCAAGCTCTCCAAGCGTCACGGCGCCGTCAGCGTGCTTCAGTATCGCGACGAGGGATTTCTCCCCGAAGCCATCTTGAACTACCTGGTCCGCCTGGGCTGGTCGCACGGCGACCAGGAATTTTTCTCCATCGAGGAAATGATCCGCTTGTTCGATATCGCCGATGTCAATAAATCGGCCTCAGCGTTTAACTTGGAAAAGCTCACCTGGCTCAATCAACAGCACATGATGCGTGCGCCGGCGGCCCGCCTCGTGCCGGTGCTGCGTTGGCATTTGGAGCGCGAGGGCATCCAGGCGGCGGATGAGTCGCAGCTCGAGCAAGTCGTCGTGTCGCAGCGTGAGCGTGCGAAGACCGTGCGCGAAATGGCGCTCAACAGCGTGTTCTTTTTCCGGGCACCGGTGGCCTACGATGAGAAAGCGGTCCGCAAGCACGTCACCGCCGAGGTGTTGGGACCGCTGGCCGAGGCATCGAACCGCTTAAGTCAATTGGCCGAGTGGTCCGCACCGGCCATTCACGCATTCATCAGCGGTTTCGCGGCGGAGAAAGGCATCTCGCTGGGCAAGCTGGCGCAACCGATTCGCCTCGCGGTGTGCGGCGGGACCGTGTCGCCTCCCATCGACGCCACCCTGGCGATTTTGGGGAAAACCGAGGCGCTGTCTCGATTGACCCGAGCGCTGGCCGTTTGGAGCGCGTAGCCCTTTCATTTTCTTGACGAATTGATCCCCGTCAGGTAACGTCCGGCGCCTCCATGTGGGGCCATAGCTCAGCTGGGAGAGCGCTTGCATGGCATGCAAGAGGTCGGCGGTTCGATCCCGCCTGGCTCCACCAGTTTTAGTTTGCGAGATCGGTTTTTTTTCAGTCCTGCGTCCCCATCGTCTAGAGGCCTAGGACACATCCCTTTCACGGATGCGACCGGGGTTCGAATCCCCGTGGGGACGCCAATTTAACCTCCGTAAACGCGGGGTTGCAGCAATTCCTGCAAACGCGCGCGTGCCGAGGTGAAGAAGGTCGCCGTTGTCGAGTTGTTTTTCCATTATCTACGTCGCCCGACCTTTCGCATTAACGTGATTGCCACCGACGAAATTCATTAGGGCGCAGCCGAAATCGTGCGATATTGCCCTCGTGCAACTGCGCGATCTCGACAAAGACTAAGTCGCGAAACTGTTGCAGATCTTCAGCGGGAACGAGCGGCACGGCCAGCGCATCGATCTCTTCGGCTGCGGGCCTCAAGCCGCGGCGAATGACCTCACCCAAGACTTCGATGAGCGCGTCGCGGTACTTGAGTCGAAATCGATCCGGCTCCGGGAGCGAATCGCGCACCGTTTTGTATCTGCGGCATGATCGCTCATAGGCCCATACGAATACGTCGCGCAGTAGTTCCACTCGAGTGTGTTCATATACGCCGATCAAGCCATCGATATAGACCGATCCGGGTACGTCGATGAACGACAGCGGTACGAGATTGCTCTTGATGAGCGGTATATTGGCGGCCAGTCGCGACGTGCGCTTGTTGACATCGACGAAGGGCTGCAGGTAGGGCAATTGCACCATCAGGAACAAGGACTGCTCGAACGGATCGCGAATTGCCGCGGCTTTGGTGAGCGACAGCTCGAACATCTCGCGGATCAGTTGCGGAATTGCCGTAGGAATATAGGTCGAGGCGCTGATCCCAATCGGGGTCTCGCGCAGACGCCCGGCGTACGCGGGTTGGTCCAACAGGTTGTCGGCAAGCAAAGCGTGCAAGTTGGTGATGGTATAGCGATTGACGCCGATCTCCTCCGCCGAATCGACCAATAGCTCGATCGCAGCCTTGTGATTGAGGATCATCTGGGTTTCTTTGGCGTCCTTACCGGGCGCTGCGATACCGTGCTCGATGAGCTCCTTGGTGTCCAACAGGGAATACGTATTGCCCTCGAGCCGGCTCGAGGACCACGACAGATCGATCAGCAGACGATTCAAGATGTCGCGCGCGTAGGTTCCGGCCGGGCGTTGATCGTCGGGCGTGCGCCCGAGTTCATGCAAGTGTCGCCGCAGCGATTCCATGAGGTATTGAGTGACATTAGGCGTGTAGCCATCGAGAAACTCACGTTGATATCCTATTGGCACGCGATCTGCGATCGGTCGCTTCACCATGGCTCGTAGTTCACTACCCGCAGTTGAAAGCGGGACGCCATCTTCGTCAGTCGAACTGAGTGTTGCTCTGGCGGATGCGACTACTGTTGTGGCGGCGGCCCCAAGCGGGGATGCGAGCAAATAGCGGTGTCCACGGCGGATGCCCACCGCACGAACCAAGCCCTTGCGCTGCCAGCCGTTGAGCTTTCGTTGCAGCGAGCGGCGGCTTGCAACGCCAGTCAGGCGCGCTTCCAGCTCACGCAAGGCCAGCCCCGCCGGATGATCGTGCAGGGCTGCTTGCACTTGTTCAAGCAGGTCTACGGGGAGTCGTTTAGCCATAGAGCATGCGTGGCGTGGTTTGATTCATGCGCCAACAAGGTAGCGCCAATTGGCGCACAAAGCAAATTATGCGCCAATAAGCCCCTGCGGATGGCGCATAAGCTTCGCTGTTGGCGCATAGAACAAACTCGTGCCGCAATTGCGCCTATCTTCAGCGCCGCGGATTACGACAATTCATCTGTTCTGAGGACCAGTGGCGCAGCACGCCGCTGAAAGAAAACTGGGAAAAAGGAGTCTCCGGAGGGCTCAAGCATTTCTGCGGCGCACTAGGGCTTGGATTGATATATACATCAATAAATGGCAAAATATGCCAATATCATGACGTATATATCAATATGAAGACACTCCAAGAACTGGGAGCCGCCGTGGCGGCCCGCCGCCAAGCTCTCCGCTTGAGGCAAAAAGCGGTTGCGCACCAGGCTGGCGTAACTCCGGAATCCCTGTCTCGCTTCGAGCGCGGACGCGGGTCGGAATTTGGTTCCCGCAAACTCCTGGCGGTGCTCGCAGTGCTTGGCATCGAACTCGAATTCACCGAAAGTGGCCAATCCGGCTCGCTCGATGAATTGCGACGCGAACGGGCAAAATCATGAGGCTATCAGCCTATGTCCTAGGTCGGGACGTCGCGGTGCTCGAGTCGGCGGGCGACTTTCGCAGCGTGCTCACCTACCATGCGAGCACACCAACAGATGCCTTCGTGTCACTCACGATGCCGGCGCGTACCGAGTCCTATGTGTGGGATGACACGCTGCATCCAGTTTTCCAAATGAATCTCCCTGAAGGGTACCTTTTGCAAGTGCTCCAAGAGCAACTCGGCCCTCAAATCACGGCCAGCCCCATGGCGCTCCTTTCCGTCATCGGTCGAAACATGGTTGGCCGCATTCAAGTCGCCGCGGCGGGTGCGAAACTTGATGAGCCGACCCAACCGGTCGAAGTCGCCGAACTCCTCCAAGGGGACAATTCCGAAGAAGCCTTCGCGGAGCTGGTCCGACAACATGCGGCTAGTGGTGTTTCAGGAGTCGTGCCGAAATTCCTCGACACGCAGAGTGAGGATGTCGGGCGAGGTGCCGTCCACAAAAAAACCACACTGCTGACCCGCCGCCACATCATCAAAGGATCCACCGGTAGACTCCCTTACGTTACCTTGAACGAGCACCTCTGCATGCAAGTGGCGGCGCGAGTTCTGCCTGCGGCCAAGACCGAGCTCTCGCGGGACGGCAACGCCCTCGTCGTTCATCGTTTCGACGTGGATGACAACGGGCAGTTGCGTTTGGGAATGGAAGATTTCTGCGCTCTACTGGGACTACGCCCTGCCGCGAAGTACGAGACTACTTGGGAGCGCGTCGCTAGGGCGGTTCGCGATCACGTTCCCGGGGCTAAACAGCTTGAAACCTTCCGCCAGCTCGCGACAACGCTGCTGTTAACCTACGCACTACGCAACGCCGATTGTCACGCGAAGAATCTCGCGCTGCTTTATACGTCGCGGGCTGATGTTCACCTTTCACCGGCGTACGATATGATTACAACGGTCGCGTACGCTGGATACCAACAAAATCCTCCCGGCATCAGCTTTATGGGCAAGAAAACCTGGAGTCCGGGTATGAGTCTCGGAAAGTTCATCGCCGCCACGTTTGGCGTTTCCGTCAAAGCACAAGTCGAAATCGTCGAAGCGATCAGTGATGCGGTTTCAGATATCGCGCCTCGGGTGCGAGAAGCGATGACACGGTACGCCGCTTTTGAGGATATCGGCAAGCGAATGCTTTTCGCATGGAACGAGGGTGTAACGGGATTGCGCGGCAAGCGCGTGTATGGTCTTCAAGATTGGAATCCGAGCAGTGCCTTTGAAGGCTTTTCCGATCCGCCCCCGCATTCGAATGAGAAGGCAGTCATTGGCCGCTCTGAAAGATTAGCAAAACGCTCGTAGATCGCTGGCGGAAATCTGAGCAGATACGTGGAAACGATACCGATAGGCTCATCGCCGGATGCGAGCCCTCGAGTACTTCGCTGTGTAACCCGCGTATTATTGGATAGTCTTGCTGACAATTGGCGAAATTGGACTCTCAATGTTTGCCGTATTTATGGCGGATACCGCGAAACTCCAATTGCCCGACGACAGACTCGTAATCTCGACACTTCTTGCACTAGCGGAGGCGACGGAAATCTTGTTGTTGAGGGCTGTGCTGCTCGTTCCGTAGTGGACCACGTAGCCAGCCAAGTTCGTCAGCGGCGACCCGTCGATATTCTGCGTGGGAGGAGACCAACCGAGGATCGCCGTGCGTGCGGGTACCGGTGCAGGCTGGACCGCGATATTGAATGCGGGCAGGGTGGCGCTCTGCGCACCGTTTGAAACGCTGACAAGGATATTTGCAGCGGTTGCGCTGCCCGTGGAGGGTGTGCCGGATAACGTCCCTGTCGTTGCGCTGAACTGCGCCCAAGCCGGCTTGTTCCCCACGGTGTACGTCAACAAGGTCGAACCGGCCGAAGCGATGACGGTTGGCCTGAAACTGTAATACTGTCCTACCTGGGCCGTTGTCGCCGGTGAGCCTGAGATCTGGAGCGTCTGCGCGACCGTTGACGCGCCCAGCGTGAACTTAGACCCAGCCCACGTGATCGAGGACCCAATCAGCTTGGCCGAATACGAGTAACCGTGACTATCCCAGCCTCCCGTGGCTGGTGCGGTGCCGTTGGGGACGATGCCGGCTACGTTATAGACCGCCGAAAGATTAACGGGGACCGGAGTCGCCCCTCTCGCGCTGACATCAATGGCCAGCATCACCACATTGCGATTGTTCGGCAGGGTGATGCTCTTGACTGTCTTCGCGCCGTCAATCGCAAAAGTGTAACCGTACACGTACACCGCGACATTCAGCGTGGCTCCGGTTGGTGAGATCTGGCTCGCCATCTGTACGACTGCCGATTCGCCTGGGAAATATTGCGGCGGCCCCCACCAATCGCTGAGGCTTTGCTTGATCTTGGTCGTCGTGCCGTCCGTGTAGTTCACGGTGAAGCCCTGATTCGCCTGCTTGCCATTTACGCCGCCGCCCAACATGTACAGCTTGGAGTAATTTCCCGCCGGCAGCGTTATGGTCGCAGCGCTCACGGCGTTGGGTGTTGCGGCGGAAACTGCCGCAGCCGCGGGAACATAGGTCATCGATAACAGGGTGACCATCAACGAAGCCAAAGCAATAATACGCTGTACCATTTATGTTAGTCGCCTTGCTGGTTGTCACGGGCCCGCGGGCCCCTGAAATAGACGGGGTTTAAATACAGTGGGCGCGTTGCGACCACAGGCAACCCCGCTATCTAGGGTCAGAGAACCCTGAAGACCGGAAGCTTTGCGTCCCCGCCTTTCGAGGGGTTTGCGAAATCAGGAAGGCAAGTTGACAGCGGCTCAGCTTGTTTTCAACTGTCTCTCAACGCAGACGTGTAAGAAAAGTTCCGCACGCCAGTCGCGTCATATGAGCGCATCAATGAACTGACGATTGCGCGCCGCCCACAGAATCAACAGATTCCGTGTCGTGCTTTTCCACTGTTCTCAATCCGGCGAAATGCGAATCGGCGAGGGACGCTCGCCCGTAAGCCGGCGGTCATGCATTTGAAGATACGCGGTCTCGAGTTGGCGGCAGAATATTTGCGGTGCGAACAAGGCATTGCGGGGTGCGCTCATCACGAGATCTCGCTTCAGTTCGGCGGTCCTGCACGGGTGCAGTCCGAGATCGACGGCGATCGCCTCGTAGCGTTCGACGGAGTTGGCGGCCAGCGGTTCGAGACCGCACGCGCACAGCAGGCTGAACGCGATGCGCGATGCGAACGCCGGACCTTTCAGCGTGACGACCGGAACATGCGCCAGTAGCGCCTCACTCGCCGTAGTGTGCGCGCCGTATGGATAGGTATCCAAGAACACATCGGCAAGCGTGAAGCGTGCCAAATGCTCCATGCGTGTAGCGGTGCGTTCTGCGAAGACCAAGCGGTTACGCTGAACGCCAAGCCGCTCGGCCTCTCTCGCGAGGTTCTCGCACACTACAGCCGCGCTGCTGCGCAGCCAAAGCACGCTCATCGGAACGGCGCGAAGCACCTTCATCCATACTGCAAACATGCGCGGAGAAATTTTGTGCGGTCCATTGAAGGCGCAGTAGACGAAGCCGGCAGTGGGCAGTCCCGCTTGAGCGCGTGTGGGCGGGGAAAAATCCGGGCGTCGGGGTGTCGGAAAGCAGGTATCGGGAAGATAGACTGCGTGCTCGCTGTAGTGAGCCCGCTGTGCCTCGGGTAGCACGCGCTCATCGGCGATAATGTAATCGACGTAGTCGGTGCCGGTGGTCCCCGGAAATCCAAGAAAGTTCACTTGCACGGGGGCCGCGCGAAATGCCAGCACCCGAGTGCGCCCGCCGGTTGAATGACCGCCAAGATCGACGGCGATATCGATAGCCAGCGAGGCCATTCGTGCGGCAATTTGCTGATCCGAGAGCGCCGCAACCTGCAAAAAGTGCTCGACGCCTCGTTCGATACGACATCGCAACGGGCTGCCGTCATCAGGCCCGGTGCTGATGGCATACGTTTCAAACTTCGCTCGGTCATGGGCCTCGAGCACCTCAACCATGCATTGTCCCACCGCATGTTCCCGAAGGTCGCCGGACAAGTAAGCGACGCGCAGCCGCCCTGAGTTCCCTCGTGGCGCGGAGGTGCAGGCGGACGCATCTGCCGCGCATTTGTCCGCCGCGTAAGCTCTGGCGCACAACAATTGGTCGGCGGGTGAGCCGTTGTGGACCATGAAGCTGAGCGGCGCGTCGGCGCGCCCATTGCGGCGGACACGTTGCGTGATCGCCGCACTTTCCTGGTCAAATTCCCTCCAGTCGCAACATTGCAGCTTCGCGTGCAGTGCGATTCCCGCCAGGTAGTCGGCGCTCGGATCGGCCTTCAGCATCGCTGCCAATTCGGGCGCCGCTTGATCGTAGCGACGCAATGTCACTAACGTGATGGCATGAGCTTGACGCGCCGGCAACGATCCGGGTTGAAGTTCTGTCAATCGGGCGAATGCACCAAGGGCGGAAACCGGTCGGCCGAGCTGGAGCATGCGATAGCCCGATTGGAGAAAAACCGGAGGGGCTCCTGAGGGATCGAAGTACACCGCGCGCGTCAACGCCTCCACGGCCTCCACGTCTCGACCAAGATCGATAAGCGCCATACCGCGGCCCGCATGGGCACGCGCCAACGAGGGGACCCTGGAAATAGCGTGATTGAAGGCAGCCAAGGCCTCCTCGTGCCTCGACAATGACAGCAACAGGCTGCCCATCGTTAGCCAGATGAGCGCATCGGTGGGCGCCAGCTCGGCAACGCGGCGGCATGTAGTGAGTGATGCCTCGGCGCGCCCGGAACTCGCCAGGATCTCGGCCAACAGTCGATGCGCATCAACGAGGCTGCCATCTCGGGCGATGAGCGCCCGGCAGATGTCTTCCGCTTCGGCGCGGCGCCCGCTTTGCCAACACATCACGGCATCCGCAAAGATTTTGCCGCTCATGCGGGCATGTTAGCCGTTAAGTGATCGATTCGCGTCCCAATTACTCGTTGGCATTTGCTATCAGCTAATTCTTCAAGACTCCATGCTTCAGGAGAATCGCCTGCAATTGATCATGTGGCAACGCCGGTACGACCCAATAGTTGGGCCCGATCATCGTCTTGGCGGCTATGAGTGCATTGTCAACGGCCTCTTCAGTCGCCTGGGTTACTGCGGCAAAAAGCGGATCCATCTCCCAGCTGGCTAGTCGCCGGAGTGCTACATCTTTGGCCGTGTGAGGTTTGCCCGTATCGGCGTCACTGTTGCCTTCGTCGGCACCCAGGTTTGCGGTGGAAAATGCCAGAAAAATATCGCCTGAGCCGTTCATTTCAATCGCTCCCGCCCTGCCAAGCCCTAGTGGCACCCGTCTTGCCAGACGCTTTAATTGGTCCGGAGTGAGCGGCGCATCGGTAGCGACGACAACGATGATGGAGCCTACGTCGCGCGTGCGCGGATCTTCGGCTGCACTGACCACCGCTGTGCCGCATACCGGAGCGACCTTTCCATCAGAGTCGAGGGTGGGTGGACTTAATTGCCTTTGTACGCATCGTCTTTGCTGAACATTCATTTCCCGTACTACGGGAATGCCGGCGATTCTAAGCTGCGGTGGCCGTCCGTAATTGCATTGCGCGAGCACGCCAACCGTGTAGCCTCCGCTTTGCGCATCCAGAATGCGTGAGGCGGTTCCGGTGCCACCCTTGAAGCCGTTACAGATCATGCCTGTGCCACCGCCCACGTTGCCTTCCTGGATTCGGCCGCCGGCGGCGGAGTTCAGCGCGTCCAATGCGTCCTGCGCGGTCACGTGTTGCCCCTTGATGTCATTCAGGAGCCAATCGGCAGTTTCGGCGACCACCGGATACCAGAAATCCCCCGGTTGATTTCGCTGAACCATCCATGCGATGGCCGCATCGCGCACGATGCCCACGCTATTGGTGTTGGTAATCAAAATTGGGGTTTCGAGAACACCGCTTTCTTCAATCCAATGTGTTCCGGTCATGTCACCGTTACCGTTGCCGGAAAAGAAGCCGGCGAAGACGCCGGCCTTGCCTTCCTTCCCACGTGGCAATATTGCGGTGACGCCGGTTCGAACGGGTCCTTTGCCAATGATGAGCTTGCCCTCTCCCGAAATCAGCGTCTTGTAGCCGACCTCCACGCCCGCGACATCGGTGATCGCATTGAACGTTCCCGTCGTACCATCGAATGGAATTCCAATATCGCGTGCCCGTGGCTCAGCGGCAGAATGTGCAGAGTCGCCGCGTGCAAGCAGCAGAGTTGGTTCGCACAGTAGCGACGCCAGAGCTACGCCGGCGAATATTCGTACGCAGTGCATGGTGACTTCCCTAGATCAGATCCGATGGTGGTGTACGTTCTATCCGCTCGGCTGGTCGCGACCGGCGGTGCGATATTTAATCCTGAACGTCTGCTTTCCGCCAGGCAATCGATTGGACCCCCGACCCGAGTTGGCCGACTGCGACGGTACACGCCAAACGGGAATCGCGTAAGTTTCCCCTGTTGGGGGCGCCACTTCCTGGGCATTTGCCTGCCCGTGGCATTGCGCCCAAAATAGCCCAATGAAGTTCTTGGTTGCGCGCGTATTGCAGCGATGGTACGCACGAGCGCTGGCTCTCGAGGTAGTCGTGCCATTCTTGAACGGTAGGAATCGTTCAAGCCCTCGTCCTAATCAATGAATCCGTCCACCTTGTCCGCGGATTTGAGCCGCCTGTTCGTGCCCGGCTCGATCGTTGCCGAACTGCGCCAACCGGGCGATCCGCATCTGCTGTTGCCTGAAGAAGCCGCGCACCTGGGCCGACCGGTGCCAAAGCGAGTAGGAGAGTTTGCAGCGGGTCGCCTATGCGCGAGGCGGGCACTGGCTGAGTTCGGCATCGTCAATTTTCCGATCCGGGCGGCCGCCGATCGGCAGCCGATCTGGCCGCAGTCCATGGTCGGGAGCATTACCCACACGGCGGGGTTCTGCGCCGTAGTGGTGGCGCAGAGGCAAGACGCCGACGCTCTGGGGCTGGATAGCGAGGTGGTAGGAGACGTCAAGGTCGAGATTTGGCCCATCATCTGTGCGCCCGTCGAGATCGAATGGGTCGAGTCGCTTCCGGCGCCGGAGCGGCCGGCCGCAGTGACTTTGATTTTCTCGGCCAAGGAAGCGTTCTACAAATGCCAGTACCCCATGGTGGGCGAACGCCTTGATTTCCACGACGTCAGCATCGAGACACCGGACTGGGGAACGTCGTGCGGAGAATTCCAAATTAATGCGGCGCGCGAGATCGACCTGTGTGCGCGCATCCCATTCCCCTGGCGGGGGCGCTACCTATTTCACGAGGAGTGGGTGACGGCAGGCGTCAGTATGCTTTGTTGTCGCGAAATACCTTAATCGCGGTGAGCAGGATGATTTTAATGTCCAGCATCGGCGTCCAGCGCCGCAGGTAATCGAGGTCGTAGTTCACACGCGCTTCCATTTCTTCCAGCTGCGTGGTTTCGCCGCGGCAGCCGTTCACCTGCGCCAGACCCGTGATGCCGGGTAGCACCTTATGCCGCACCATGTAGCCCTTGATGAGCTTGCGATACTCCTCGTTGTGCGCCACGGCGTGCGGCCGCGGGCCAACCAGGCTCATGCGACCTTGCAGAACGTTGATGAGTTGCGGCAGCTCATCCAGCGAAGTGCGTCGGAGCAGCCCGCCGATGCGCGTAATGCGGCTGTCGGTTTTCGATGCTTGCCGGATCCGGTCGCCATCCTCGGTCACGCTCATGGTCCTGAACTTGTACACCGCGATTTCGTGTCCATCCAGGCCATAACGGCGCTGTTTGAAAATGATCGGTCCCGGCGATGAGACCTTGACCAGAATTGCAATGAGCAGCAGCAGCGGCGCGAACAACAGCAAAATGACCACGGAGAGGCCGATGTCGGTCAGCCGCTTCGTCACTCCGCGGTAGCCATAGAAGGGCGTTTCG
>JANXZQ010000441.1 GCA_025355445.1 Gammaproteobacteria bacterium
GATTTGCTATGGCCACGGCAATCGCCATGGGAATCGCATATCCCATGGCGCCAAGTCCCGCCGTGTGATAAAGCCGCTGCGAGTGCAGCGTGGGACACGCAAGCAGGTAGATCTCGATGGCGGAACCGCTGTTCCCCACCACGAGACGGTCGTCCGCGCTCACCGCATGACCAATCACTTCCGCCAAATTGAATACCGAGACCAATCCCTCGGGCTTGCGGTGCTCGGCGGTTACCACCGGGTAGCGTGTTTTCCATTCCGCGCAGCGCCGCAGCCACGGAGTGAAAGAACGCGGCCTGATCTCGTTGAGACGCCCCAGAATGGCTCTCAGAAATGCCTTGGCATCTGCGCATACGGGCTGCTGCAAGTACGGGTGCAGCTTCTCCAGTTCGGCCGCATCGATATCGACGGCAATCTTGTGCGCTTCGCGCGCCAGGTTTTGCGGCGCGTATCCGGTGATCGCAAAATCCAGGCGCACGCCGATGGCCAGCATGAAATCGGAATTCTGCAGCGCAAAATTTGCACCTCGTGCAGCAACGCTGCCGGGACGCCCCACATACGTGGAACTGTCGGACGGAACGAGATCTGCGGCGCACCAGGTGGCAACCGTCGGTACGCCCAACTGCTTGCGCAGCAGTTCGAACTCCTTCTCGGCGTGCGCGAGCCTTATGCCATTGCCAGCGAACAACAGCGGCCTCTCACAAGAGTTGAATACCTCGATGGCGCGGCTGACTTCGGCGGCCAGATCGGGCGCATCATGTGCGACAGCAGACAACTGCAGTTGCGCGGGGTCGAAACCGCGCAAACTAGCCGCGTCGATCTGTATCGCCTGAACATCGAGTGGTATGTCAATCCATACCGGACCTGGCCGTCCATTGAGCGCGAGGTATACCGCTTTCTCCAAATGGTAGCGGATCTCCTCGGGAATCAGCACAGTCACCGCATACTTGGTGATGGATCCGACGATCGAGCAAATATCGACTTCCTGCACTCCAAGCTGGCGCATACCTAACGGCCGGCCGCTCGTTTGGTCGAACATGCGATCCGGACGTTTCACTTGTCCCGAAATGAATAATGTGGGAGTCGAATCCAGCCACGCGCCCGCAACCCCGGTTACCGCGTTGGTCCCTCCTGGTCCGGTGGTAACGACACAGACTCCAAGGCCATTGGAGGCCTTTGCGTAGCCCTCCGCGCAAATCGCCGACGCCTGTTCGTGGGAATTGCAAATCGGAGTAATGCGTGACTCCATCGCAATCGATTGATTGAGATGCATCGCCCCGCCGCCCGTGACAAGAAATACGTTGGTGACCCCATGATCGGCGACAAACTTCAGAACATAGTCGGACAGCTTCATTCGTTCCTCGGCGGCAGGGGCGTCGATCGGCCTAGTTCTTGGTTTGAGGGGCCGGAAAAGTGAAAAACCTGTGCAGCGCATAGCTGAGCGCCACAGCGAGAGCGGTAATTACGGCCTGTGCTACCAGCGGGTTGAAATGCCCGAATTCGACCAAAGCGTACAGACCCGACATCCCAAATCCAAGAGAAACGAGCTGGCTCAGATTGAATCGAACAAAACTCCCCCGCCATGGCTCGGTCGAGCGGAACACCAAAAAACGATGTGCCGTGAATGCGATGCTTACCGCAATCACATGCGACACGAGTCCTATGACCAGATAATGCACCCACTTTCCAAACAGCAGGAACAGTCCGCTGAATATCAGATAGCCGATCAGCGTATTGAACGCTCCCACGAGCAAAAAACGCCATTGTTGCCGTACTAGCCACCACATGTGCCATCTATTTTTCAGAATCAAGTGGCGGCTGCTCTAGATTGAGACGTTCTCGCTCGATGACCCAGGGACGTGGATGGACTTGCGCGTGAATCGCGCCGATGTACTCCCCAAGAATGCCGACGAAAAACATTTGCACCGAGCCGAAGAAAAATACGCCGATCAATACGGGTGCTTGGCCGAGCGCAAAACTATTCCAAAAAAGCAGCTTCGCAATTAAATATACGCTTGCCACCAGCAGACTGCCCAGTCCGAGGAAGAATCCAGCCATAGTAGCCAGGCGCAGCGGCACCCGGGAATGGCTGGTAATACCCATCATCGCCAAGTCATAAAGAGAATAGAAATTATTCTTCGTTACGCCTCGTTCGCGCTGCGGCTGAACGAACGGCACTTCTGCACGGGCGAACCCGAGTTCCGCAATCAAGCCCCGAAAATAGGGACGACGGTCCGGAATCCGGCGCAGTGTTTCAATCACGCTGCGGTCATACAGGCCAAAACCGGTAAAATTGTCGATCAGCGGCGTTTCCGAGATCTTGTTGAGCATCCTGTAGTAGGCACTGCGCAGAAAGAACATCAGGAAAGACTCCCGGCTCCGCGGTTTGACGCCGATTACGACCTTAAAGCCGCCGCGCCAATGGCGAATAAATTCCGCTATCAGTTCGGGCGGGTCTTGTAAATCGCATGCCATGCAGATAACTGCATCGCCCGCTGACGAGAAGAATCCATTCAGCCCGGAACGAATCACTCCGAAATTACGAATATTGAAGATTACTTTGACGCGCTGGTCGCGCTCGGCAAGGGCACGCAACGCATCCTGCGTACCGTCGACCGATGCGTTGTCGACAAATACGATCTGGAATCTGATTCCATCCAGGGTCTCGAACACCGCGCAAATACGATGGTAGAGAACCTCTACGTTGCCCTCCTCGTTGTAGCAAGGCACGACAACCGAAATCAACGGTTGAGTCGCCGCAGTCACCATGCTGTGCGTCCGCCATCCACGGCCAGAACGGCACCCGTCATGTATGAAGACGCGTCTGAGCACAGAAACAGTACGGCGCCTTGATACTCGTCCCGGGTCGCCATGCGGCCAAGCGGAATGCGCTCCGCGATCCGTTTGAGGAACACCGCATCCTGTCCGTTTTCCACACCGCCGGGGCACAACGCATTGGCGCGAACCCCCGCTGCCGCCCAATACGTCGCCAAGTAGCGAGTCAAACCGATCAGGCCGGTCTTGACGACCGAATACGATACGGGTTTTACCGGCTGAGACTCTGCCGCGCGGCCGTCGATTTCGTAGAGTCGTTGATCTGGTGCGATTAAAGCAAGGTCCGACGCGATATTTACAATAACACCTTTCCCGCGGCGCGCCATTTCGCCGCCGAATACACGGCTGCACAGCATGGCACCGGTCAGGCCGACGGCGAGGTC
>JANXZQ010000454.1 GCA_025355445.1 Gammaproteobacteria bacterium
GATTTGCGTGGGGTTGGCGGCGTCGATGGGTGCGGTATTGCTGGCGGGCGGCGCAACGGGCAAGCGTTACTCGTTGCCGAACTCGAAATTCATGATTCACCAGCCTTCGGCCGGTTTTCAGGGCCAGGCCTCGGATATCGACATTCATGCCCGCGATGTCATGGAAACCAAGCAGCGCCTGAATAGCATATTGGCCAAGCACACGGGCCAAACCATCGAACGCATCAAGCAGGACAGCGATCGGGACAACTTCATGACCGCCGAAATGGCCCGGGCATACGGTATGGTCGATTCCATGCTGGAGAAACGCGGCGAGCTACCTTCAAAGGCTTGAGTGGGGCCCCGGTCACAGCCTGCGAGACCTTTACTTTGCGCGACGTCGTCTGGGTGCTATATAGTCGGTACTCTAGCCGGTTGCCCTGCGGATATTCGGCGGGCACGGTCAATTTGAGGACAGCATGAGCGAAGAATCGCGCGGTAAACATGATGACGGTAAGCTGTTGTACTGCTCCTTCTGTGGCAAAAGCCAACACGAGGTTCGAAAGCTCATCGCCGGCCCCAGCGTTTTCGTCTGCGACGAGTGCGTGGAGCTGTGCAACGACATAATCCGGGAAGAGCTGGAAGAGCGCGCTGAGCGCACCCGTGACAAGCTCCCCAAGCCTCAGGAAATCAAGAAAGTCCTCGATGAGTACGTTATCGGTCAGGAACGCGCCAAGCGGGTGCTATCGGTAGCCGTTTACAATCACTACAAGCGGCTGCAGACGCGCGGTGCCGAAGGCGTGCGTTCACGCGATGAAGTCGAGCTCGCGAAGAGCAATATTCTGTTGATCGGACCCACCGGCTCTGGCAAGACTTTGCTCGCCGAGACCTTGGCGCGGCTGTTGAATGTTCCTTTCACCATCGCCGATGCGACGACTCTGACGGAGGCCGGCTATGTCGGCGAGGATGTCGAGAACATCATTCAGAAGCTGCTGCAGAAATGCGATTACGACGTAGAGAAGGCCCAGACGGGCATCGTCTACATCGACGAAATCGACAAGATCTCGCGTAAATCGGACAACCCCTCCATTACCCGCGATGTGTCGGGCGAAGGCGTGCAACAGGCGCTGTTGAAATTGATCGAGGGCACCATCGCTTCCGTTCCGCCGCAGGGTGGGCGCAAGCATCCGCAGCAGGAATTCCTGCAAGTCGATACCACCAATATTCTATTCATTTGCGGCGGCGCCTTTGCGGGTCTCGAGAAGATCATCATGAACCGCACGCACAAGAGCGGTATCGGCTTCGTCGCCGAAGTGCGCGAACAAAACGCTCGGCCGCACGGCAATGATGTGTTTCACGACACCGAGCCTGAGGATTTGATCAAGTACGGCCTTATACCGGAATTCGTCGGACGCTTGCCGGTGGTCGCGACTCTGGAAGAGCTGGACGAAGACGCATTGATTTCGATCCTGATGCAGCCGAAGAACGCGCTCACCAAGCAGTACCGCAAGCTGTTCGATATGGAAGGCGTGGAATTGGATTTCCGCGAGGATGCGTTGCGCTCGGTCGCCCGCAAAGCCATGCAGCGCAAGACCGGTGCTCGCGGCCTGCGCACGATTCTCGAGAACGTGCTGCTCGACACCATGTACGACCTGCCGAGCCTGCGTAATGTGCAGAAGGTCGTGGTCGATGAGCAGGTGATCGAAGGCCACACCAAGCCCTATATTGTCCATCGGACCGAGGAGACTCGGCTGGTGGCTCCGGTTGAGGAACAGCGGCGCCCTACGGGCTCGGATCATCTTTGATTCGAGCTTGAAACTCGCCGTAGGCGGCCGCATGTACTTTGGCTGTTGATTGCCGTACGTGCCACAACCATAAGGCTAGCCTAGTGAGCGACGAATCCGTTGTCGATGTCCCCGATGAAGCCCCGCCGGCCTTGAGCGGTATGCCCGTCCTGCCGTTGCGGGATGTAGTGGTCTACCCGCACATGGTGATCCCGCTGTTCGTCGGGCGGGAGAAATCCATCGTTGCGCTGGACCTCGCGATGAAGGCTGACAAGCGCATTTTGCTGGTGGCCCAGAAGCAAGCCGACGTCGATGATCCCAAGGCCGAAGATCTGTACCGGGTCGGTACGGTGGCGACCATTCTGCAACTGCTGAAACTGCCGGACGGCACGGTCAAGGTGCTGGTCGAGGGCGTGGACCGCGCCACCATCGAGAAGCTGGAAGAAGGCGAGTTCTTCTCCGCCGAAGTCACCGCCATGCCGGATGTCGAGCGCTATGAAGAGCGCGAGATGGATGTGTTGACGCGCTCCGTCATCACGCAGTTCGAGCAATACGTCAAACTGAACAAGAAGGTGCCCCCCGAGATTCTCACCTCGCTGGCGGGCATTGAGCAGGCCGGCCGCTTGGCGGACACCGTTGCCGCTCATATGTCGCTGAAGCTCTCCGAGAAGCAGAAAGTTCTCGAAATCCCCGACGTGCGCCGACGTCTCGAGCACATGCTCGCCGTCATTGAAGGCGAGATGGATGTGCTGCAGATCGAAAAGCGCATTCGCGGCCGCGTCAAGCAGCAGATGGAGAAGAGCCAGCGCGAGTACTACTTGAATGAGCAGATGAAGGCCATTCAGAAGGAACTGGGCGAGCTCGATGACGCGCCGAATGAAATCGGCGAATTGGAAAAGCGCATCAAGGCCGCGGGCATGCCGAAAGAGGCGCGCGAAAAAGCCAATTCCGAGCTCTCCAAGCTCAAGCTCATGTCGCCCATGTCGGCCGAAGCCACCGTGGTGCGCAACTACATCGACTGGCTGGTGAAGTCGCCGTGGAAGAAGCGCAGCAAGGTGCACCTCGAAATTACGGCCGCGGAGAAGGTGCTCGAAGCGGACCACTACGGTCTCGAAAAGGTCAAAGAGCGCATCGTCGAATACCTGGCCGTGCAGCAACGGGTCAAGAATCTACGCGGCCCGATTCTGTGCCTGGTGGGACCGCCCGGCGTGGGCAAGACGTCCTTGGGTCAAAGCGTGGCGCGTGCCACCAATCGCAAGTTCGTGCGCATGTCCTTGGGCGGCGTGCGCGACGAGGCTGAAATCCGCGGCCATCGGCGCACCTACATCGGTTCCATGCCCGGCAAGATCATTCAGAACCTCGCCAAGTGCGGTGTCCGCAATCCGTTGTTCCTGCTGGATGAGGTCGACAAGATGTCGACGGATTTTCGCGGCGACCCATCCTCGGCGCTGCTCGAGGTGTTGGACCCTGAGCAGAACAGCACCTTCAACGACCACTACCTGGAAGTGGATTTCGACCTTTCCGAAGTGATGTTCGTGTGCACGGCGAACAGCCTGAACATTCCGGCGCCGCTGCTCGACCGCATGGAAGTGATCCGGCTCCCCGGCTACACGGAAGACGAGAAGAGCAATATCGCGCGCCGCTACCTGCTGCCGAAGCAGGTGAAGCAAAACGGCTTGAAGCCCGATGAGTTGGTGGTGGCCGATGAAGCCATTCACGACATGATCCGCTTCTATACCCGCGAAGCAGGGGTGCGTAATCTGGAGCGCGAGCTGTCGAAGATCGGCCGCAAGGCGGTCAAGCAATTGCTGCTGGCGCCGGCCGAGAAGACCGTCACCGTCGATACGAAAAATCTCGACAAGTACTTGGGCGTGCGGCGTTTCCGCTACGGCAAGGCTGAGGAGAGCAACCGTATCGGTCAAGTAACCGGTTTGGCGTGGACCGAGGTGGGTGGGGAACTGCTGACCATCGAGGCGGCGGTGGTGGCCGGCAAGGGCAAGCTTACGCACACCGGCCAGTTGGGCGAGGTGATGCAAGAGTCCATCCAGGCCGCCATGACCGTGGTGCGCAGCCGCTCCGCGATGCTGGGCTTGGACGTTGATTTCTATCAGAAAGCCGATGTGCACATTCACGTGCCCGAAGGCGCAACGCCCAAGGACGGCCCGAGCGCGGGCGTGGGCATGTGCACCTCGCTGATTTCTGCGCTCACCAAGATCCCGGTGCGCTCCGATGTCGCGATGACCGGTGAAATCACCCTGCGCGGCGAAGTGCTGCCCATCGGCGGCCTGAAAGAGAAGCTGTTGGCGGCGCATCGTGGCGGCATCACCGTCGTGCTGATCCCGGATGAGAACACCAAGGACCTGGCCGAGATTCCGGACAATATCAAAGAGAAGCTCGATATACGTCCGGTGAAATGGATCGATGAGGTGCTGCAGGTCGCGCTCACCCACATGCCCGTGCCGCTGGCCGTTCCCGAGGTCAAGGCACCTGAGGCCATCGCCGGCGAGAAGCGACGGCGCAAGGCGCCGCGGGTGAAGAGCCAGGTCCGGGCACACTAGCGCCCGGGCGGCCGATCGATCGCGACGTCAAGGTTTACGTGCGCGATGCCGTGTTCGCGGAACTAGCCACATCCGCGACGCCGATTGCCTTTCCTTGAGTTGGGAAGCGTAATGTAGTAACGTTTATACATTTACCAAGCCCTTCAGGTGCCGCGATGGCAATCACGACCCTTTCGAGCCGCGAGTTCAATCAAGACACAAGTCGCGCCAAAAAGGCTGCTGCGGAAGGCCCGGTGTTCATCACCGATCGCGGCACACCAGCGCATGTATTGCTTAGCATCGAAGAATATCAACGTCTGGCCGGTGGGCACGGCAGCATCGTTGACAGTTTGGGGTTGCCGCAGGGAATTGAAGACGTGGAGCTGGAGATTCCGAGGAGTGCCGAGCCCGCGCGAGCCGCGGATTTCAGTTGATGTTCTTGTTAGATACGAATGTAATTTCCGAGCTTCGAAAGGCCAAGGCGGGTAAGGCGGATAGCAACGTGTCGGCTTGGATCCGGACGGTTCCGGCAGCCAGCCTCTTTCTTTCCGTCATCGTCATCCAGGAGCTGGAAATCGGTACGCTGCTTGCCGAACGGCGCGATCCTGCCAAAGGCGCAATACTTCGAGCGTGGCTGGACGAGCATGTGCTACCGGTCTTTTCCGAGCGGATTCTTGCGGTTGATACGGCCGTGGCCCGCCGCATCGCGGCACTTCACGTTCCGGATCCTCGGCCGATTCGCGATGCACTGATCGCGGCAACCGCACTGACTCACAGCATGACCGTGGTTACGCGGAACGCTCAAGATTTCGTGCCAACCGGCGTGCCGGTATTGAATCCGTGGAATGCTAAACCCCCCTACTGACTCATGATCCCGCACCGCTGTAAGTAGCGCTAGCCAAGCTGCAATCGGTCGCGTAGACTTCCGCGCCTCTTCCAGAGGGTGCTTAGCTCAGCTGGTAGAGCATCGCCTTTACACGGCGAGGGTCGGGGGTTCGATCCCCTCAGCACCCACCAACAGCGGAGTGGTAGTTCAGCTGGTTAGAATACCGGCCTGTCACGCCGGGG
>JANXZQ010000465.1 GCA_025355445.1 Gammaproteobacteria bacterium
TCACGCAGATGCAGGTCGAGATCGACCAGGGGCGCCTTGAGCAGGAACTCGCGATACTCGCGCAGCGCCTCGACGTCGACGAGGAGATCGACCGGCTGCGCGGACATGTCGTCGAGGTGCGCACGGCCTTTGAGTCCAAAGACCCAGCCGGTCGGCGCCTTGATTTCCTGATGCAGGAGCTGAATCGCGAGGCCAATACGCTGTCATCGAAGTCTCAGGACATCGACACGACACGCGCAGCGGTCGACATGAAGGTGCTGATCGAGCAGATGCGCGAACAGGTGCAGAACATCGAATAATGTATCAGGCCATATCACAATGGATAAAAACCCACCGATATGGCGAAGCCGAAGCTGAAAAATGAATTGACCGCGCAATGGGTCAAAGCGCATGTTGCCCTGGGGGAACGATTCGAGCGCAGCGACGGCGCGGGACTCACCCTGGCGTTCCGCGACGGGTACGGCAGCCCCGTGTGGAGGTTGCGCTATAGGATCGCCGGTTGGGCAGCTACGACGACTTTCCATCGCCGACGCCCGTGATACCGCTAGGAAGCATCGTGCCAAGCCTACGCTCGGTATTGACGTCGCCGACGAAATACGGGGCGCAAGGAGGCAGCCGCCGCTAAGATCGAGGCGGCCCGGGGGGTGCCTACACAGTCGGCAGCCTGGTCGACGACTACCTAGCGCAATACACGACCAAGAATAAAAAATTGCGCGATGAAAAGCACAACCGGTGGACAAAGGTAAAAGTCCCCCGCTGGAAATACCCGGAATTAGTCCCCGTCAAGATCGAGAAAGATATCCGTCCGTCGCTTGGGGCTATGCCCGTCGGCGATGTGAAGCCCAGGCACGTCCAGGACATGCTCAACGCGATTGTCGACCGAGGCGCGCCGACGACCGCAAACGACGTGCTGCGTTGGACCCGCAACATATTCGACTACGGTATCAACCAGGAAAAGAGCCCCGGCCTGATCCGTAACCCGCTGCCGCGTTGACTGAGGAGGAGGCTAGGGGCGGCGAGTTCGCAAGGGAGCGCGCTCTGTCGCGTGACGAACTCGTGAAGCTGTTCGCGGCGATGCATAAAACACCCGGCTTCTCGGTGCAGAATGCGCTCACCCTCAAGCTCCTCCTGATGCTCGCCGTGCGCAAAACGGAATTGACAGCCGCGCGCATCGCGGAGTTTGACCTGAAGGCAGCCACTTGGGCATTACCAGCCACGCGCACAAAGACCAATTCCGCGATCGACATTCCGCTACCCGATCCCGCTGTGTAGGCAATCAAGGAACTAATTCGGCTTGGCGATGGCGACGAATACCTCCTTCCAGCGCGCAAGGCGCAATTGCAGATGTTGCCCCATATTCACGAGAACACCCTTTACGTCGCCCGGAGCAAAGTACGCCGCCTAATGCCGGGCGTTCCACATTTTTCACGTTCACGACTTGCGCCGGACGGCGATCCCAACTTGCCGCCCTGGACGTTGATCGATTCACCGCCGAGCGTTGCTTGAACCACGCCATAAAGGGAGTCGAAGGTCGCTATGACCAGCATAAATATTTCGACGAGCGCCGCGACGCGCTTTCGAAGCTCGCGCGGTTTATTGAAGAATGCGAGACAGGTAAGCGGACGGCCAAATCATGAGCGACAAGAAGCCAGCATACATCTGCCAATATTTCTCCGAGCCAGGCAAATCCGGAATATCCGCCGCCTGCATCTCGAAGGTGCCGATTCGTCGAGGCATTGTAGGAATGTCCCTACAGTAATCCATTTCGCGGCGCTGTATCTCTGAGGCTACCGAGGTAGTAAAATATTTTAAATTGAAATTCTGGTTGTTTGCATGTCAACGTTTGGACGCCCCATGACTGCAACCGCATTACCTGTACATTAGTCGAGGATTCCACAGTGTGTCGAGCAGCTGGCCGACGTGATTAGACAGGTCGAGAATGTACGAAGTGATTGGCTCGGTCGGACACAAAAAAACGTAGAAGCGGTGCCCTGTTAAGTGAAATGCAGAAGTGCAGCCATCTGGAAAGCAAAGGCTCGATGATCGATGTAGTAGTCAACGCACAAGACAGCGCTGTGACCGCCAAGTTCACTGGCGATGTCTGCGGCGCGTCCGTGGCATTGCCGCATTTTTGGGAACATACCATTGGCAGCGGCCATGCGACTCTCGGGCTCCGCGCGGATTGGCAAACCCAGCTGCGGCGCGCTCATGATGAACTCGGGATAATGCACGTGCGTTTTCACGGCATCCTCTGCGATGACATGGGCACACTTGTGGGCGAAGGAAAAACATTATTTTATTCGTTTTTCAATGCCGATCAAATATTTGATTTCTTGCTTTCCATTGGCATGAAACCTTTCGTCGAATTAAGCTTCATGCCGCGCGTGCTAGCCTCCGGCGAGAAAAC
>JANXZQ010000494.1 GCA_025355445.1 Gammaproteobacteria bacterium
CAACGCATCGGTGTACTGCTCCAGGTTCAGGGAGCGCAGGTGAGGCAGCGCGGATTTTTGTGTTTCCTGTACATAGGCGAGCAGGGCGCCGGCCGCGCCGATCGCAAGCGCCATACCGGCGCAGCCGAATCCGGCGAGGTCGTGTGTAGCAAACTGCTCGGTCAGCGCGCGCTCGGCAGCCGCCATATCGAATTGCCAGGGCGGACGCAATACCCATCCGACAGCGGGTGTTGTTGACGCCATACCCTCCGGTGCGATCAGTTCGGCGGGCTGCAGGCGTTCAAGCTCAGCATCGAGCTGCGCACGGCTGTCGAGTTCGGTGACACTGAAGCGGCCTGCCGACAGGTCGAGCCAGGCGAGTCCGAATCGTCCGCGCGATGGCAGGATCGCCGCCAGCAAAGTCTCGCGCCGCTCCTCGAGCAGCGCCTCGTCGGTCACGGTACCCGGGGTCACGATGCGCACAACCTCGCGCTCCATCGGGCCTTTGACCTTACCGGGCTCGCCCTTCTGTTCGCAGATGGCGACCGACTCGCCGCGTTTGACCAGCCGCACGAGGTAAGTATCGAGTGCAGCGACCGGCACGCCGGCCATCGGAATAGGGGCGCCGCCTGACGCGCCGCGCTGCGTCAGGGCAATGTCCAGCAGCGTGGCCGCGCGGCGCGCGTCGTCGTAGAACATCTCGTAGAAATCACCCATGCGATAGAAGAGCAGCACATGCGGGTGCTGCGCCTTGATGCGCAGGTACTGCTGCATCATCGGGGTATGCTCAGCGGACGTGAGCGATGCGGGCACCGAAGTCTCGTTCATGCGGGCAACTGCTCGCGCAGGTCAGCGGCAATGCGGCCAAATACCTCCTGCCAGTCACCCGCATTCTTTTGCCGGTATAGCGTCACGCTGGGATACCAGGGGCTGTCGGTACGGTCCTGCAACCAGCGCCAGTCAGGACTTGCGGGCAATAGCAACCAGGTCCTGCGGCCAAGGGCGGCGCTGAGGTGCGCCACACTGGTATCGACGCTGACGATGACATCCATGCAGTCGCACAAGGCCGCGGTGTTGTCGAAATCCAGAAGTTCGTCATCGAACGACGTTATGAATGCGTTGCGCTCTAGGGCTTCCCTGTCGCTGTCACGGATATCCTTTTGCAGGCGATAGTATTGGAAATCCCGCGGAAGCTGCGCGGCCCACGCGGAGAGCGCTATGCTACGACGCAAGTCGAGTGGATTATTCGGATTTCCGCTCCAGGCTAGCCCCACGCGCGGGCGCGTTCGCACGCCAAGCGCGGTACGCCAGCGCTCCACCCTGTCCGGATCAGAATTCAAGTACCTTGGCGCTGATGGAATGCTGCCGAGCGTTGTCTTAAAAGCCAAGGGCAGGCTCATCACGCGGCAGTGATAGTCAAATGGCGGCAACGGGCTTCCGGCGATGACCAGTTGTGAAACCCCCGCCAGGTTCTGGAGCAACCCCCGCAAGGGCGGTGCCACCTCGAGGATCACGACGGCCCCGAGCTCCGCGCACAACTTCGCATATCGGCAAAACTGCAGCGTGTCGCCAAGGCCCGCCTCGCTATAGAGCAACAGACGCTTGCCTGCAATGGGTTCCTCGCCGAGCCAACGCGGCTGCGTGAACTTGCGAAGCGGCCCGATGGACAGGCGCTGGGCGTTTTTCCAACGCCATTCATAGGCGCGCCAGCCGCTAGCGAATTCCCCCTGGTACAGCAGCGCCACTGATCGATTGTATTGCGCGTCGGCGAACTGCGGGTCGATCTGGATAGCCCGGTTGTAGCTCGCCAGGGCATCGTCCCATCGGGAGAGTTCCTGCATGAGCAGCGCACGATTGTAGTGCGCCATGGCATCGGAAGGGTCGAGTTCGATGGCGCGGTCATAACTCGACAGGGCGGCGCCGCGCAGCCCGAGAGCCTGCTGTGCGACACCTCGGTTGCAGTACGCATGGGCATAGCCGGGCATGATGTCGATTGCCTGGTTGTAGCTCGCGACCGCCGCGTCCGTTTGCCCTGCGTTCCTGAGCGCGTTGCCGCGACGGTAGTAAACCTCGGCATGCGCGGGGTTCAACGCGATGGCCTCGTCGTACAAATTAACCGAACGATCAAAATCGCTTGCCTCTGCGGCGCTGGCCGCCTGCGCGCACAGCGAGTCAAAGCGAGGGGACGCGGGCGATGCTGGCGGCTTTCGGCCGAATAATTTTTCCAGCAGCGGGGCCATGGATTTCAGTGTAGCAAACGCCCGCGACCGGCGCGGCTATGGCCTTGGGCCGCAATGTGACATCCTGTCGCTCTCATTGCATCGGTAAAGGAAAGTCCATGGGAATCGTTCACATCAGCGCGCCCGCCGGGATACTAAGCCAGGACTTCGAGGCCGGCGCGTCGCCCGCTGCAGTGGGGACGAACCCGGTGCCGCGACTTGCGACCCGTGAGGTCTTTGGATCGCCCTCGGGCGACGTCTCCACCGGTACCTGGGAGGCAAGTCCTGGCAGCTTTCGCCGCGCCATCATGGATTCGGAATTCAGTCATTTTCTAGCGGGACGCGCGACCTTCGTGACCGATGAGGGCCAGAGCTTCGAGTTTCGCGCGGGCGACGCCGCCTATTTTCCGCCCTTCAGCCGCGGCGTCTGGACGATTCACGAGACGCTGCGCAAGACCTATTGCGTCTGGAAATGACGCTCGAGTGGCTCAGGCCAGCGGCAGGTCGTGCGGGCGAACCAGCATGTGCCATGCCTGATGTTCCTGCAGCACAATCGTGATGGTAGAGCCGATGAATTCCTTCATCTCCGCCAG
>JANXZQ010000519.1 GCA_025355445.1 Gammaproteobacteria bacterium
GGTCACGCTGTTGAGGCCAAGGAAGGAGAACTGAAAGTTTTTCCAGTCTTCCTGGAAGATGGCGCCGTTCCATCGCAGATGATGATCGAACCACTGCGTCTTCCAGCCGATCTCATAGTTGGTCAAGAAGTCGGCCTGGTAGGGGGGAACACCCGGTTGCGCAGTGCGATTGACACCGCCCGGACGGAACCCCTTCGACCATGTGGCGAACAGCATCTTGTCCTTGTCGATCTTGTAAGTCAGGTTGACTCTGGGCACGTGACCATTGTCGGTGCCGCGTTTGTCCAAGTTCGTGCAGGGCGCACCGACGGTGACGGGTGGCCTTTCCACCCCATTCACGACAGGGCAGGCGGCCTCACCGGTGTGCGATGAGAAGCCGGCTCCGTAGCCGAAGAAGCCTTCCAGCGTATTGTCGGTCTTGAAATACCGCTCGCCGCCGCTCAATGCCAATTGCGATGTGATATCCCACGTCACCTGGGCGAAAATCGCCTTATCTCTGTCGACGCGCGTTTCGTCGGTGAGCCATATGGTGTTGGGGAGACCTGGAACCGACAAGGCCGGGTCCAATCCTTCCGCATTGCCGCCATAGGGACTGCTGAAGTTGTACCCCGGCATCACGTAGTCTTCATAGATGCGATGCATCTGGCGCTGTACGAATACTCCGGCGGTTGCCCGCACCGGTAGATCCTGCGGCGTCGACACGCGCAGTTCATGGCTGAATTTCTCGAAGGCGCTTTTCGACACCACTAGCTGCTGCGGCATGATGATGTTTTTGTTGCTGTCTCTCCAACTGGAGCCGGAACCGGCCAAGTCATAGAAGTACGAATAGTCGGCATAATCGGCAATGGAATGCGAGGTGCGCTTCATGTAGGCGCCCGCATAGACGATATCAAAATTGCTGACTTTGCCTTCGACGGTGAGAGCCGATTGCATCCACGAATCATCCGAGTATTCCGGACCAAAGTGGGCAACTTTGAGATCGCCGACCACCGGGTCTTCCGCAAAGAATCCCTCGCTGGTGACTCTCTGACCCATCACCGTGGGCGTGATGGTCCAGTTGTCGCCAATGTCGAGCTTGAGCGCCGCGCGGCCGCCCACGGTATCCACCGTGTTGTAGTTGTTCTTGACGTAGGCGGCGTTGCTGATGGAACCCTTGCCGATCGAACCGTCGTTCCCGGGAGCGGCGCTCCATGTCGGAAAGGTCAGCACGCCGTTGATGATTCCCGCACTGGCATTCGTGCCTGCGACATTGTCGATGAAGCCGCCGTCATGCTCCTTCCATCCGACCAAGCGCACGGCCAATGTCGGGGATAGCGGTAAATTGACCATGCCGTCCACTGAGTAGCCGAAGCCACCGTGCTGCACGTGATTGCCGCCGATCTCGTAGCTGGCCGCGAATTTCGTGGGATCCGGCTTGTTGGTGATGATGCGCACCGTTCCCGCTTGGGAGCTTGCGCCATATAGGGTTCCTTGCGGACCTTCCAACACTTCGATGCGCTGGATGTCATAGATATGAACGTCCACCGTGCCGTCGATGGTCGTGACCGGCTGTTCGTCCAAATAGCTGCCCACACTGGGCTGCGAGCCCGAATGATTGGTGCCGCCGCTGACCACGCCGCGCATATAAATGTGCGACGTGCCCGGCTGGCCGTTGCCGCCTTGGCCCTCCCCGCGCACATAGGCGACGCTCGGCGAAAACTTCACGTAATCGTCGAGGTTGGCGATATGCAGCTTTTCCAGCTTCGCGCTATCGAGCACTTCTATGCTGATGGGCACGTCCTGCATGTTCTCAACTTTCTTTTGAGCGGTGACCACGATTTCATCGAGGGCTCCCTCTGAATCGGCCACGGCCTGCGCAACGGGAAACCCGGCCAGGATCGCCGATATAGCTGAGGCAAGCGGCGCGTAGCGCAGCATAGTGCGGCTGCCCGAGCGGCCGGCGTGATGGCCTTGCGGCCTGCTGGTGTCTGAACGACTACGAGTCATTGTTCCTTTGCTCCCTAATGAATGAATTATCTATCAATGCACAAACTGATTGGACGAAAAATCGGGCACCGCGGGGTAGGCGTCAAGCACCGGACCCAGCACCTCTTTCAAAGGCCCCAGCCACGGCTCGTACTGCTTCCAGCGGTCGACACCATCGCGGAAAATGGGCTGCCGCACCTGCTCCGAACTCGCCGTGCGCACCGGCCGCTCATTCTCATAAAACCGCAGGCACGCATCCTCGAACGGCAGGCCGCAGTAATCGAGAAGCCGGCGCAGCTCGGCATCGGTGTCCTCGATCATCGCTTCGTAGGAAACCCGGTGCACGCGGCCCGGCAACACCGTATCAATGTGCGCCATCAATTCCACGTAGTCGCGGTAGTAGCGGCCGATGTCATCGAGTGCGTACGTGAAACTCTGGCCGCGCGCAAAATGCTGTTTGAACCCCGAGAAGCAGCAGCCAAACGGATGGCGCCGCGCGTCGATGATTTTCGCGTTCGGCAGAATGAGATGAATCAATCCCGTATACAGGAAATTGTTGGGCATCTTGTCGATGAAGAACGGCTTATCCGTCTTTCGCTGGCTTCGCGTCTCGGCCAGGTACCGTTCGCCGAGCCCTCGCAGCGCCTCCGGCGTCATCGCGGCGACGGCGTCGGCAAATCCCCCTTCGCCACCACCGTCATTGCGGCGGATGATTTCCATGGCAATACGCGGCATATCCGGCAACTCCATCGTGCCCTCCACCCGCGAGTGACTGGCAAGGATTTGCTCCAACAAGGTCGAACCGGCACGGGGCAAACCGACAATGAAGATCGGATCCGGCGTCGGCGAACCGGCTCCCGCGAGCTTGCCGAAGACATCAGCTGTAAAGGTCTTCTTTGAGCGCTGCACGAATCTTGTGATCTCAGCCGCGTCGTGAGGATGCAGCTTCCTGCGAATGGCGTTGCCTCGGGCGTAGCACGAGAATGACTCTGCGTGCTCGCCCAAGTCTTCCAGCGCCTTGCCAAGCGAGAACTCGAGATGCAGGCGATCGTCATCCGTCACCGCGTCCTGCTTCAGCGCCTGCCGCATGGCAAGCACATCTTCAGCGGTAAAGCGAAAGGTTTTGAGATTCGCCAGGCTCCAATAAGCCTCTCCGAGCGTCGCTTCCATCGCGATCGCGCGGCGGTAGGCGGCCACCGCCTCAGGATGGCGGCGCGCCGTCTTGAGCGAATGGCCATAGCTCATCCAGATTTTCGGCTGCTGCGGAAACTCTTTAAGCACGGCCTCGTAGACTTCGATCGATTCGGCGTAGTCGCCGAGATTCGCGAGGATGGCCGCCTGCAGGCTCCGCAGGCTTGGATTGCGCGGTTCCTTCGCCAGCAGACGCTCGATCTGCGGCAGCGCCTGCGCCGGTTTGCCCAGCCGGTTAAGCACCACTGCATAATTGGTTCGAGCCGCATCGAAGCTGGGACTCAAGCGCAGGCAGCGCTCGAGCAGTTCCTCCGCATCGGCATAGCGCCGCAGACGGCCGGCCACTTCTGCGAGCATGCGCAATGCCGCGACGTCCGTCGGGTAGGATTCAATATGAGTGCGCAGGCGTGCTTCCGCCAGCGGTAGATCATTATCGACCAGCGCAGCGGCGGCCTTCATCAGCCGCGGATCCTTGGTCGACACTTTGATGTGCGCGGCGCGCGCCCGGTCCGCGCCGTCCGCGTCGCCGATCCCATCGAGTTGCTCACCGAGCAGACGCCAGCCGTCCACCGAATCCGGCTTTAGCTGCAACGCCCGCCGCAGCACCGCAATAGCGTCGGTCGCACGGCCACCTTCGCCCAGCGCAATGGCCAATTCGAGGTGTGCAGGCACCGAATGCTGCTGTTCACGCGCCAGCGGCACCAAGACTTCGAGGGCGGCTTGCGTTTGCCCGGCGCGGCGATGCGCCGCACCCAAAATCAGCCGCGCATGAGGGTGCCCGGGGACGGCCTTTAGGATCTCGTCCGCCTGTTCTACAGCGAGTCTGGGATCCCTTTCCAGAAGTCGTGCAGCGCGACCAAGAGCGACATCAAGCGTTCCAACCGGCTCCGAAACGCTGTTCAATTGAACATCCAATTGATCCCCGCGGTTGCTATAAGCTTATAAGAATCTCCTGCGGCCACTTTGTCAAATCCGCAACAGCCTCGAGCGGCACATTCCCACGCCGAAAAATGCCGCGCAGTGCGCCAAGGGCAGCCCGCAGCGCAGCGTGCGGTAGCGTTCGTAACCTATTGACGCCAATAGATTTTAGCCCTCGCTTCAGGCGATGACATCATTCGGCCGGAGAATCGCACCCGGCCGCGCGGCAGCAACTGTACGAACGTTCAGAGACTTTTTTTGCCACAGCCGGCACCCGACGCAGAGCTGAGTGCCCGCGATAGGGATAAGGAGACCACTATCAGTGACCAGCGTGTCCCTGACGGTGATCAGTGTTCCCGTCGGTGGCTAGGAAGCCGCCGGCGGTTTATAGCCCGGACCGCGCAACACCTTGCCAGGCTTCGCGCTCGTCATCTTGCCGTCGGCAATCACGGCCACGCCGTTCACCAGCACCCACTGCATGCCGGCGGCCAGTTCGTTGGGAGAACTGAAAGTCGAGCGGTCGGCGACGGTCGCCGGATCGAAAACCACCACATCCGCCCACATGCCGTGCTTCAACACGCCGCGATCGATGAGCCGCATGCGCTGCGCCGGCAGCGCGGAAAACTTACGGATGGCGTCCTCGAGCGTCAGGCGATGCTCCTCACGCACGTACTTGCGCAAGATGCGGGGGAAGGTTCCATAGGCGCGCGGATGCGGATGCTCCTGGCCGAGGATTCCTTCCGGCGAAGCGCCGGCACTATCGTTGTTCACCGAGACCCAGGGCTGCACCAGCGCCAACGCCACGTCGTCCTCCTGCATGCCGAACACCGCGCAACCCGTAAAGCCGTTGTCCTCTACCAAAATATCCAACAGTGTCTCGATGGGATCCTTGCCCCTGGCCTTCGCAATGGCCGCGATGGTCTGGCCTTGCAGGGAGTGCAGCGCCGGATTCTTGACCACGCCGATCAGAATGGATTCGGGCCCCGCTACCTCGTCCCACTCGTTGTCCCAAGTGTCGCTGGGAGTTTTGATGTCCTTGACGATGCGCGCCCGCGTGGCCGGGTCTTTCAGACGCGCGATCATTTTCTCATTGCCGCCGTCATGCGCCCACGGCGGCACGAACGCGGACATGTCATTGAACCACGCCGTATAGGCATACGTGTCAGCAGTGATGTCCAGACCGGCGGCGCGCGCCGCCTCGATGCGCTTGATCACATCGGGCATATGCCCCCAGTTCTTTTTGCCGGCCACTTTCAGATGCCAGATCTCCGCCGGAATGTGCGCCTCGCGCGCGATGCGGAAAGTTTCATCGAGCGCGGCCACCATGCCATCGCCTTCCGAGCGGATATGCGTGGCGTAAATGCCGCCGTAGGGCGCGGCTTCCGACGCCAGCGCGATCAACTCCTCGGTGCTGGCGTAGGGCGCCGGGGCATACTCCAGCGACGTCGACACCCCCACAGCGCCCTGTTCCATGGCCTCGCGCACCAACGCCCGCATGCGCTCAAGTTCCGCGGCCGTCGGCGGCCGGTTGTCGGCGCCGATCACCACCTCCCGCAGCGTGGTTGCGCCCACGTACGACGCCAGATTGATGCCCATCCCCTGGCGCTCCAAGCGCGCGAAGTATTCGCCCAGCGTCTGCCAGTCCGCCTTCAGGCCGTAGTGTTCCAGCGCCTCGGCCGATTCAAGCCGCGCATGGCCGCTCAGGGGAGCCGCCGAATTGCCCTCGCCCGTTATTTCGGTGGTGATGCCCTGGTAGATCTTGGACGGCAGCCGCGGGTCGACCAGGATGGTGAATTCCGACTGACCCAGCATGTCGATGAAACCCGGCGCCACCACTTTGCCCGTTGCGTCGATGCGCTGCTTGGCCGTGGCCTTGGCCAATTTGCCGATGGCGGCGATGCGCCCGTCGCGTATGCCCACATCGCCCGAGTACCAGGGCGAGCCCGTGCCGTCGACGACGTGGCCGTTGGCAATGATGAGATCGAACCGCGGTTCAGCGCTACGGGCGGGGCCGCCGAACGATAGCGTTGTACAAGCGAGAGCCGCCGCACCGAGCAGGAACGAGCTCGACCGAGCGCGGCCAAAGACTGACTGTGACACGTTGATTCAACCCCATAGAGCCGTCGACGGCAATTGCATCAAACCCCGATCGTACGCGATACCATACTCTCGATCCGCGGCGTGCAGCAGCGGCCCGTCCAAATCCACAAACTCCGCCAGTTGCCCGACGACCATTCCGGGCGCCATGGCTAACGAAGTCCCCGCCATGCATCCCACCATGACTTGCAGTCCCAGTGAGCGGGCGTCGCGCGCCAGTGCCAGCGCCTCCGTCAGCCCGCCGGTCTTGTCCAGCTTGACGTTCACCACCTGGTAAAAGTCCTTCACGGCTGCCAATCCGGCGCGGTCCGCCACGGACTCATCGGCGGCCAGCCGTATCGAACCCGAATAACCACGCAAGCTCGCGTCTTCGCCACGCGGCACGGGCTGTTCGATGAGCGTCACACCCAGGGATTGCATTTCCGGCGCGAGACGATTCAATAAATCACAGGACCAAGCCTGGTTGGGGTCGACGATGAGTCGCGCGGCAGGACAGATGGCGTGAACCAGTCGCACCACCTCGAGGTGACGCTCGCCGTCCACCTTGACCTTGATCAGCGGCCAGTCGGCGTAATGCTGCGCACCCGCCGTCACGGCGGCGTCCGTGTCTATTCCCAAAGTCATTGAGGTGGTGAGCCGGCGTGGATTCGGCAGCTGTGCCATTTCCCACACCGTGCTGCGACGTTGCTTGGCCGCCAAGTCCCAGAAGGCGCAATCCACGGCGTTGCGTGCGCCGCCCACAGGGAGAAGCGTCGCAAGACCGGGGAAGTCATGCCCTGCGGCGGCGGCGGCAGTCGTAGCGGGCGTGCCGACGGTAAAGTTCGCGCCGCCCTCAATATTATGCTCGATGGCCTCCCGCACCGCTTCGATCTGCGCGCGCAGCAGTGCAATGGTCTCGCCGTCGTAGTCCACTCCCGCGGCCTCGCCACGGCCGACGCGGCCCCGCGAATCGATCAGCGTCACTACCACTATTTCGAGCGCCGCCTCTACGCCGCGCGACACGCGAAACGGCACCTTGTAGGCCCAAGACTCGGTGGCGATGTGCAGCGGCATGCTAGCGCGAGCCCACGGCCTTGGCCGCCGCGATGAACTCATCGACGTGTGCCCGCGGCGTGGCATAAGAAGTGACCAAGCGAATGGCGACGCCGTGTACCGGATTGCACAGCGGCCAGCGATAGAAGCCGAAGCCCTGTTTTTCCAGTGCCGCGACGGTTGCTTCGGGCAATGCCACGAATACCTCGTTGGCTTGCACTGGCTGCTCGAGAGCAGCGCCGCTGACGCCGCGCAGGCCCGCAGCCAGCGCAGCGGCCATGGCATTCGCATGCCGCGCATTGTCCAGCCACAAATCACGTTCGAGATAGGCGAGCAGCTGCGCGCTCAAGAATCGCATCTTCGACCACAAATGCCCGGCCTGCTTGCGGCGGCGCTCGAAGTCGCGGGCTTGCGCCGGATCGAAGAACACCACGGCCTCGGCACACAGCGCGCCGTTCTTGGTGGCTCCCAAGGACAACACATCGATGCCCGCCTTCCAGGTCGCTTCGGCAGGCGTGCAATTCAAATGCACCAGGGCGTTGGCAAAGCGGGCGCCGTCCATATGCATGGGCAGCGCATGCTTTTTGGCGGTGGCCGCAAGCGCCGACAGCTCGGCCAGCTGGTAAACCGTTCCCCATTCAGTGGCCTGAGTCAGGCTCACCGCGGCCGGTTTCACATGGTGCACCCCCATGTCCTCGGCGAAGGCGATCGCGGCCACTACTTGCTCCGGTCGTATCTTGCCGTCGGCGGCCGGCAATCCCAACAATTTCGCGCCCCCCATGAAGAACCCCGGCGCACCGCATTCGTCGGTGACGATGTGCGCCGTATCGTGACAGTAGACGGCACCGTAAGGCGGCACGAACTGCGCCAACGCCAGAGAATTGGCGGCGGTCCCGGTCGTCACCGGAAAAATCGCGACTTCCCTACCGAACACCTGGCTGGCCACCCCTTGCAGCCGCTCGGTGAACTCATCGCCGCCGTACGACGTTGCCGAGCCCGCATTGGCCGCCGTGACCGCCGCCATGACCGCATCGCAGGCAGGAGTCACGTTATCGCTCTTGAAATTTGGGCTCAATGGAAATCCTTAGTTAAATGCTGCGCGAGATTCGGGCCAGTTATTGTAACGCAGGCTCGCGCGCGGACTCGATTGTGGCCACTAGGTTTGCGGGCGCCACTCCTCGGCAGCGAACTCGAATGTCTCGTGCTCGCGTTGCCAGATCACGGCGGTGCGCCGCACGGTCAAGAACCAAGTGTGCTGCTCCAGGGGTTTGCGCGGCTTGAAACACGGCCGCAGCACGGCCACCGCCGCGCCATGCTGCGGATCGCGAACCGATTCATAGCGTATGGCATCGACGTTGGCCTCGCGTGCCACCTTCGCGAAGGCCTGCGCGGCAGAATAATCGTCCGGATGTGTCCACTGTGCCCGCAACCGCTTGTACGGCGCGTCCGTCAGGTCGACCAGACGCCCGTCGATCCCGGCACGAAACACGGTTTGCGGCGACGGCCCTAACGACTGTAGCGCCTCGCTGTCCATCAGAAATCGCCAGCGCCAATACCCCAACTCGGCGCAGGCCGTGCGCTGCGCCTCGGCGCCGTACCAGATGCCGGGATTCGCAGCTTCGCGAAAGCGCGAACCCACCGGCGAGCTATATCGAAACGGAGTCGCCAGAAGGTAGTGCAGATCGCCGGCATCAGCCGGCAGCGGCGGCTTGCTTGCATCCAGCAGTCGCTCGAGAAGGAGTTGCTCCTCGACCGTATCCACGAGCCGCAGCGTCGAGGCGATATGCTGCGCCTCGATTGCCCGCCACAGGCGCCGCTGCGCCCGTCGCGACTCAGATTCGACCGCGCGCGGAGTCCAGGTATTGGACGACACGAACCAGGCCTTCGGTACTTCGAATAAGGTCGATCGGGCGACCGGCGAGACCCACGTTCTCTCCGTTCAGCCAGCCGCGCGCCGCCGCATCGTTGGAGCCGATCACGGCATCCAGCGCGCGAAACAGGCGCACGAACAAAGCGCCAAGCTCCCATTCCTTCTTT
>JANXZQ010000533.1 GCA_025355445.1 Gammaproteobacteria bacterium
GTTCGATCCCTACACGGCCCACCAATTTAGCCTGGTTGCCAAGAGCTTACGCGGCACCTCTGAATCACTCGAAAACGATTTTGTGCCATAAAGCGCCATCTGTGCCGTTGGCGCATTTATGGAGCTTCGGCTAACTGATCACGGCTGGCTCCTGAATCATGTGCGTGGAGTTCACGTCGCCATCTTGCGGCAGCCAATTAAGACATGGGCGCGGGTTTCGTGCCCAATCCAGCGAAACTCACGGCGTCAATTGATATCTTCCTTGATAAAAGTGCGATCAGCTTGCGAATGTTATCAGGTTATGATAACATGACTACATGATCGAGAGTTTCGGCAATCGACTGGCTGAGGACCTGTTTTTCGATCGACAGTCTCGCGAAACCAGAAGATTTCCGCCGGAGCTGAGGCGAGCTGCACGACGTAAGCTGCTGTACCTGCATGATGCATCGGAGCTTGGTGACTTGCGGGTTCCGCCCGGTAATCGCCTGGAGGCACTAAAGGGTGAGTGGCGGGGTTTTCATTCAATCCGCATCAACGACCAATGGCGTGTTGTATTTCGTTGGCACGGAGGTCACGCCGCAGAAGTCCGGGTGGTGGATTACCATTAGGTCAGTTGAAAAAGTGAGGTTCTAGTTATGTCCAGAAGGAATGCGGCGCAGCCTGTTAATCCGTTTCATCCGGGAGAGATTCTCCTGGAGGAATTTTTGCAGCCTGGGAAGATTACGCAGACCGCTTTTGCCCGGAAGATCGGCTGGACGAGAGCACGACTCAACGAATTTGTTCGTGGCAAGCGAGGTGTTACAGCGGACGCGGCGCTTGATCTTGGCGAAGTTCTTGGCACCTCGGCGCGATTGTGGATGAACCTTCAATCGACCTGGGACTTGTCTCGGGCAGAGAGACGTCGCAAAGCCGCCTGAGCTGCCTATGCGATCCTTCCAATGTTCTTGTGCCACTCGACCTACGCTGTATCAGTGAATTCAGAGCTTAGCACTAGACAAGTCGGCAAATCGTGGCACAGTCGAGCTCGCGTAAGTTCATGTTCTCAAAGGTAAAGCCCCGAAAAGCGGTGGCGCCTTCGCCGTTGGCTACGTCGTAAAGGCGCGAAACCGGCCGCGCTGATTGAAATGTCAAAATCCCTGCACGGCGCCGAGCGCGCCGTTCGCAACGCACTCGAAATCGTTCAGTGAAGCGTGTTAGTAAGGAGACCCTGGCTGGTCGACGCTATCTCGTCTCCAACGGGAGGCGAAGCGCACTGGGCGGGCGACCCGCGACATTGACTCTGCCGTGCGCGTAATGGAACAGCGCGGAAAAGATTCTGTCGGCGGTGCGGACGATCGCCGCTATACCACACTGGCTTAAATGGTGGGCCGTGTAGGGATCGAACCTACGACCAATTGAACATTCACAACTCCCTTGTGCTATCGCTGATACTGTTAGCGTATCGCACGACGCGAACGGCCGCAGTGGCGCAGGCGGTTCGAGTACAGCATCGCGCCTTTCCCTCGGACATCCTCGACCGCTAAAGCGGCGGCGGGCGATACTTCCCGCGCAATGCGCCTTGCACTGCTTATTTCCGCTATCCGCAATTCGTAGGCGGCCTGAAGATTCAGCCACGATCGCGCATCCCCACCGAAATATCGCGCCAACCGCATGGCTGTATCAGCAGAAATGCCGCGACGCTCACGAACCACATCGTTGATCCTTGGTGCGGGAACGCTGAGTGCCTTCGCCAAGGCGTTGGCGCTCATGCCAAGCGGCTTCAGGAAATCCTCCCTAAGTACCTCGCCCGGGTGAACCGGCCGCATTCCGTTCTTAAACATCTTCGCTGCCCTCAGTGAAAGTCCACGAGCTCAACCTCCGTCGGCCCCTCGTTGGTCCAGCGAAAGCAAAGTCGGTATTGGTCATTAATCCGAATGCTGAATTGCCCTTTGCGCTCACCTTTCAGCGCTTCGAACCGGTTGCCTGGTGGGGAGCGCAAGAATTCAAGGGTTTGCGCCGCATCCAGCTGAGCCAACTTTCGAGTGGCGACTTTAACAATCGTCGAAAATCTCCTGCACTTGCCGGTTTCGAATAGGGTTTTCGTATCCTTACAACGGAACCCCTTGATCATGAATACATGTTATAACGCTTAACGTTAAACGACAAGGAATTGACTTCGCGATTCGACTTCGGCAAATGGGCTTCAGAATGTGCTATCGGAAATCATGGGCGTTCACGAATTCAGTGGCTTATCCTGCGACAACTTGGCAAATCGTCGAACAGATGCGCTAGTCTAAGTGATTGTTTGTAAAGTCATAATGTCCGCCTGGCCGCATCACAGGGGTCGCAGACTCACAAGTCTAGTGGTCCGATTATCCCGGTCCAGTCAGTTATCTGAATTTGAAATGGTACACATTGGAAACGCTTCGGTTACACGAATCATAAAAAGCTGGGCGATTGCATTCCTCCTCGGCGCATCGGCATGGGCTCAGCAGCCGGGCGATGTCGATGCCTCGGCACTTGATTGGATTCAAGTCACGGCCACCCGTTTTTTGGATCCTGTGCAAGAGGTGCCGAATGCGATAACCATTATCAGCGGCGATGAGTTGCGGGCCCGGGGTGCCTATGACTTGCGCACGGCGCTCGCGTTAGTCGGCGGGGGATTCGTCGCGCCGGGCGGTGACTTTGGACCGGCCGGATCCGTGCCTGGGCTTTTGGGGTTGCGTGAAGTAGATGACTTCTTGCTCGTAGTGGACAGCATCCCGGCCGGTGGTGCTTTCATTCCACAATTTGAATTGCTGGACTTTCATAATATCGAGCGGATCGAGGTGGTACGAGGCGCGGCGCCCGTTTACTACGGCACCACCGCGTTCGCCGGTACCATCAACGTGGTCCACTTTCCGGCGGGCAAGGCCATCAACGCGGCATCGGCCTCCTTTGGCAGCTTCGGATCGCTGGCGGCGGACGGCGCTGCCGTGTTGTCAACGGGCGATGTGAATCAGTCACTTGCCGCCGATATCACCCATGAGAAGATCTCCGATGCACGCGCCGGCTTTGAACGACAACATGTCCTCTATCGCTCGAGCTTCCAGATCGGAACCGGCAACCTCACCCTTGATGTGGACGGCGTGCATCAGCGGCAGCGTCCCTCGAGCCCAAGCCCTGTGGGGGACGACGGCCAACTGACGCCGCTGCTCTCCGCCGATTTCAATCAGAATCCGGCGGATGCCGTCATTACCACCAATCGATTACGTGCGGTACTGGGCTATACGCAGATCGTGCCCTTGGGCACGTGGGCAACGACGCTCGCGGAGTCGCATACTCACCTCAATTCGGTGCGGGGGTTTTTACAAGCTGGCTTTGCCGATGTGATGGGCGACGCGGAGGGCTTTTCACAGCGACGCAGTATCGATGATGTGTACCTCAACTCAATCATCACCCAATCACTTTCGCCGACCGTGGCGATTACCTATGGCATCAACGAGGTTTTTGGCCATGCCCGGCAGGGGAGCAGCACGTTTCCTTACACGCTTGCTTTGGATGGCAGCACTATCCCCTTAAGCGGTGCACAATCGCTGGACGGCTCGATCATGTTCAAGGATACCCGTAGTTTCGCTGGCATCTTCGCTCAGTCGCGATGGAAAGTCACCCCGGACTTAAATGTTCTCGCCGGTGTCCGCTTCAACTATGTGAACGAATCGCAGGATGCGGACGATGGCTCTTCCACTTTGCGTCAGAGCGAACACGCAGACCGCTGGAGCGGCTCGCTGGGTGTCGACTATCGGGTGTGGCGGGATCGGGAAGGGGACCTGGATGATGTCACTATCTACGCAACCACCGGTAACACCTTCCAGCCGCCGCAGATCGACTTGGGTCCCGATGCGGGTTTTGATCCTTTGCTGCGGCCGGAGACGGAGCAGAGTTATGAAGCGGGGATCAAGGCGGATGGCCTGGATGGGCGCCTCGATGTCGATGTCACCGCTTTCTGGGTGCAATTTCGCAATCAGGCGCTGACGACGCTCATCAACGGCACACCAGCACTCGTCAACGGCGGCACCGAGCGTTTCAAGGGGATCGAACTGGAGGGCGCTTGGCATGCAACCGCGGCCATGAAAATTGCCGCCTCGTTCAGCATCAATGATGCGCGCTACCGCAATTTTAACACCTTGGTCGAAGATACGTTGGTTCAGTTGCGGGGTAACGAGCTCATCCTCTCGCCTCGGCTGCTAGGCGCGCTCTCGGCCACCTATGCCCCGCTCAGAAGAGTTCGCGCCTCCGTGACCGGCAACTACGTGGGACCACGCTACCTCAATATGCAGAATACGGCACGCGCCGGCGGCTACTTCACCGAGGATGCATCCATAGGCTACAGTTTTCAGCGCGCGCTGGTCGCGGTCAACGCCTACAACCTCACCGACCGCCGTGACCCGGCGTTGGAAAGCGAGTTGGGCGAAGGACAGCTGTATCGCGTTAAAGGGCGCTGGGTGCAGCTGAAGGTGACCGTGCCGTTCCGATAAAAGGTGTATTAGTTCCGACTTGATCTGACACCGCTCTTGCAAAGGGCGAGGTTACCCGGTTCGATGGTTGTTACCAGGCAATCATTGAACACACTAGTCTGGCGGCAGATTTCGGGAGATACGACGAATTTCTCTCTTCGTGTCCCCACGCCGAGTTATTCGCACTGCATCGCTGAGCCTCGACTGGCGAACTGTACGAACCGCGCGAGCTTGCGCATTGCTCCCTCAGCAGATCCTCAACGCTAAATCGAGTCCGGCCGCGACAGAGGGATGGTTTCGCGCGAGCGCGAGATCCGACTCGGTCCTGCGACCCAGCGCGTGATATACGAGCCCCGCAGCGTAGCCGCTTCGATCACGATAGAAAGGTGCAGCCCCCGGCGGTAGTGCTCGGTTCCGATGCCCATCGACGGACGCGGGCACAATGTATCCGCATGTGGCATGCTCTCGGTTAGCTGGCTGACCGCCGACAATTTACAGTCGGAAATCGCGTGACAAAGCAACAACCGCTACAACAGATCCATCCTGTCGAGCCGCCGGTGTGCTCAAGCAATCAGCTGCATCGCAAACTCTCGTCGTTTGGTGTTCTGTTACTGACATTGTCGTGTCTCTCTCCGGTTTATTCGATCTACGGAATCGGCTCTGATGTTTTCTTGCACGCAGGCACTGGGGCGGCAGCCTTGTTCATTTGCGGCATTGGCGCAGCCCTCGTTTGGGCTGTCCTCTATGCCGAATTGGCTTCGGCTTACCCCTATGCGGGAGGTGATTACGTGGGCGTCGGTGCGATTCTCGGTCCGTGGGCGGGCTTTGCGAGCCTGACCGTGTGGACAGTTACCGCTGGGCCCGCCAATGCCTTTCTCGCGAGGACAATCGCCATCTATGTCAGCGAATTGGCGCCGACCGCGTCGCCGCTGTTGGTCACATTCGGCGCGCTCGCCGCGGCGACTGCCATTGCTTTGCTCGCTGTACGCGCCAGCGCGCTCGTAACCGGCATGTTTCTCGGCGTCGAGATGCTGGCTGTAATCGCTCTCATTGTTGCCGGAGTATGGCGGCCCGCGCGTAGCATTGCTGACGTCCTCTTTCATCCTGTGGCTCTCGGGTCTGCTGGAACTATCGCCCCAGTAGCGATTGGGGCAATGGCGTTGGCCGGTGTCAGCGCAGCCTACGCCACTTGTGGCGGCAACCAGGCGATTGCATTTGGAGAGGAATTAGCGGAGCCACACCGCCGCATGGGTGGAGTGATCCTACTCGCGGGTTTGATTGGCGCCTTTGCTACTGCTCTGCCGATCGTTGCGGTCGTACTCGGAGTCCGCGATTTGCCGTCATTCCTGAAAAGTCCAGCACCGCTCAGCGAGTTTATCGCGTCGGTTGCCGGCCCTGCCGCCGGACACGCTCTGATCGCAGCGGTGATATTGGCAATCTTTAACGCGCTAGTCGCCCAGATCATGTTTTTTGCGCGTCTATTCTTCAGTTTGGGCCGGGACGAAATCTTTCACCCGATCGTGAACGCTGGGTTAGCCCGGGTGCACGTCTCCTCGGGAGCACCTCGCACAGCGACATTGATGGTTGGCGCGCTTTCCGCGGCTTGTTGCCTCCTAAGCACCCACATGCTCATCGCCTTCATATCGGGCCTCACCGTGTACGTCCTCCTGTTGGTAAGTTTTGCGGTTCTCGTCGGACGTTCGCGGCGCTTGACGGGGCAACCTGGATATTGGCGATCATGGCTTTTCCCGTTGGCGCCGATTCTTGGTCTTGTATTAGCGGTGACATTTGCAATCGCGGATCTGCTCGACGCGGACTTCGGTCGACCCAGTATTCTGATACTCGGAGCGATGATCGGAGCTGGACTTCTCTGGTATTGCTGTGTATTGCGTCGACGCGCGGGCGGCTGGGCACCACGAACTGAATCTCGAGCAGCGCCGTCGAACGAACTTCCAACGACTGCTTTCCGGTAACGGGTTCAGGTGGTCATGAGTCCGCTTCACCTGGCCAACGAACGCTGTCGGGTCGCGGGCCAGCTTCGAATCCAAGGATGGTGTAGCCCGGTAGAGCTACACCATCCTTGCCGACGCGAAGGCCGCTCGGCCTCAATGCGAATGTAGACGAGTGACCAGAAGGTTGTTGGTCACATCATCAATGAGAGCGAAATCAGCTCCGCCACCGGCATCCGCGCGCGTATCGAGTCCAAACGCGCCTCCTTGGCCGGCGTCTACGTTGTATTCGAGCACGAACTCACCCCCGCGAGTGAATTCCACGATCTCGCTCGGATGCAGGGGGTCTGCATTCGGCGTCGCATCGCCGTTCGCGGTCAACAGGTCCCCATTCGGTGCAAACCGTAATGCAAGGGGTCCGATGAGATGCGGATTCGAGAACACGATCGCACCCTTCGTCACTGCCGTCGTTCGGTGCGACGCGCTGGTGACCGAGTAGATGGCGTTCTCGGCGGTCGAAGCGACGTAGAGCGTGTCGGTGTTCTCATCGAAGGCAAGACCGGTTGGTCCGAGCACGACGGCAGCGACGCTTGGCTGGACGGTATATCCGGTTGCGATCGTGGTCGTGTGATCCAGTGTCACGCCAGTGGATGTCACGGTCACGTCGAGCCGCACGACGTTGCCGCTGAGCACATTCGAGACGAAAATATGTGCCCACGCGCCATGATCATCGATCGTGAGATACCAGGGGCCGTCCCGGTCGGTCCATGTGGCTTTGACCTTGCCGAATCGATCGACCACTTGCAACGCGCAAGACCCTCGCACGATGGTCGAAAAGCTGCCGTCGGGAGTTGCCAGGTTGCCTACAACGACATATCCACCTCTCAGCACGCCTAGGGCGGTGCTCAGACCCGGAAGCGGGCTCGAGAAAAAGGTGATTGCCGTTCCCGGCGGAGCTATAGGACCGCGCTTCGGCTGCTGGATGATCGTCGTGCCGGTGCCTTGAGTGTTCGTGACGTCGTTGAAATTGCTGACCAGCACGTCGCCGGCGGAGATGGCGCCGCCGCTTGGGAATCCCCCCGGCACAAAAGCAACGCCGTATGGATTGACGTCACCGCTCTGCGGAATCGTGCTGGAATTGATCGCCCGCGGGAGGAACGCGTCTTCAGCGTGGCCCATGGACGAGAATGCCGACAGAAGAATCGCGGCGAGCGCCAGCGGCCCGCGGAATGCAGACAGATTTCGAGTGGCCTTCATGATTTTCCCCTGCGCGTAAGTTATGTTGCCTGCGCACTGTGGATGCGCCGGCTAATAGTGTAAGTACCACTAGAAGCGCGCCAGGTTCATGGGCACCCAATCAAATTGCAAAAAAGCTGCCGACCTTTGCAGTTCAAAAGTCGCCGTCTCGGGGATAAATATTGCGTGCTAGATCATGGACTTGAAGCATTTCACGCGGTCGTGTAACTGATGTCCCCGGCTTCGGTCCGTGATCGGGGGGTGTTGTGCTTTCGCGAACATGCCGGCTCTTGAGAGATTCTAGGCGCTGACGCCGTCCGAACGGACGAAGATCCGGGGCGACAGGACCCGAAAGTGAATGCGCAAAATCCCAAGACTCAACAACTGCATGCATCAGTACAGGATCGACGGTAAGTAAGCACCGGCCGGTTCATTGTATAGGCCGCTGGTCATCAACGTCATCTGAAAGACCAGCTTCAGCCCGCAGCTCAGACACCATTCGAAAACCTCATGATTGCGAGTCGGTAATAGAAATCCCGGGCCCAGAAAATCTGTTGCCGCGCCAATCAGAGCCTTCAAATCTTGATTTGTGCGGGCTACGGCGTGGGCAAGGAAGCCAATTGCCGTCGCATATCCCGTGATCTCTTCTAAATGTACGACCACACTTGCCGAGCCCGCACGAATTGCGTCGCGAAGCTCGAGATCCCGGTCAAAGCCGTGAACCTCGCGGCACAGCTTGTTGCACGCTTTGACATCGCGTTCTTCAGCCGGCCGGACATCGTAACCGGCAAACTTGGCATTGGGCTTGGGTCCTTGCAACAGCGACAGGGGTTCGCGGGTGACAAACCCGAGCTTCGTGTAGAGACAAAGCGAGCGATTGTGGTAGCCCGCTTGTACCAGGCGGACCCCTGCGGCTTTTTTCGCCGCTGCCCTATCAAGCACGGCACGCATCAGGCGTCTGCCAACAGCGTGATTTTGTACTTCAGGAGCGACAGAGATCGGACCGATCCCAAAAATAGTCGAGCGTTCGTCCATGAAGTTGCTGCCGACAATCGTCCCCGCCTCTTCGGCGACTACGCCATAGAACCCTGGATCGCCGATTAGCATTGACGCGAGACCCGTCGCCACTTCGGGAGAAGGAAAGTCTGGCGGAAAATTGTGTTTCTCCGCGAGATGCTTGAAAGCGTCATAAAGAATACGGCCACATCTCTGCGCATCGACTTTGTTAGCGTCGCGAATATTCATAACTGAATCCCCCTGCGTGACCGAAGGGCCCATAGCG
>JANXZQ010000534.1 GCA_025355445.1 Gammaproteobacteria bacterium
GTTCTGCGTGATAAGTACGGTGACTTGTTCGGTTAGCGGCGGTAATGATCGCCAGCCCCAGGCGAACGCTGCTGCGACACATGAGCGAATTCCAGTTCCGCGCAAGTATTCCTCGTTTGTCGCCGTAGCGGACTGCCGCTACTGTGCACAGCATGCACAAGCCGCAGGAACGACAAATGAAGCTACTCCCTCTGTCCCTTATCGTGGTAACTGCCTTGAGCGCGAGCCAAGGCGCAGTTGCCGCGGCGGCCGTTGCCGCACCGCCCGCGCAGCGCTCGATCTCGGTCACCCACGAGCCGCTGGTCATGCGCTTGAGTAAGGACGAGTTCCGCATTGCCTTCGGTGTCAACGGCGAACACTGCGGCGCCAACGGCGGCACCGGGCTGATTCAATATCGGGTCGACTGGAAGACCCCGGATGGCACCACCCGCACCGAGCGCAAGCATGTGAGCTTCACCGTGTCGCCGCTCGCGACCCGCACCATTGCCGTCGACCGCCAGTACTTCGACACCGCCGAAGGCCAACACATGACCGACGTGGTCAAGGTCCACATCGACGCCATCACCTGCGTCGGATCCGACTCGCGCGCGGAACAGACCGCCCGCCTCTAATCCGCGATTTTTTCTCGCAAATGCCCGCGGTAATACACCGCGCGCGCGACGTAGTTTGCCGCGATTTTCAATAGGTTTTCCCGCTCCTCGGCAGTGAGGTCTCGCACCACTTTGGCGGGCGCACCCAGGATGAGGGTCCCGTCGGCAAACACCTTGCGCTCAGTAATGACGGCGCCCGCTCCGACCAGACAGCCCCTGCCGATGGCTGCGGCGTTCAACACCACTGCCTGAATTCCAATCAGCGAGCCGTCTCCTACCGTGCACCCATGCAGCATGGCTTGGTGCCCGACCGACACGTTGACTCCCAGCGTCAGAGGAAATCCGGGATCCGTATGCAGCACGGCCCCGTCCTGCACATTGCTGCCGGATCCGATGCTGATGGTTTCGTTGTCGCCGCGCAGGGTTGCGCCAAACCACACGCTGCTGTCCTCGGCGAGCACTATGCTGCCGATGACGTTGGCGCCGGGTGCAACATAGGCGCTCGCCGCCACCATCGGGGAAACATCTCCTAATTTGTACAAGGCCATGTTGTCCCCACTATTGGCTCGCCGCCACGTAAACATACCGCACAAGCCGGTCCGCCCATAGCCTGCTGCTATTATCCGCACCCATTGACGTCTTCCTCACAGGGATATTTTGAGCACCCCCGCAAACGCTGCATTCGAACCCCCGCCGCAGACTTGGCTTGGCGGCCTCTTGCGTCTGTGGCTATTGAGGCCCTTGAATTCCGCGCCGTCGGGAGATGCCGCGCGCGCCACTCTTATCATGGCCGTACTCTGGCTCGCGGTCTGGGTTGCGATCGATCATCGGCAATCGCAACCGGACCCGCAGTTCTTTGCCGGCGGAATTCCGCTGCTTGCCTGGTATGCCTTTGGGCTTCTGGCGCTGGCTGCGTTGCTGCGACGTTGCTCGCAACCTGCGCCGATACTGGCGCCCGCGATCGCGCTCTCGATGGGGGCCGTGCCGGTGCCGCTGCTATTCGCCGGGTTGGCCGCGCCGGACTTGGCGCCTGTCTGGTTCTGGGCCGCAGGCATCGCCGTGGGCGTATACACCCTGCTGTTCCTGGCACGCGGGCTGCGCGCCATCACCGGCCAACGACAGCGCACCGCAGCCTGCGCGGGTCTGCTGTTCATGGCCGGGTTCTGCTGGCTCACCGATACCCTGAACGTCATACCCGATGTGTGGACGCCGCTCGAAGCGCAGGCTGCTGAGCCCGGCGATGCGTCGGCGGACAGCGAAGCCATCCTGTTCGGGCAGCCGGCACGTATTGATCAGGCGCTAGAGGCGGTCAGCCGCGGCACGTCGCCGAAACCGCAGGCGTTCTTCTTGGGCTTTGCCGGTGTCGGCGACGAGAAGGTGTTCACTCAGGAAATAGGCTTGGCGTCGCGGGTGCTCGGTGAGCGCTATGACATCGCCGGCCGGAGCCTCTCGCTGATCAACGATCAACGCGACCTGGAGAGCGCGCCGCTCGCGACCCTGTCCGGCTTGACTTACGCGCTGCGCGGCCTGGCCGCGCACATGAATCTCGATCAAGACGTGCTGTTCCTGTCCCTCTCCTCGCACGGCGCAGAGGATCCGGCCATCATTGTCGCCAACTCCCAGCTGCCGCTCAACGATGTGACCGACGAAGATCTGGCGGATGCCTTGCGCGACTCGGGCATCAAGTGGCGCGTGATCATCATTTCGGCCTGCTACGCGGGCGGCTTCATCGAGCGCCTGCGCGATCCGCAGACCATCGTCATCACGGCGTCTGCGGCCGACCGCACGTCCTTCGGCTGTTCGAACGACAGCGATCTGACCTACTTTGGAGAGGCTTTCTACAGGGATGCGCTGCCGGGCGCCCGCTCCCTGCGCGACGCTTTCGACACCGCCAAAGCTGCGATTGCCGAGCGTGAGCGTCGCGAGCGGGTAACTCCCTCGAATCCTCAGGCATATTTCGGCGCTAAGCTGGAAGCCAAGCTCACCTCGATTGGCAGCGAAGCCATTGCCGGTATCAACGCTCATCATCGTAAATGATGATGGACAGCATGCGAATCGGCACCTTGTCCAGGGTCTCCGGGCCGTGCGGCACGTCGCCGCGGAAACTCAACGAATCTCCGGGCCCCAGCGGATAGTTGTGACTGCCATGCCGATAGGTCAGCGAGCCGGCCAGCAGATAGATGAATTCCGTCCCCGGATGCTGAAATCCCGGGAACACTTCACTCTTGTCGGTCAGCGTCACCAGAAAGGGCTCGAATGATTTTCGCGGGCCCCGTTGCGCGGCCAGCAAGTGGTAGGTGTGGCCGCGGCGAGTGCCGCGCCGAACCACCTCCAGGCCTTGGCCCGCCGGCACACGCTGCGCCCCCTCATCGTCCCCCCCCAATTGCTGCAACAGCAGCGCCGGCCGTACACCGAGCGCGGCCGCCAACGCCACCAGGGTTTCGAGGCTGGGCGTTACGTGGCCTGTTTCCAAGCGGCTGAGCATGCCCGCGCTGATTCCCGCGGAGGTTGCCACGTCCGTCAGCGTCAAATCCTGACTCTCGCGCACACGCCGCGCGACGGCGCCCAATTGCCGGCCGACATTAGCGGAAACAACCGCCGGTACCGCACCGGATCTCGGGTTCTTGCGTAAACGCGCCACGCGAGGCCTCTTTGAATTCGAATTCATGCAAGCGCTACCGCTTCCATGCGTGTCCGGCTCAATTTACACTGCACGCAATTAATTTGCACTACAGTAACTGGCATGATATTTACCGTTCGATCGAGAATATGATACGAGTTCTTCGCCCTGAAGGGCGGGTCCTTCCAATTAAACACCGCAATAGAGCCAGAGGACGAGAATATGGCGCGCGATCCAAAACACGACATCCTGTTTCAGCCGATCAAAATCGGCCCGAAGACGCTGCGCAATAGGTTCTACCAGGTACCGCATTGCATCGGCGCGGGGTCCGACAAGCCAGGCTTTCAGGCGGCGCATCGTTCGTTGAAGGCGGAAGGCGGCTGGGCGGGGATCAACACGGAGTATTGCTCGATTCACCCCGAATCGGACGATACGCACCGCCTGTCGGCGCGCATCTGGGATGCCGGCGATGTGCGCAATCTGCGCGCCATGACCGATCACATCCATCACTACGGATCTCTGGCCGGGGTCGAGCTTTGGTACGGCTCATCCCATGCCCCCTGCATGGAGTCGCGTGCGACGCCGCGAGGCCCGAGTCAATACGCCTCTGAATTCGAAACCCTCACCTACTGCAAGGAAATGGACTTGGACGACATCGCCACCGTCCAGCAGTACTACGTGGACGCCGCTTTGCGCTCTCGCGACGCAGGCTTCGACATCGTTTACGTCTACGGCGCACACTCCTACCTGCCCGTGCAGTTTCTCTCGCCTTATTACAATAAGCGCAAGGACAAGTACGGCGGCTCGCTGGAGAATCGTGCGCGCTTCTGGCTGGAGACCTTGGAGCAGGTGCGCCGCGCCGTCGGCAACGACACGGCCATCGCGACCCGCTTTGCCGTCGACACCTTGTACGGAGACGCCGGCATCGAGGTCGAGAACGACGGCATGAAGTTCATCGAGTTGGCCGACCCGCTGGTCGATCTGTGGGACGTGGACGTGGGTGACATCGCCGAGTGGGGCGAGGACGCCGGGCCGTCGCGTTTCTACCAGCAGGGCCACCAAGTGCCCTGGACGCGCTTCGTCAAGCAAGTGGCCAAGAAACCGGTGTTGGGCGTGGGCCGCTTCACCGATCCGGAAAAGATGACCGAGATCGTCACCAAGGGCATCGCCGACATCATCGGCGCGGCGCGGCCCTCCATCTCCGATCCCTGGCTGCCGAAGAAGATCGAGGAAGGCCGTTACGACGACATCCGCGTCTGCATCGGCTGCAATGTGTGCATTTCGCGCTGGGAAATCGGCGGTCCGCCGATGATCTGCACGCAGAACGCCACTGCGGGCGAGGAATACCGGCGCGGCTGGCATCCGGAAAAATTTCCCAAGCGCAGCTCGGAGGACTCCATATTGGTAGTCGGCGCCGGGCCGTCGGGTTCCGAGTGCGCACGCGTGTTGATGGAGCGCGGCTACACCGTTCACCTGTATGACACCGCGACGAAGATCGGCGGCCACTTGAATTCGACCGTCACCCTGCCCGGACTCGGCGAATGGGGTTATCACCGCGACTATCGCGAGCTGCAGATCAACAAACTCGTAAAAAAGAACAAGCAGAGCCAGGTGGCGCTCGGCCAGAAGCCGATGACGGCCGAGACGGCGCTCACCTATGGCGCCGAGAAAATCGTCAT
>JANXZQ010000535.1 GCA_025355445.1 Gammaproteobacteria bacterium
AACAACGGCAGCTTCGTCGGTAACGCGATCAATCCAGTGACCTATCAAGGACTACGCCTGTCGTTGCTGGGAAAGATCAATGACGACTGGAACGCCCTCTTAACTCAAAGCTATCAGCAGATGCATGCGCACGGCGTTGCCTATCAGATGCCTGACGCATCTAACGGTACAACATTTACCGCCAACAATACGCCGGTCGGGAGTCAGGCGCTGCCTCCGCGGTCGGTAAACTTGTTCAATAACTCGTACGACAACGATAAATTTGAGAACACCGCTCTTACGGTCAATGGCAAGATCGGCGACCTGCGACTGGTCTACAGCGGAAGCTACTTGGTCCGTAACGTCGAGCAGGTTCAGGATTACACAAATTACGCGCGTGGCGTGTTCGGCTATTACTACCAGTGTACTGGCGTTAGCTATTCCAAGAGTTCATCGGGCGCCAATGCAAAGTGCTATTCGCCATCGGCCGTTTGGACCGACAACGAGAAAAATACTCACCAGAGCCACGAGATCCGCCTGAGCACGCCGGACGACTGGCGGATACGCGGAATTGGCGGCCTGTACTACGAACAATATATTATCGTCGACGATAATGAGTGGCTTTACAAGACGGTTCCGACATGCTCAGCCACGAATGACGTGAACTGCTTCCACAACATCGGGCCTGTTTCAGGCGCTTATACCTTCAATTCAAAAATTCGCGGCGACCGCACTGCATTCTTTGATGCTCGGCAGCGCACGATTGACCAGAAGGCGGCCTTTGGATCAGTCGACTTCGACATCATCCCAAAGGTGCTTACTATCACGGCGGGCACACGCTACTACCGGTTCAATGAAGGTATTGCCGGCTCCTTGAACGGAAGTTTCGGTTGCAAGGTCACCGCACCGACAACCTACTTCGGGACCTGCCTGACGTCCGGCGCTATCAATGAAGCGCAAAGTCCCAATTCATCCAGGTACTCCGGCTTCAAAAGTCGCGTTAACCTCAGTTGGAAAGTGACAGACGACGCGTTGGCTTATTACACGTGGTCGCAGGGTTTTCGACCAGGTGGCTTCAATAGCGGCTCATCAGGCCTGCTGGCAGTCAACGGTGTGCCGACTTACTTCACACCGCCGACCTACAGGCCCGACCAGTTGACCAACAATGAGTTGGGATTCAAGACGCTGTGGCTCGATCATCATTTGCAGATTGATGGCGCCGTCTATCAGGAAGATTGGAAAGAGGCGCAGGTGAATTTCTTCGATCCGGGCGCCTTGGGGTACAACCTGATTTTCGGCACCATCGGCCCGAACTATCGGGTGCGTGGCATAGAACTGCAGATTATCGCCAAGCTCCCCGGCGGTTTGTCTATTCAAGGGTCGGGATCATACAACAACGGTCGGCAGACCAACTCGCCTTCCTTGATCAACAATAACCCTAAGAGCGCAACGTTCGGTCAGACACTTCCTATCGCCAATCCATACGGGGTCGCGGGGGATCGGCTTGCCAATTCACCGCTGCAACAGTTCAATCTGCGGTTGCGGGACGATTTTCAGGTGACCGATTACAACGCGTTTTGGCAGATTGGCGCAGCGCATATTGGCGACTCGCAGTCGGCGACCGGCAATCTGATCTCCTACGACCAACCGGGCTACACTACTTTTGACGCGGCGGCCGGCATCGCCAAGGGCGCATGGAATGTGCAAGCGTTTGTCCAGAACCTGACGGACATCAATGCCAGCACGAGTTCCACCGGAGCTCAATTTGTCGAAGCGCAAGTGGTGACCAGACCGAGAATTATCGGCATAAAGCTCGGCTATAACTTTTGACGCGGCGTCCCAGTCGCCTCAGCCGTAGGGCATAGGTGCGAATGCAGTGTGCGGAAACGGTCTGGATCGAGCTTTCAGACGGCTGTAACCTAGCCGCCCGCCTTTGGCTGCCTGACGGCAGGGATCCCGTGCCTGCCGTGCTAGAGTATCTTCCGTACCGACGCCGCGATCGCCACCGCAGTGATGACGCGCTTTTGCACCCGGGCTTGGCCATGGCCGGATTCGCCGCGATCCGCGTCGATATGCGAGGTGCTGGTGACTCCGACGGCACGATGACCGACGAATACACATCGCAGGAATGGAGCGACGCGACGGCGGTTATCGATTGGATTGCCCGCCAGTCCTGGTGCGACGGAGGAGTCGCCATCATCGGATTGTCGTGGAGTGCTTTTAACGGATTACAAATAGCGGCGCAACGCCCGCCGGCCCTTAAGGCCGTCGTCACGGTGTGCGGATCAGACGATCGCTTCGCCGACGACATGCACTACATGGGTGGCGCCCTGTTGAATGACAATCTCCAGTACGGCTCGACCTTGCTGACATGGCTTGCGACGCCGCCCGATCCGGCTATCGTCGGCGATCGATGGCGCGCGATGTGGCGTGACCGACTGGAAGCACTGTGCGAACCACCGGCTGGACGATGGATGCGGCATCTGGTTCGCGATGCTTACTGGCGCAGCGGGTCTATCTGCGAAGACTACGCCCGCATAGAGACGCCGGTGTTGGCCGTTGGTGGCTGGGCCGACGGCTACACAAACTCGGTGCACCGACTGCTTTCGAACTTGAAGTGCCCGCGCAAAGGTGTCATTGGTCCCGGTGGACACGCTTACTCCCATGTCGCTACACCGGGACCAGCCTTCGATTTTCTCAAGCTTATTACGCGGTGGTTCGATCATTGGTTGAGGGGAGTCGATACTGGCATCATGGACGAGCCGATGCTGACTGCGTGGATGCAGGAGTATGAGCCGCCAATGCCACAGTATGCGGTGCGTCGGGGCCGCTGGATTGCTGAACAGGCCTGGCCAAGTCCCGTCGTCACGGCAGCGCTTTTTGATTTCAGTGACAAGGGACTACAGCCGAATCAGCCGGTCGACTTCGTAGTGCTCGTTAAATCGCCGGCTACAGTCGGGCTCGCGTCGGGCGAATGGTGCCCTTACGGGCTCGGGCCAGATATGCCGGGTGATCAGCGCGAGGACGATGCTGGCTCGGCGTGTTTTGATACGTTGCCGCTCGCCGAACCGATCGAGATTCTGGGGCGCCCAGCGGTCACGTTGACGTTGAGCGTCGATCAAACAGAAGCCATCATCGCCGTCCGCCTCAATGCCATTGCTCCGGATGGGACAGCCGTGCGCATTACTTACGGCCTCCTCAATCTCGCGCATCGTGAAGGCTTCGATCGGGCCCTTCCCCTGAAGCCCGCGGAACGCTACACGATCACCGTACCGCTCAAGGTGGCCGGGTTTCGGATTCCGGCTGGACATCGAATGCGAGTGGCTGTGTCAACGCAGTATTGGCCGCTGACGATGCCACTACCTCAGGCGCCCACAATAACTTTGTTCTGCGGGCAGCTGAGTCTACCCCGCCGGCAGGGTCCGGAAATCGCGGTTCCCGACTTAGGCACAGCGTGGTCGCCACCGCCTCTCGAGGTTGACATATTGACGCCCCCGATGCGCGGACGGATCAGCGTGACGCATAGCGTTGCGTCGGGGTGTGCCACGGTAGAGGTAGTACGCAATTTAGGCGGAATCCGGATCGCGGAGACCGGTCTTGAACTGCGCGCACTGGGCAGCGAGCGCTACAGCGTGCAACGGGACGATCCGGCGACGGCGCGGTCCGAGGCTACGCGTGAGGCCGCTTTCCTCCGCGGCAACTGGAACGCAAGAATCGTCACCCGGAGCACAGTCGAGGCTACCCCCACCGACTGGCGACTGAATGCAACTCTGGACGCGTTCGATGACGATCAATCGGTGTTTTCCCGGTCTTGGACTATCCAGGTACCGCGCCTGTGAACCGTCTATACGCGACGGAGTGAGCATGACGCTGCTAGAATACATTCGCGACCATGGATTCCAAATTTTGTCAGTCTCCTGGTGGCACTTACAGCTATCACTCATGTCGGTGGGACTGGCACTCCTCATCGGCCTGCCACTGGGAATTTTGTGTCATGCGAACAAGGTCGCAGCCACACTTGTTCTTAATGCCGTTGGCGTCATCTATACGATTCCGACGCTTGCCCTTCTCGGCGTCATGATTCCGCTGATTGGCGTGGGAATTGTGCCTGCCGTGGTCGCGGTACTGCTCTATTCGCTGCTGCCAGTCGTTCAAAATACTTACACAGGACTCGCAACGCTCGATCCGAATCTGCGCGAAGTGGCTGCCGGGCTCGGCATGGGTCGTGCGCACCGACTACTGCGAGTTGAACTCCCGCTAGCGCTACCCGTCATCTTCGCTGGGGTGCGGATCTCCGTCGTAAATGCCATTGGAATGGTGACTTTAGCCTCATTGGTCGCGGCCGGCGGTCTCGGGGACATAATTTTTCGTGGCATTTCCACGATGTCGTGGAATTTGATTATTTGCGGCAGCATTCCGGTTCTCGCGCTCGCACTTGTGTCCGATGCAATTCTGAAGTGGGCAGAAGACTGTCTCGGCGCCCGATGGGCGGCAATTGCACCGTGAATTTCAGCGAGTACATTGATTTATTCGGCGACAATATCCTTTTTCTGTTTGAACAGCATCTCATGTTGTTTTCGGCATCTTTGCTGGGTGCAGGCGTGCTCGGCCTCGGCCTCGGTGTATTGACGTACCGCTTTGGACTCGTTGCACGTCTCGCCGTACCACTGATGAACGTATTTCAAGCCTGCCCCGAGATCGTATTGCTTGCGTTGTCGATCCCCCTATTCGGCATCGGCGTACGCGGTGCGCTCATTCCTTTGTTTCTCAAAGGCGTACTGCCTATCCTGCGCAACACGTCGAGCGGCTTGCGCTCGGTAGATCCACGTCTACTGGAGGCCGCGCGGGCAATGGGCATGACTCCGCGGCAAGTGTTCTTCAAGGTAGAAATCCCAGTAATTCTACCGGTCGTCATAGCCGGGGTTCGGATTTCGGCCGTCATGCTCGTGTCAGTGTTGACGCTCACCGCCTACATTGGCGTCGACAGCTTGGGGAGCCTGATCGTTCAGGGCATTGCACGCATGGACCCCATACCGCTCGTAATAGGATGTTGTCTCACCGCGCTGCTCGCCCTGACGGTGAATTATCTGCTCCTTATACTTGAACGCATTTTTGCGAGGCGCTTGCGATAGGAGGCCTCTGATGGCAAGTGGTGTTGAATTTCGATCAGTGACCAAAGTATTTGCGGATGGCATTCCTGTTGTCGACCGGCTCTCGCTCGAGGTCGAGGTCGGCAGCATTCTCGCACTCGTGGGTCCCTCAGGATGCGGCAAAACGACCAGCCTCAAGATGATCAACCGACTCGTAGAACCTTCGTCCGGCGAAATTTTCGTTGAGAACGGAATTACGTGGAAGGTGATGGACTGCCGGAACGCGTCGATAAAAAGATGCGACGAAGGAGAATCATCCAGGTCCTGCACGGCCACCGGAAGGTCTTCCACAGACAGCGAGATGGCGTTGCCCATCAGCATGAGTTGCATGATCGGGAGGATCAGCGCCAGACTGAGGGCAAGCCGGTCCCGCACAATCTGGGTGAGTTCTTTTCTAACCTGAGCAAAGATTCGCCGCATAGTTATCTCCTAGTCTTCCGATACAAACTTGCCCTGCTGGCGGGCCTTTTCCACGACGCTGATGAAAACGTCTTCGAGC
>JANXZQ010000012.1 GCA_025355445.1 Gammaproteobacteria bacterium
GATCCTCCAGCTCATCGGGCGATACGCCCGCCAGGTGGTCGGAGGTGGTGTTGCGAATGCAATTGCCGCTGGTCTGGATGGCGTGCATCTCGACCTCGGCAAGCTCCGCAAGAATATCCGGCACTTGTTCGAGTTTGGGCCAGTTGTACTGAATGTTCTGACGGGTGGTGAAATGCCCGTAGCCGCGATCATAGCGGCGTGCAATGCCGCCCAGCGCTCGCAGCTGCGTTGACGACAACATGCCGTACGGAATCGCCACCCGCAGCATCGGAGCATGGCGCTGGATGTACAGACCATTGCGCAGGCGCAGATGGCGGAATTCCTCTTCGTTGAGTTCCCCGGCGAGAAAACGCCGCGTCTGGTCGCGAAATTGTGCGACGCGTTCGTTTACCAGGGTCTTGTCGACTGAGTCATACCGATACATAGCTCTTTAAGATACGTCCGGTGCCCCACATGCCGCCAATTACCGGAATGCATGAGCTTATGACTGGCAGTCCTAGGGGATTCGCTCATGGTTCCCTACGGAATCCTAAAACCGTGATTTGCTCGGCAGAGGGAATTCGAGGTTACGCGCAGCATCGCGGAGGTTCATTTGAGGGGCCGCCTTGGCTATAGATCTCACGGAAGTCATGGTCGCGCCGGACACTTATCATGTCTCGCCCGAACCCATGCTCATGATTGCCGATTTAAACGGGGCCCTCGCGCTTTGCCTACATGACGAAGGCCGCGGGGTCGGCGGCTTATTGCATTTGCGTTTCATGGGCGGCACGGGTCGTCCCAGCGATGTGACGGACAATACCTTGAGTTCGGTTTTGGTCGTGCTCGACCGCTTCAAGCGTGCCGTGCTCGGCACCGCAACCCGCGGCGACGAAGTTCAGGCACGCATTCTCGCTCACGCGCTGCCGCCCACCGATGCGGGGGAGCCCAGTGCCTCCTTGGTCGATCTGATTCGAGCGGATCTCGCCGACGGTAAAATCGCCTGCGGCACCCGAACCACGCGCAGGACCGAGTCTTTGCGCGTGTGCTTTGAGCCCTTCGAGGGCCGCGCCTGGGTCTGCGGTCCGAACGACTTGCGCGCCGCGCCGCGCGCTCGCCGTTCGGCGGGCTAACTCTCCATATACCCACCGGGGCGGCCTTCAATATAAGATCGCAGCATGCGACATTGCGTGTTTCTGGCGGTGGTGTGTCTTGCGGCGTGTGCGAGCGACAAGCTTGCGCAGGCGCCGCCCGCCGATGTGGATTTCAGCGGCCGCTGGAAGCTCAACGAGGCGGATAGCGACGATCCGCAGCACCTGCTTCAAGCGCAATTTAACCAACAGACCGCTGCTCAAAACGACCCTTCCACGGGCGGTTCGGGCGGGGGCGGGCGGGGCGGCCGGCAGGGTGGGGGTCGTGGCGGGGCGGGGGGTATGGGTGCCCGCGGGCCCGGCGGTCCGGTAATGCCCTCCATGGGTGCGATGGGCGAAGGGTTGCGCTGGCCCGGGAAGCTCCTCGAAGTCAAGCAGGTCGCCGGTGTCGTCGCGTTTATCTCAGAAGGCGCGAGCCTCGTCTGCCAGCCCATGGATGCGGGCAAAGCCCATCATGGTCATCGACGTTCTCCTAATGATCGCGATAGCGACGCATCGGCGCGCGACGCCCCGCCGCGGTCGCGCGACGCCCCGCCCCCACGTTGCGGCTGGGCTGAAAAAACACTGGTTGTGCAGGGTGGTGATCCCGACGATGACCATCCGCCGTTCGAAGAGCACTACAGCCTGTCCGACGACAAGCAACGCCTGGTGGAAGTGGTGGGTTTCACGGGGGGGCGCTCCAGCGGCTTTACCATGTCTCGCGTATGGGACCGGCAACTCCAATAAAAAAGCCGGGCACTTGCCCGGCTCTTAATTCCCCATGCCTTTTTTGTGGCGCTTATTTCTGCGCTCTGGCAATGATTGGTCTTTTCGCTTCCCTAGAATCCTATTGCGTCCGAGCAACACTCTAGCCCTGAGCCGCCTCCGAAGCTAGCCCAATTGCAAAGAAGTGCAAAAATTAATGTAGTGCGGAAGCAACAGTCAGCTCCGGAGGCCTGCCCGGCACCCGTGAGGGACAGAGCGGCAACTTCGCGTATCCTTACCGCAACAAACAGCACCCAGCGGGAGATTTAAGTTGCCTAAGGCCACCATTCGCACCCGGCGCGCATATTTTGACTGCAAATTCGGGCAGCTGCACGTACGCACGGCATTTCCGACCACGGGTGGCTTCGACGAGCAGGTGACATTGTTCTGCCTGCACTCCGTGGATGCGTCCGGCCGCATATTCGGCCGATTATTGCCGCAGCTGGCGGATGTGCGTTCGCTATACGCACCCGATTTGCCCGGCTACGGCGAATCAGATCCCTCACCCACGCGCAGCATGGCGGAAGCCGCCGAGGCGGTCTCCGATCTGGCCAACGACCTGCGCTTGCGCCAAGTCGACTTGCTGGGAGTTCAATATGGTGCCGGTGTGGCGGTAGAGCTCGCGGCCGCTCGGCCGGAACTCGTGAAGCGCTTGGTGCTTGCGGGCGTTCCCGCCGCTCAAGGATTGCCGGCGGTCAAACAGCCGCGCTTGGTGCTCGATCTCGCCGCATACGGCAACGATCCGCTCGATGCTGCAGCGCCGGCGCTGGCGAAGCACATCGGCGCATTCCTACGCGCTTCCTCGTGAGCATCGGGCCTTGCGGCTCAACAAATTCATCAGCGAAACCGGAGTCTGCTCGAGGCGGGAGGCTGATAAGTGGATCGAGGCGGGACGCGTCACTTGCAACGGCCAACCCGCGGCATTGGGCACTCGGGTGGTCGAGGGTGATCAGGTACGGGTTGATGGCGAACTGATCGGCGCCAAGAAAAAGCCCGTCTACATCGCGCTCAATAAGCCCGTCGGCATCACCTGTACCACCGAATCCGATATCGACGACAACATCATCGACCTTGTCGGACATCCGGATCGTATCTTTCCGATCGGGCGCCTCGACAAGGATTCGGAGGGCCTGATCCTGCTCACCAACAACGGCGATATCGTCAACGAGATTCTGCGTTCCGAGAACAATCACGAAAAAGAATACGTCGTCACCGTGGATCGCCCCATCACTGATCTTTCATTGAAGATGATGGCGAGCGGCGTAAAAATCATGGGTGTGCTGACCAAGCCTTGCAAAGTCAGCCGCATCGACCAGGAATCGTTTCGCATGATCCTCACCCAAGGCTTGAACCGGCAAATCCGCCGCATGTGCTCCGCACTGGGCTACAAAGCGCGGCGCTTGCAGCGCGTGCGAATCATGAATATTCAACTGGGAGGCTTGAGTTGCGGAGCCTGGCGCCATCTTACCGATGCGGAACTTGCCGGGCTGTTGCCGGATTGAACCCTTGGCTAGTCGGACCGCAGGGCCGTTGCCGCCACGCCTTCGGACCAGAGCCGGCCGCTGGTGACGCGCCAATCGGGATCCTCGGCTTTATTGGCGAGCCAGCGGAAGAAGTCCTGGCGCTGGTTGGTCCAATAGGCGTAGCTATAGAGTACGCCGCCGGTGCTCGACTTGACCGTGAAACGCCGGCGAAAGCCAAAGCTCGCCAGGCCGCGGGTGCAGCTGATGCGCGGCGAGTTCTCCGATAAGGCGTACTGGTTGGAGCCAACTTGCAGGCGCAGGCGTCCCGCCTGGCCGTACAGACAGATATTTGGCTGGGAAGGGCGGATCAGCGCGATGCCGTGCACCAGCTCCGGGGGGTTGTCGCAAGGCGTCCATGTACCGCCGAGTGCATGCCACTGCAGCACCATCCTGTGGCGCCGGAAATCAATTACCGAAATGGTCGTGGCGTTGTCGGAGGCCATGCGCGCAGCATGCCGCATTCACGCGTCATTGAGTATCTTCGTGGCGAAAAACTTACGGAGTTGCAGTGCGGCGCGGCGTATCGGCGAAGGCACTTTGCACGATGCCGGCGGTCAGGAGTTGCGGCAGCACGACGGGTGCGGATGAGCCGGGCTTGGAGTTGTAGACGACGTACAGAGGCACTCCGGCGCGACCGAAGGCGGCGAGTGCCCGCGTAATGGCCGGGTCTCGGTTGGTCCAATCGCCCTTCATCAGGGTAACCCCCCGGCTGCGGAAAACCTCTTGAACCGCGGAGTCGGCGAAGGCATTGCGCTCGTTGACCAGACAGGTCAGGCACCAGCTGGCGGTGAAATTCACCAGCAGCGGCTTACCGGCGGCGTTCAGGCTGGCGACCCGCGCCGCGTCGTAAGGCTGCCAGTCACCGTCCGCATGCGCGGCGCCCGCATGCGCGCCGCCTGCGGCTACGCCGGATGCCGCCACGGCCATGCCGGCGAAGCGCACCGGCAGAATGATCGCGAGCAGCACGGCCAGGACCGCGGTAACCAGCGCGGCCACGCGGCCTGTGCTCGAGCTGGACTTGGATTTTTGGTAAGCCCAAGCCGCCAATGCGACCAAGATGGCGCCTGCCAGTGCCGCACCTAACCCTATCGACGAAGTTTGCTGCGCCAACACCCAGAGCAGCCATGCCGCCGACGCATAGATCGGAAATGCGAATAACTGCTTAAGAGTGTCCATCCACGCGCCGGGTCTCGGCAGCGCACGGCGCATCCAGGGCGCGAAGGATAGGAGCAGGTACGGCAGGGCCAACCCCAACCCCAACGCCGCAAAAATACTCAGCGCGACCACAGGCGGCTGTGTGAGCGCTGCACCGACTGCGAATGCCATGAAAGGCGCAGTGCACGGCGTCGCCACCAAAGTCGTGAGCACGCCGGTGAAAAACGAGGCGCGATAGCTGTCGCCCTGAGTGAGCCCGTCGCCGACGCCGGCGAGCCCGCCGCCAATTTCGAATGCGCCCGATAGATTCAGGCCCACGGCCAGCAGCAAGTACACCAGCAGCGTGACGAACAGCGGCGATTGTAATTGGAAGCCCCAGCCGATTTGCTCTCCGCCCGCGCGCAGCGCCAGCAGCAAGGCCGCCAGGCAGAGCATGGAACTGATCACGCCCGCGGCGAACACCAAGCCCTTGGTGCGCACCGCAGCGGGGTGTTTCCTAGCCTGTTCGACCAGGCCGATGGCCTTGATCGAGAGCACCGGAAACACGCAGGGCATGAGATTCAGGATGAGGCCGCCCAGAATCGCGAACAGCAGCAGCACCGGGAGCGAGGTCTCGGTTCTCTCGGGAGAGACTGCCCGCGCGCCGCTGGTTGCCGCGGCGGCGCCCGCGGCTAGGCCGGCAGCGATCTCCATGGGCACGGTCACGGTCTCATTGCCGCTCTGCTCGGTGGCGAGCAACACTCCGCGAATGGCCCCCGCCTGGGGTGGTCGATCGCCGAGTTTCATCGACAGTTCAACCAAGTCCTTATTGCGTATCAGGGTCTGCGGTGCGGCGTATTCGATTCCGCCCTCGTCATAGGGGAAGAAAGCCAGCGACTTGATCTGCGACAGGGTGGCGCCCCATTCCTTGCCGAGGGCGATGATCAGTCGACCATCGTGAATTCGCGCGCTGGTGGCGGCCGGCTCCGCACTCGGCAGCTCGCTGCGCGCCGCGGTGAACAGAGCGGCCTCCGACGCATCGACGACGCCCACGGCGCCGGCCACCGGCAGCTTCAATTGCAGATCCGCATCCTCGGGTATGCACACGTCGGAGCACACCAGCCAACTCGCCTTTGCCGACAGCGTCGCCGTGCCGGGCTTCAAGTCCTTGGGAGGCGTAATTTCGACCAGGTGCACTGCATGGGCGGCGTAGCCGTAATTGACCAGGGGCGGCAGCTCGAAACGATGCGGTGTGGTCCAGACAATATCGCCCGCCGCAAATCCAGCAGGCAGCTGCCACTTGAGCGAGGTGGCCTGCCCCGAGTCGCCGGGGTTGCGCCAGTACGTGTGCCAGCCGTCGCGGATATTGAATTCAAGGGCGACCCAGAACGGCTGGCCAGGAGCGATTGTGCTCACCTCGCTCACCAGGCGCGCCTTCACATTGCCGGTGGCAACGACGTTGCCGGAGAGGGCAAAGGCGGGTGATGCCAGCAGCAAGCTCAGCAGCCACAAATGTACGGTGCTCATGGAGGTATGTTACCCAATAAAACGGGGCCAAACCGCGGCAGCCTCCGCGGGCTGTGCGGCCTCTCACAATATGGGCCCGCCATACCGCTCCGTGGACGCTTGAGCTAAGGTAGGCGCTTCCAACGATGTAGCCCATGCAAGAAAACTACGTAGATCGCATCCTCAAAGCCAAGGTATACGACGTCGCCGTCGAGACCTCACTGGACGCCGCACCGCGGCTCTCGAGCCGCCTGGACAATCGCATCCTGTTCAAACGGGAAGACCTGCAGCCGGTGTTTTCGTTCAAAATTCGCGGCGCGTACAACAAGATTGCGCAGCTGTCGCCGATCAGCGCGCAGCGTGGCGTCATCTGCGCCTCCGCCGGCAACCATGCCCAGGGGGTCGCACTGGCGGCGCGCACGCGCGGCATCCGGGCCGTCATTGTCATGCCCGAAACCACCCCCGACATCAAGGTGCAGGCGGTCGCCGATTTCGGCGGCGAAATCGTTCTTCGGGGCGATGACTTTGATCAAGCCTACGAGCATGCACTGGAACTCGGCCGCGAGCGTGCGCTGGTGTTCGTTCATCCCTTCGATGACCCCGACGTGATTGCGGGGCAGGGCACCATCGCCATGGAGATTCTGCGCCAGCATCACGGCGATGAAATCGACGCCATCTTCGTTCCCGTCGGCGGCGGCGGACTGATATCGGGTATAGCGGCGTACGTGAAGGCTCTGTATCCGCGCATCAAGATCATCGGCGTGGAGCCGGAAGACGCTGCCGGAATGCACGAATCTCTGCGCGCCGGTAAGCGCGTGACCCTGGACCGAGTGGGCATGTTCGCCGACGGAGTCGCGGTGCGGCGCGTAGGCGAGGAGTCTTTTCGCCTTGCCCGCGAGTTCGTGGACGAGGTCATCTTGGTGACCACGGATCAGATCTGCGCCGCCATCCAGGATATTTTCCAGGACACGCGTTCCATTGCGGAACCGGCGGGCGCCCTGGCCGTTGCGGGCATCAAGAAATACGTGGCCCGCGAGAATTGCAAGGCGCGCACCCTCGTGGCGGTCAACAGCGGCGCCAATATGAACTTTGACCGATTGCGCTATGTCGCCGAGCGCGCGGACTTGGGTGCGCAACGCGAGGCACTGTTCGCTGTGGAGATCCCTGAGGCGCCGGGCTCATTCCTCAGGTTCTGCGAATTCCTGGGCAGGCGCAGCGTCACGGAGTTCAATTACCGATACGCCGATCTGCAAGCGGCGCAGATATTCGTCGGCCTCGCCCTCACGCAGGGCAGGTCAGAACGAGAGGATCTGATGCGCAGCATCTCGGCGGCAGGATTTGCCGTGCGCGACATGACCGAGAACGAAATGGCCAAGCTGCACGTGCGCTACATGGTGGGCGGGCAGGCGGGCCTAAGTGACGAGCGCTTGTATCGATTCGAATTTCCGGAGCGTCCCGGGGCGCTGCTCAAGTTTCTGCAGGCCGTCGGCATGAACTGGAACATCAGCCTGTTTCACTACCGCAATCATGGCTCGGATTACGGGCGGGTACTCGCCGGTATCCAGGTGCCCCTGGAAACGCGCACCGATTTTCTGCTGCATCTGAACGAATTGCACTACGCCTACACCGAAGAGACCGACAACCCGGCCTACAAGATTTTTTTGAGCGGTTGAGCGGCAGCGCATTGTGCGCCCGCTAGCGCGCTGCAGTACTCGCGGCCTGTGGAGGCCGAGGTCGCATTGATTTGAGCCAATTCTGCGCGCGGCGCACGGCCGGGTCGTCGGGGCCTCGCGACTGCAGCAGCACCGGCAGCGCTGCGTTGATTTCATCCGCCGCTTCGCGCGGCTTGCCCAGATGCGACAGGGCATACGCGTGAATGGCGTGTGCTTGGGATGTCGATGGACTGAGAGGTGGCGAGGTCGCCGCCCAGATTTTTATCGATTGCGCGCTCAAGACCAGTGCTTCGTCGGGTTTGCCGCGATCCACCAATAGCCGCGCGAAATGCATGAGCGCCGCGGCACGATATTGGTGATTGACGGGCAGCGACTTGTCATACACGGCCAGCGCTTGACGGAACTCTGATTCCGCCTCGGCGAAAGCGCCCTTGTCATGCAACAGCATCGCCAAACTAACGCGGGCGTAGGCCACGTTATAGTTGTCGGGCCCGTCGAGCTTCAGCAAGGTATCGAGTGCGCTGCGCAGCAGCGGCTCCGCCTCCGCCAGCCGGCCTTCGCGCTGCAACAGCAGCCCCAAATTACCGCGCGCCACGCCGGTTTCGGGATGCTGATTGCCATACGCTTTTTCATGGCGGCTTATCGCATCTCGAAACAGCGTTTCAGCGAGCTTCAGGTCGCCGGTGCTTTGCGCGACCACCGCGAGGTTGTTCACGCGCATGGCCACCCGTGGATGATCGTCGCCGAGGATGCGCCGATCAATTTCCAAGGCGCGCTCGTAGGTTTGCTTGGCCAGAGTCCACTGCTGTTCGCTCACGTATACCTGTGCGAGATCATCGAGCAAGGCCGAGACATCGGTGGGCGCTGCGTTGGTATCTTCCAAGATTGCCAGGCCGCGGTTGTAGAGCTGCTTGGCGTCGATGAATCGGTTTTGCTGGTATCGCAGTTGGCCCAGAGCCCACAGCGAGCGCCCCGATAGCTGGCCGGCGGCGCCAAAACTGGCTTGCGACAGGCGCAGCGCCTCCTGCAAGGGCGCCTCCGCGCCGGCAAGATCGCCCGCGTTCCAGCGGGCGCGGCCAAGCTCCAGCAGTGTGGAAATTCGCGATTTATCGTGCAACTGCGGCTGAAGCGCCAAGGACTCGATCAATATCGGCAGCGCTTCTTGATACTGCCCCAGGCTGTCGTATACCGCTCCGACCGTTCCCAGCAGCGCTGCCTTCGTCGCCGGTTGATCTTGCAGGCCCGCTTGCAAGCGCTTCGCACCCGAGTCCAAGAGTTCGCGGGCGGTGACTTGATTGCCTCTGTTCTCCTGCGGATCCGACAGCTTGAATAAATTAACGAGGAAACTCGAAACTTCCTCGGCGCGCGCTCGTTCGCGTTCCGCCAGTACTCGCTCTTCCGCAGCGCGGTCGCGCTCCGCCGCGATCCGCCGCGACTGCATGTAGGTCGTCGTCGCGAACGCCAGGAGCAAAAACACCACGATGGCGCTCGCGGCGACCGGCAGCCAGTGGCGACGGACAAATTTTGCGCTGCGATACGCCGCGGTGTCGCGACGCGCAATGACCGGTTTGCCGTCCAGATAGCGCTGAATATCACCGGCCATCTGCTGGGATGAATTATAGCGGCGCTCCGGCTCCTTGCGCATGGCCATCAGAACGATGTTGTCCAAATCACCTTGCAGGTGACGCCGCAGACGTTTGGCGCTCGTCGCGCGGGCGTCGGCAATACCAACGGCCTGCGCCGAATCGTCCATAGCTACCGCGTGACTCGGTGGCGGGGGGTCCTTTTCGCAAATTGCGCGCTCGATTTCAGTCAGTCGCATTGACGCAATGAAGAACGGACCGGCGCCGGCCAGCAATTTGTACAGCAGCACGCCCAGTACATAGACATCGCTCGAAGTCGTGATTGCCTGGCCTCTGACTTGTTCGGGGCTGGCATGATCGGGCGTCATGACGCGGATGTCCGCGTGGGTCACGGCCAACGTGTGATGCCCCGCTTGGCGCTCATCCAGCAGTTTGGCGATGCCGAAATCCAGTAATTTGGGAACGCCGGACGCCGTTACCAAAATGTTAGAGGGTTTCAGGTCGCGATGAACGATGAGGTTTTGATGGGCATAGTGCGCGGCGGCGCACACCGTCTGAAACAATCGAAGACGCGCCGCCAGATCCAGGCGGTTTGAGTCGCAGTACGCATCGATGGGCATGCCATCGACGTACTCCATGACTATGTAGGCGTTTCCATCCGGCAATGCACCACCATCCAACAGATGCGCGATATTGGGGTGGTCGAGTTGCGCCAGGATTTGGCGCTCATTCTTCAATCTCGACTGAATCCCGCGCGAGTCGCCGAAGACCACCTTGATGGCCACCTGCTGCTCGAACTGGGCGTCGGCTCGTTCGGCGAGATAGACCTCACCCATACCGCCGGTACCCAAGGTGCGGAGAACTCGGTAGGGTCCGATGCGATCACCTGTCATACTTTGGAGCATGCGCTCTCGCGCGCCCGGGCGGCAAACGCTGCCGGCTCTTGCGGCGAAGTGCGGCTTGCGTGTATGAAAGTAACCTCATTTGGAGCATAGGAGTTGGACATGCCAAACGGACACAATCCAGATAAACCGACCCCTCCGCCAGGATCGGGGACCGGCACGGGCACGGGGACTGGAACAGGAACTGGTACGGGAACGGGCACCGGATCAGGTGGCGTTTCTCCGCAGAACAATAACAAACCTCCGCAGAGGGCTCTCGCCGTGGCAGCTGCCGCAGCGGTAGGCGGCCTGGTCGGCGGGGTAGTCGGCGCGCTGATCGGTAGCGGGATGACGCACTGATTGAATAGCCTGGCCGCGTATCAAGTGCTGCGCGAGCCGCGGCATGAGATTCTGCGCGTACGCGGAATCGACATTCATCTGACGCGTTGGGGACCGCCGCCCTCGGAATCCGCGCCGCCGATATTCCTGCTTCACGGCTGGCTCGATGCTGGCGAGACATTTCAGTTCCTGGCCGATGCGCTGCAGCGTGATTGGCCTTTGGTGGCGCCGGATTGGCGCGGCTTCGGGCGCAGTGAGTGGCCGCAAGAGGGCTACTGGTTTCCGGACTATTTTGGTGATCTCGACGCAATGCTGGATGAACTCTCTCCGGGAGCGCCGGCGAGGCTGGTGGGACATAGCATGGGCGGCAATATCGCCTGCTCGTATGCGGGCATTCGACCGGACCGAGTCCGCTGTGTCGCCAATCTGGAGGGCTTCGGACTTTCACGTACCGTGCCTGCCGAAGCGCCGGCGCGTATAGCCAAGTGGCTGGATCAATTGAAGGCCGAACCTTCGCGCAAGGACTATGCATCGTTCGAGGAATTGGCGGGCATCATTCGCTTTCGTTATCCGCGATTCTCGGCGGCGCAGGCGGCATTTGCGGCAACAGCCTGGGGCAAGCTCGATGACAACGGCCGGGTGCGGCTCGCGGGCGACCCGCGCCACACTCTGGTGAATCCAGTGCTGTACAAGCGCGAAGACGCAGAAGCGTGCTGGCGTCAGCTGCGCGTGCCGCTGTTGATGCTGGTGGGCGAGGAGTCGAATCACCTCGAGGGACTCGGACCCGACGGCACGCCAGCCGCTTTTCAGGCGATCATCCCGCACATCGAAATTGCCCGCATCGCAGGCGCCGGACACATGCTGCACATCGAAAGGCCGGATTTGGTGGCGCCCCTGCTCGAGTCGTTTTGGGATGCGCACAGGGAGCTTGTCTCCTGATGCTGCGCCGGATCTATCCGACGCGGTTCGGGCAAATGCATCTGCGCAGCAATGAGGGCAAGGGCGTACCTCTGGTGCTTCTGCACATGTCGCCGCGTTCCGGCGCCATGTGGGAAATGTTGCAGGAGAAACTGGAACGGCCGACATACGCGCCTGACCGCCTGGGCTACGGCTTTTCCGACGCGCCGCCTTGGGCCTTGTCGCTGGAGCAGTACGCGCAGGGCACGGTCGACACGCTGAAGGCGGCAGGAATCAACGGCCAGGTCGATATTTTGGGCGTTCACACGGGTGCGATCGAAGCTATCGAGGTCGCCCATCAAATGGGCTCGCAGGTGCGCCGGGTCATCGCGGTCGGAATGCCGCTGTTTTCGGTGGAGGAGCAGCAACGCCAGATGGAGAAGTACAGCGAACAACCCTTAAGGCCCGCGACCGAGGGTGGCCATGTGTTGGGCGCGTGGCGCGGCGGCTTCGCCTTCCGTCAACCGCCTTACGACCTCGCCGACATCCACCGCCGCTTCGTGGAGCATGTGCTCGCAGCAAATCCCGGCGCCGCGTTTCGTGCCGCCTGCGGCTACCCCATCGAGAAAAAGCTCAAGAGCTTAAAGGCGCCGTTGACGGTATTTGCTCCGCACGATGACATCATCGAGCAAACTCAGCGGGTCAAGCCGTTGCTCAAACCCAGCGCCACCTTTGTCGACTTGCCCGAGATGACGCAGGATCCCTTTGATGTCTCGGTCGACCGCATGGTCACCCTCGTGAATCGCCACTTGCCGCCGTAAGGTTGACGCCATGGAAGTCTCGAGCATTCCACCTGCCGATGCGCCCAAGTCTCCTGCGGCAACCGCGCCCGCTACGCAGCTCGGCGCTCAGTCGTCAGGCAATGTCGCGCTGTTGGCCGATGCCGATATCCGGCCGCTCGATACCGCGGGCGCGCTGCAAATCTTGGTTGCCGAAGTGCGTGCGGGGCTGGAGTTGGCGCTGCAAGCTGCAATTACGCAGGGAACTGCCATCGGTCAAACGCCGGCAACGCCGCAAAACCCCGCGCAGGCAGCCTACGAACTTTTGCGAATGTTCTTGCAAGAGATCCCTGGGGACGCGAGCAATGCGCCCGCCTGGACTGGCGGCATGGTCCGCGTGGAAGCGGCGATTCGGTCGGGCGTGGAGCGCGCGCTCGGCGTTGTGTCCCAATGGCGAGACGTGCCTGCCGCGGCGGTGGATGCGGTAAAGGAAACGCGAGTGCTGCTCCTGTCCGCCCTCGGCGATGAACCGCTGAACCCGTTGTGGCTGCGGCCTGAATGGATGGGCCTCGCGCCAAAGCTCTATCGATTCCGCCGTCGGCGCCGCATTGCGCGCCGCCGGCTGACCGACCCTGACTACGCGACCGAGAGCATGGATGACGACGGCGCGGAGTGCCCCCGATGACGGCGCGTGCTTCGCTCCTGGCGAGGCGAGCAGCGCTGGTCTTCGTGTTTCTCTGGTTCTTCCTCGGCGGAATTGCGCATTTTGCGTTTACTGAGGTGGAAATGCGCGCCGTGCCCCCGTTCATTCCATGGCCACATGCGGCGGTGCTGATCAGCGGCGTGTTCGAGCTGCTGGGCGCCGCAGGTTTATTGCTGCCGGTCACTCGAAGAGCGGCGGGAATAGGTTTGTTCGCGCTCACCATCGCCGTGACGCCCGCCAACGTCTACATGCTGCAGCATGCGGATGCGTTCGGTATTGCGCGCTGGTTGTTGTGGCTGCGGCTGCCGCTTCAAGTGGTGCTGCTCGCGCTCATCGCTTGGAGCACCTGGCCACGAAGGCTCACGGCAGGAGAATGATTTTGCCCATGAGCCGCTTGGCGAGAAATTCCTGTTGCGCCTGAACGATCGCGGACAGCGGATGCATGGCAGCAATCAGCGGCCGGATTTCTCCTGCTTCGATGTACTCAATGAGATGGCCGAACACCTCCTGTTCGAGCACGGTGCAGCCGATCAGACGCATATCTT
>JANXZQ010000022.1 GCA_025355445.1 Gammaproteobacteria bacterium
CTTCGATCAAGAGACGTTCGGCGCCGACAAGCTCAGCGTGGGTCTCGGACGGCTTGCGTTCAAACAATTTCTGGCCGATGCGCCGCTGTCCGAGGCGGCACGCGCGCAAATCGTCCAAATTCAAGAAGCCAAGATCGATTACCTGGCGGGACTGTCATCCGACGAGAAGAAGGATCGCCTGTCGCGCATCAGTTATGAGGCGTTTCTGCGCGACGTGGTCCACGTCGAGCCCGCAGTGCTCAGCTTCTACAGAGCGCGCACCATGGGCGAATGGGGCGTGGGCACGGACGCCGTGTCCGCCCTGGACTGTTGGGGCATAGACCTTCCCGGCTTCCAGGGTATGCACCTTGCGCCCGGATCGATCCGCCGTATGGGTTTCACGCCGGCGGGGTACGCCGATACCGGCGGATCGCTGCGCCTGCATTTTCCCGACGGCAACGCCACCATCGCCCGCCTGCTGGTGAGAAATCTCATACCCGGCGCGGTGCCCGGCAGCAGCGCCGAAGATGTAGTGACCGCCCGTGTGAACTATGCGCAGCTCGATCGCAGCCCGGCAGCGGTCCGCCTGCGGCTCAACAGTATTGCCATCCGCGCACGGCATCTCGGCGATCCGAAATCCGCTGCGCGCGTGGAAGTGACCTACCTGCGCGGCGGCCAGGCTTTCAGCGCCCGCGCCGGCGGCGCGGTACTGGCCTGCTACAACATGATGATTCCCTATTTATGCCCGGAACTGCCTGCGGCCCAGCAAGCCGCGCTGCACCAGTTGGTCAAGACGCCGCTGGTGTACACCAGTGTCGCCCTGCGCAATAGACAGGCCTTCGATGCCTTGAAGCTGCACCGGGTATATGCGCCGGGCGGCTATCACACTTACTTTCACTTGAACCCGCACGTCAATATCGGCGCTTACCGCAGCCCCAAATCCGTAAGAGAACCAATCTTGCTGCACATGGTACGTACCCCCTGCAAACCAGGGCTGCCCGAGCACGAGCAGAATCGCGCCGGACGGACCGAACTACTCAACACCTCGTTCGAGACCTTCGAGCGCAACATCCGCGATCAACTGGCGCGGACCCTCAAGGGCGGAGCGTTTGATCCCGCGCGCGACATCACGGCCATCACCGTGAATCGCTGGCCGCATGGTTATGCACCCGAATATAATCCTCTCTTCGATCCTGACGTCCCGGAACACGAGCGGCCGCATGTGATCGGGCGTGCCGCATTTGGCCGCATCAGCATCGCCAATTCTGATGCCGGGGGTGGGGCCTACACCGACTCGGCCATTGATCAAGGGCATCGTGCCGTTGCAGAGCTATTGCGAGGTTAATGAAATTCCTCGTGATTCCTGTAAAATTTACATGTTGATATGGCATTCTTAATGACGATTTAATTTGCAAAGAAGAGAATCGCAAAAAAAAGTCGCTTTCAGCCGACAAATAACGCATTTCAGTTGCATTCGACGCGCGAATTTGGCTTGATGTGTGACTGTGTTGCGACGCAGACGGGCCTGACAAGGTGACTGGGCGGGTATGCGGCAATACTTCGGACTTTCCGATACGAACAAATTAACCCTAGGGGAATATTTTTATGAATTTGACCACCACACTTAAGGCCTCTCTCGCCGTGGCCTGCGTAGTTGCATTCGCAGGCTGCACCGATTTGAAGCCCATCCAAGCGCAGATCGATGATCTGAAGTCGCAAGTCGGCAAATTGCAGGGCGACGTCGCGAAGGCCTCGAGCGATGCGGCTGCCGCCAACAGCGCTGCTGCCAGTGCTCAGTCGGCTGCTTCCGGCGCGCAGAGCACCGCGAATCAGGCGTTATCGACCTCGCAGGCGAATTCGACCGCCATCGAAGCGATCAACGAGAAGATCGATCGCATGTTCAAGAAGTCGGTTTCCAAGTAAATCGAAACGGCTTTTGAAGATTGAACGCCGCGGCTAAGTCCGCGGCGTTTTTTTGGCCCGCGTCTCAATAGCGGATGAGAGCCGATCCCCAGGTGAAGCCACCGCCGAAGGCCTCCAGCAGCAGCAGCTGGCCGCGTTTCACGCGGCCGTCGCGAATACCCGTATCGAGAGCCAGCGGCACGGACGCGGCCGAGGTGTTGCCCTGGGTGTTGATGGTCACAATGACCTTTTCCATGGGCAAATCCAGCCGTTTGGCTATCGCCTCGATGATGCGGATGTTCGCCTGATGTGGAATCAGCCAATCGAGCTGGTCCTTGCTCACGCCGTTGGCGCTGAGCGTTTCGGTGACCAACTGGCCGAGCGTGTTGACCGCGACCTTGTACACCTCATTGCCCTTCATCTGCACCCCGGCCTTGCCCTCGCGAATCAAGTGGAAGCCCTTGGATACGCCGTCCGGGTATAGCAGCAAGTCCTTATACTTGCCGTCTGAATGCAGGCGGGTGCTGATGATCCCAGGCTCCGCCGCAGGCTTCAAAATCACGGCGCCCGCGCCGTCGGCGAACAGCACGCAGGTGCCGCGATCGTTCCAATCGACGATTCGCGTCAGGGTTTCCGCGCCGACCACCAGGGCGCATTTCGATTCGCCCAGCCGCACGAATTTGTCCGCCACGCTCAAGGCATACACGAAACCGGTGCAGGCCGCTTCCAGACTGAACGCCGGACAGCCATGGATGCCCAGTCGGTCCTGCAGCAAGGTGCCGACGTTCGGAAACACCAGGTCCGGCGTGGTGGTGCCGACGCAGATCAGGTCGATATCAGCGGCCGATACCCCCGCATTGTCCATCGCGCGGCGCGACGCATGTTCGGCCAGATCGGTGGTAGTCTCGCCCTCCGCCGCCACGTGGCGCTGCGAGATTCCGGTTCGGCTGCGAATCCATTCATCGCTGGTGTCGACCAGTTTTTCGAGTTCCGCGTTGGTCAGAATCTTCTTCGGCAAATAGCTGCCGGTACCGGCGATTTTTGCGTACATTGAATTCCTTCAGGCGTGCGGCGGCGTATGCAGCCGTTGCGCAATGCGCGCCGGCACGCCATTTCGCGCTTCCAGCACCGCGACTTCGATTGCGCGCTGAAACCCGAACAGATCGGCGCCGCCGTGACTCTTGATGACGATCCCGCTCAGGCCGATCATGCTCGCGCCGTTATAGCGGCGCGGATCGATCCTGGTGCGAAACCCCTTCAGAGCAGGGCGCGCGCCGAGAAACCCCAGCTTGCGCAGCGGCGAGCGGCTGAACTCCTCGCGCAACACATCGGTGATCAAACGCGCCGCGCCCTCCATGGTTTTCAGCGCAACATTTCCGGTGAACCCATCGGTAACGACGACGTCGACCTTATCCGAGAAAATGTCGTCGCCCTCGACGAAGCCGACGTAGTTGATGTCCATGGCGGCCAACAAATTATGAGCCGCCTGCACCACGACGTTGCCCTTGATGTCTTCCGTGCCGATGTTGAGCAGGCCCACTCGGGGCCTGGCGTGGGCTCCTTCCAAATCGGCCGCGAGCACCGAACCCATCACGGCAAACTGGCACAGCTGCACCGGCGTGCATGAGGCGTTGGCTCCGAGATCCAGCATGTACGTGTGTCCGCCGCGCGACGGAATGAGCGAAATGATCGCGGGCCGCTCCACTCCGGGGAGCATCTTCAGCACGAAGTGCGCGGTGGCCATCAATGCACCGGTATTGCCGGCGCTCACGCAGGCATGCGCGTCATTTGCCTTCACCAGGTCGATGGCGCGGCGCATCGAGGAATCTTTTTTGCGGCGCAGGGCTTCGCGCGGGTGATCGGTCATCTCCACCACTTCGGAAGCAAACAGGCAGGCCACATTGGCGGGGGCACCGCGTCCCAATTCGTGCTCCAAGTCGGCTTGCCGCCCGATCAGAGTAAAGCGTACATCGCTGAACTCATGCGCTGCAGCCAGCGCCGCAGGTACGCAGACCGAGGGCCCGCGGTCGCCGCTCATGGCGTCGATGGCAATATGGAGCAGCGCAGACACTGTGCGTCAAAAAAGCCCGAGCGGCGCGAATCGCCGCCGGCAAGTTGCAGCTATTCTTCGGCCGCCGCGGCGTCCGCTTTGGTCTGCAGCACCTTGCGGCCACGATAGAATCCCTCGCGGGAAATGCGATGCCGCGAATGGGTCTCGCCGCTCTTGGCGTCAATCGACACCGCAGGGAGCGGCAGCGCCGAGTGGGAGCGATGCATGCCGCGCTTAGACGGGGTTTTTCTGCTTTTTTGAACTGCCATGAGTGCTTTGTCCTATCAAGTTTTCTTCAATAAATCCTGCAACGCGGCAAATGGCCGCGTCGTTTCCGGTAACTTCTCCGCCGCGCCGTCCGCTGCGTAAATCGCCGCATGGCCGCAGGTCTGCACGGCGCTGCAAACCGCTACGATCGGCAAGCTCAGCAATAATTCCTCTTCCGCCAGTTCGCGCAAGCTGATCGAGCCGTCTTGCATCGCATACACTTCACGCTGCGAATCCGTCGCGTCCAAGCCCGCGCCGTTCGAAAATTCAATCTCACTACTGCCGGCGGCGGCAAATTCGAAGCCTTGCAGGCAGCGCTGACACCTCAGTTGGGGCGTCGCCTCAACCATCACGGTCGCGCCCGCATGCCGCGAATCGACCCTGGCAAATGCGAATCTCGCACGCACCGTGCCGCGCGAATCCGCCAACATATCCTGTAAACGAGGCATGGACTGAAGCGGGTAAACGCGTTCCAGCACCACCGCGTTCTCGGCCAGCTGTGCGCAATCGACTCGGTCAGGCAAGCCCGGTGCCATGGGCCGCGTATAATAGGGCCGGTTCCCACCCCTGTCAAAATGAATCGGGTG
>JANXZQ010000049.1 GCA_025355445.1 Gammaproteobacteria bacterium
CAAGGTGACATGCCCCTCGCCGATGCCGAGGCTGTCTCGGACCCTGGCGCCGCGCGCGGAATACACGACTTCGGGCTTGCCCCAGGAATTCTGCACCACTCCCACGTCGCGTATCCACACACCGTGGGCAAAACCCGTGCCCATGCCCTTGACGATGGCCTCCTTGGCCGCGAAACGCATGGCGATGAACCTGACCGGCCGCGCCGTGCGCTCGAACTGAGCGCGCTCCTCGGGCAGAAAAAGATGCGATAGAAAGCGCTCCCCGTGCTTCTGGTAGACGCGTTCTACGCGCTCGACCTTGAGCACATCGATGCCGATCCCGAAGATCATGACACCCGCGCCGCGCGCATCAGCTGTTTCATGTCGCGCACCGCCTTCGCCAGTCCGTCGGCAATGGCGCGCGCCACGATGGCATGGCCGATATTGAGTTCGATGATCTCTGGAATGGCGGCGATCGGCTCGACGTTGTGATAGTTGAGGCCGTGCCCCGCGTTCACTATCAACCCCAAGCGGGCCGCGAATTTGGCGGCGTTGCACAGCCTTTCGAACTCCCTTGCGCGGGCGGCGCCCGTGGAATCCGCGTAACCGCCCGTGTGCAGTTCGATCACCGGCGCCGCGGCGCGCTGCGCCGCTTCGATTTGTTCCGGATCCGGATCGATGAACAACGAGACTCGAATGCCCGAGGCGCTCAGCGCCCTGACCGCATCGCCTACGCGCGCAGCTTGCCCCGCGACGTTCAAACCGCCTTCGGTGGTGATCTCCTCGCGCGATTCCGGCACCAGGCAGCAATCCTGCGGCAGCACCTGCTGCGCGACCCGTATCATCTCATCCGTTACCGCCATTTCGAGGTTCATGCGCGTCTGCAAAGCTTCGCGCAGGGCGGTCACATCCCGGTCTTGGATGTGCCGGCGGTCCTCGCGCAGATGCAGCGTGATGCTGTCGGCGCCCGCCTCCTCGGCGATCAGCGCCGCGTACACCGGATCCGGGTAGCGGCCGCGGCGCGCCTGGCGCAGGGTCGCCACATGATCGATGTTCACGCCCAAAGCTATCCCCGCATGCAGCACGCCGCCGCTCACGGCACCTCCGCGCGCGCCGACTCATTCCGATGCGCCGGCTCGCGCGCCTGCAACGGCGTGTTCAGGTTCAAGGGCTCGCGATGGCGCAGCGCCAGGGCAACCTCGCGCGATTTCAGGGAGCGTCCGTCGAGACAGGCGTCGATGGCCGCGCGCAACACGCGCTTGGCATCGCGCAGCGAGCGAACGTCTTCGAAGCTCTCCGCCTGCAAATCCGCTAGCGATTGACCGTACACCGCCCCCGGGGTCTCGGCCACGCACAGTTGCGGCGCGCTTTGCACGGCGAATCGATAGTAGCGATCGGGCTCGACCGGCGCGCCCTCCCCGGTGGTCGCGAGTTCCAAGCCATAGCCCAAATCATCCAACAGGTGCTTCTCGAAGCGGCGCAGAGCCGCCTCCTCGATGGCCCCGTCGCACAGCGCCTGCATGCAGGATGCATAGGACAGAAAGATATCCGGGTGCGGATCGCAGCGCTGCGTGAGCTTCAACAGCAACTCGTTCAAATAGAAGCCGCTCATGAGCCGGTGCGGCGCAAGACCGGTGACGTAACCGTCGATTTCCGCCGTCACCAGTTGGCAGGCCTCCCCCTTGCCGGACCAGGATACGAGCATTCTCTGGAACGGCCGCAGCACGCCGCGAAGCGTGGACTTCGGCCCATTGGCGCCGCGCGCGAACAGCGTGAGCCGGCCATAGTCGCTGGTGAACACCTCGACGATGCGGCTGGTGTCGCGATAGGCGTATTGGTGCAGGACGTACGCCGGCGCCAACCAAACACGGCGCGGGGCTGGTCCACCTGAAGACGGCCGACCGGCGCCCGTCACAACGTGTCGTACCCAAACTGGCGCAGCGCCATTTCGCTGTCCGCCCAGTTTTCCTTGACCTTGACCCATAGTTCGAGATGCACGGAGCGCTGCCACAGATCGTTCAGTTCGATGCGCGCCAGCCGCCCGATCTCCTTCAGCCGTTCGCCTCCCTGACCGATGACGATGGCCTTCTGGCCGGCGCGTTCCACCCAGATCACGGCGTTGATCATGATGCGATTGTTCTCGTCCGCAAAGCGCTCGATTTGCACATTGATGCCATAGGGCAGCTCTTCACGCAACTTCAAGGTGAGCTTCTCACGCACGATTTCAGCCGCATGAAACGGCTCATCGCGATCGGTGACCACGTCGGAAGCGAACAGCGGCGGCGACACCGGCAGCCGCGAACCGACGACGTCGACCAGCCGATCCAGGTTGTCGGCCTGCATTGCCGATATGGGAATGATGCCCGATGCCGGAATGCGCTGCGTCATCTCCTCGAGAAAGGGCAGCATCTGCTCCTTGGGAAACACCCGATCGACCTTGTTGATGACCAAGAACAGCGGCTGCTTCAGACCTCGGACCCTCTCCCAGACCCACTCGTCCTCATCGGTGAAGCGCATGGCCTCGATCACAAACAGGATGACATCGGCATCCTGGGAGGATGAAATCGCGACCCGGTTCATATACTGATTCATCACGCGGCGCGTCGATTCATGCAGGCCCGGCGTATCGACCAATACCAGCTGCGCATCGGGACGATTGACGACTCCCAGGATGCGGTGCCGTGTGGTTTGCGGCTTGGCGGTGACGATGGACACCTTGCGGCCCACCAGCGCATTCACGAGAGTCGATTTGCCGACATTCGGCCGGCCCACGATGGCCACATGCCCGGCGCGAAACCCAGGGGTGCTCATGGCGATTTGCGCATCTCGGCCGGCAACAGGTCCAGCAGCTTTGCCGCCGCCAGCTGCTCGCCGCGGCGGCGGCTGGCGCCCTCGCCCACGGCCGACATCCCAAGTACGGGGACTTGGCAGGTGACGGTAAAGGACTGCATGTGCGGATCGCCCGTCGCGGCGGTGAGCGTGTACACGGGCAAGGCCAGCCCGCGCGCCTGCAGCGCCTCTTGCAGGCGGGTCTTGGGATCCTTCAGGGCGTCCGCGGCCGGCAAATCCGCCATCCGTGGGCCCATGATTTTCGCGACCACCGCTGCGGCAGAATCGAATCCCGCATCGAGAAATATGGCTCCCAGCAAGGCCTCAAGCGCGTCAGCCAGGATCGAAGCGCGGCGAAAACCGCCGGTTTTCAGCTCCCCCGATCCGAGGCGCAAATGCTCCCCAAGCTTGAGCTCCCCCGCGATTTGCGCCAAGGTCTCGCCGCTGACCAAGGTCGCCCTTAAGCGAGACAGCGCCCCCTCATCCGCCAGCGGGTGCGCTTCGTACAGCAAGCGCGCCACGCTGCAATTCAGCAGCGAATCGCCGAGGAATTCCAGCCGCTCATTGTGCTCGGCGCCGGCGCTGCGATGAGTCATCGCGGCAAGGCACAGCCCAGGCTGCGTGAAAACGTAGCCGAACGCTTGCTCGACCCAGGCCGACAGTGCGTCCGATTTGCGCAGTGAGTTCACTGCACCTTCACGGTTTTGTCGAAGTGCACCGACAGCGACACATTGGACACATACGGAACCACATCGTCATAGACAACGTGCATCGATACCCCGCCGTCGCCCTTGGTGATCTCGATGTCTTTGGTCTCCACCGCGGTGGGATCCTCGATCTGCCAATGACGATCCAAGATGCGCCGTATGTTGCCCGGATCCGGGTTTTCGCCCTTGACCTCGGTGGCCGTCATTTCCATGGTACGCGAGATCTTCATGTAGTCGAGGTACACGGGAATCAGTCGGATCACCGCGTAGCCGAGCATGCCAACGACCGCCAGAATGCACAGCAAGCCAATGAAGGTCATTCCCTGCTGACGCTGCCGCATGAATTGTTTCATTTCCCATCTCCCTTTCCAGGCGCTTCGCGCCACAATTAACGGAGTCAAGCCCAAGCACCGCGACCCCGCCCGTTAGTTAATCGCATTTCCTATGCGTCGCCAGAGAGGTCCGTCACGAGTATCAAGATTAAGCCAAATTCGCACCGCTTTACCGACTAGATTTTCCGCCGGCACGAATCCGGGGGCGTCCATCTCATCTTGGAACCGGCTGTCCTTGCTGTTGTTGCGGTTGTCGCCCATGAAGAAATAATGCCCCGCGGGCACCACCCATTCGCCCGTCTTGGCGCTGCCCTGCGAGAACATGATCGGGTGCCGCTTGGCGCCCAATTGCTCGAAGGCCGTGAGTGCGCCGACGTAGTTCCATACATCCTGCTTCGGCCCGCTGTAGGCCGGTCCGGGTTCCTGCGGCATGGGTTTGTCGTTGACGTAGAGCTGATTGTTCTCCGTGACCCGAATTCGATCGCCGGGCAGGCCGACCAGCCGCTTGATGTAGTTGATCTTCGGGTTGGGAGGCAGGCGAAACACGATCACATCGCCGCGCTGCGGAGTCCCGGTCGGTACCAGCAGGGTGTTGATCACCGGCAGGCGCAAACCGTAGGAAAACTTGCTGACGAAGATGAAGTCGCCGTCGAACAGGGTCGGCATCATGGAATCGGACGGAATGCGGAAAGGTTCGAACAGGAACGAGCGGATCACCAGCACCAGGACGATGACCGGAAAGAAAGAGCGGGCATATTCGACGGCAATCGGTTCGCGTACGCGTTCGGGTGCGGTGCCCGCGGCGGCGGCGGTTTGCTTGCGGCGGCGCGCAAAGAAGACCTGATCCGCCCCCCAGATGAGGCCCGATACCGCGCCCACCACCACCAGCATGAGACTGAAATCGACGGCTTCGTAGCGGAACAAACGCCACAGCATGGCGAGCGACAGCGCCACCAGCACATAGCCGGCGATTTTCGGCGCCCAAGGCTCCTCCACGCTGATCGCGCCGGGATCTCGCTTGGGCCTGACGAACCAGCCGTCCACCAAAATCACCAGCACGCAGACCACGCCTGCGCACAGGAGACCTATGAAAAGGTTGTCGCCGTCATTCACGAAATACTCCCAAATATGAGCTGAAAAAATCGTCGTTCAAGACTCCGCCGGCGCGTTTCAATGGGCCTTCTTGCCGACCTGCAAGACGGCCAAAAAGGCTTCTTGCGGAATTTCGACCTGGCCCACCTGCTTCATGCGTTTTTTGCCGGCCTTCTGCTTCTCGAGCAGCTTGCGCTTGCGGGTGATGTCCCCGCCGTAGCACTTGGCGAGCACATTCTTGCGCATTGCCTTGACGCTCGCGCGCGCAATGATATGGCTGCCGATGGCCGCTTGCACGGCGATGTCGAACATCTGGCGCGGGATGAGTTCCTGCATCTTGTCGACTAGCTCGCGGCCGCGGTTGTAGGAGTTGTCGCGATGCACGATGAGGGACAGCGCATCGACCGCGTCGCCGTTGATCAGAACATCGAGCTTCACCAGCGGCGCCGCCTGAAAATGACTGAACTCATAGTCGAACGACGCGTAGCCGCGGCTCGCGGATTTGAGCCGGTCGAAGAAATCGAGAACCACCTCGGCCAGCGGCAGTTCGTATTGCAGCGACACCTGGCTGCCCAGGAACAACATCTTCTTCTGCACGCCGCGCTTTTCGCTGCAAAGAGTCAACACCGCACCGACGTGATCGGGAGGCACCAGGATATTGGCCGTAATGATCGGTTCGCGCAGCTCCGAGATCCGGTCCTGCGGCGGCAGCTTGCTCGGATTGTCGACGTTGACCACCGATCCGTCCGTGAGCAGCACCTCGTAGATGACGGTCGGGGCGCTGGTGATGAGGTCAAGGTCATATTCCCGCTCGAGCCGCTCCTGCACGATATCCATGTGCAGCAGCCCCAGGAATCCGCAGCGGAATCCGAATCCAAGCGCGGTGGATACCTCGGGCTCGAAATGCAGCGCCGAATCGTTGAGCTTCAATTTCTTCAGCGCTTCGCGGAATTGCTCGTAGTCATCGGAGCTGGTCGGGAATAAGCCGGCAAACACGCGCGGCTGCACCTGCTTGAAACCCGCGAGCGCCGTTTTGGCGGGATTGTTTTCCAAGGTGATGGTGTCGCCCACCGGAGCGCCGTCGATCTCCTTGATCCCGGCGATGACGAAGCCCACCTCTCCCGTCATCAAGGAGTCCCGCGTCACGGGCTTGGGCGAAAAGCGGCCAAGCTTGTCGATCTGATGACTGCGCCCGGTGGACATGACGCGGATTTTGGCGCCGGTGTGCAACGCACCATTCATGACGCGCACCAATGAAACGACACCCACATAGTTATCGAACCACGAATCGATGATCAGTGCCTGCAACGGGCCGTCCGGGTCGCCTTTGGGCGCGGGTATGCGCTTGACCAATTGTTCCAGCAGCTCCGCTACGCCCAGGCCCGTCTTGGCGCTGACCAGCGCGGCATCCTCGGCCGGAATGCCGATGATTTCTTCGATTTCATGAATGACCTTGGCCGGATCGGCGGAGGGCAAGTCGATCTTGTTGATGACGGGAAGAACTTCCAGCCCCTGTTCCAGCGCGGTATAGCAGTTGGCAACGCTCTGAGCCTCGACGCCTTGGGCGGCATCCACCACCAGCAGGGCGCCTTCGCACGCCGCCAGCGATCGCGATACTTCGTACGAGAAATCCACGTGGCCCGGCGTGTCGATGAAGTTCAGCTGGTACAGCTCGCCGCTAGCGGATGTGTAGCCGAGCGTGACGCTTTGCGCCTTGATGGTAATGCCCCGTTCACGCTCCAGATCCATCGAATCGAGCACTTGGGCCTGCATTTCCCGGGCGTCCAGACCGCCGCATTCCTGGATGAATCGGTCCGCCAACGTCGATTTGCCGTGATCAACATGAGCAATGATGGAAAAATTGCGGATATTCTTCATCTAAGCCTGGGTTCGGACAAACTCCCCATTATACCGGTCGGCGATGGCAAGCGAGGGTCTTATGCACTTCGTCCGCATCCAAGCGCCCGTGACACACCAGCTCTCCGGCGAACAGCAGCACGGGAATTTTGTGGCCATAGCGAACCCGCGCAGCGGGGTCCGCATCGACATCGAGCACATCGATGCCGAAAGGCTGCACCGCCGGCAACGCGTGGAGTTCTGCCAGCATCTCCTCGCACAGGCCGCACAGCGGGCGTGAATACAGCAGGAAACGCGGTGCCATCGGCAAACGCCGGTCAGCGGCGCGGCAGCTCTGCGGCGCCCGAGGATTTCACGGAGTGCGCGATGAACTCCACGGTCTGAGCGGGCACTTCGCCGACCGCGGTGACTTGGTGGCCCTGTACGACGGTGGAGAACGCAAATCCCGAACCGACCCGCGCCAGCCCCTGCATCGGCGGCTCAGGGGGCGAACTCGGCGCGGTGTCGGTACCCGCCGCAGCGCCAGTCGCGGCGCCCGGCTGCGCCTCGACGAATACCGATACCGTGGCCAGACCATCCGAGTACACCAAATGACTCGCGGGAACACTGGCACCGCCGATGGTCTGGGCTCCTGCCACGGTCAAATGAAATCCCGGCGGCAGTTCACTGGCTCGAAATGCCGAGAGTGTCGGCGAGGCCGTGTCCTGTGAAGGACCCTGGCGCACCCAGCGCATGCCCTCCGTGCGCACCGCCGGGGCGAGGTCGCTGTCCGGAATGCTCTCCGGCATGTCCAGGCGCGCGAAGAATATCTGTTCAATCACCTGGCCGCGGGAATCGCACAGCTGTGTCTTGAGCGGCATCGCGGTGCTCTCATCGAGCCACAAGCGATAGCCGAAGCGGAATTGATCCTTCGGATTGACCGCAATCACGCGCGCGGCCCGGCCGAGCACGCGCGTCGAAGGCAGCGTCTCGATGCGATAGAATTCGTCGGCGCCCGCGCCGAATTGCGGCAGCGATCCTAAGAACGGACCGTGAGCGGGGCGCGGCTCTACCAGTACCGTGTGCTGATCCGGCAGATAACAGGTCAATTCGCCGTTATTGCGTACGAACTCCCGCCCTGAGCCGTCCAAGGACTGCAGCCGCTCGATCACCCGTCCGGCCCGCACCCGATGCACGATGCGCATGGTCTCGACCCGGCCCTCGCTCAAGTGAAAAAAGGTGCCGTCGTAATTGCGCGTCGCCAAGGCCTGATTCATCTTCTGCAGCCACTCGCGCGGGTCGTCGGCCGCGGATGAACGTTGCGGCAGCGACGCCAGCATGGCGCCCGCCACGGCGCAAGGAAGCAGCCAATGGGCCCGTTTGCGCACCAGGCGCGTCATGGGGCGACGTGCGCCGCCGCTGCTTCGACCTTGGGGGCCTGTTCGTCCGCCTCGATGAGCATATCCGCCAGCACTCCACGTTGGTCCAGGCCGGAAGAATAGCGGCTGTGGGCGAAGACGTAATTGGTCAAGCGCGTGGGCGGCATGGCCGTAGCCGCGGCCGGCGCAGCCGCCGGAACCGTATAGGAAATAGCCTCTCGGGGCGCCTGCACCGGCGTGAAACCCGGAGCGGCGACGGCGGCCGCGTTCTGCGCGGTGAGCGGCGCACCCGGCCGAAGCGTGGGCGCGACGGCGCGCTGCTGCAAGGCGACGACCGCGACGACCGCCACACCGGCCGCGACCGCAGCTCCCGCAAAGGGCCGCCACCAGCGGGGCGCCCGGACCTGCGAGCTATGGCCATTGGCCGGAAGCGGTTCGCCGTCGATCGCAAAATTAACGCGTGCGGCGAAGCCCTTCGCCATGAGCGGGCCCGGGCCGCGCAGCGCCTCGCCGATCAGGGCGTAGCGGCCGAAGCTCTCGCGCAACTCGCCGTCGCGAGTGAGGCGCTTCAACAGCAATTCGGTTTCCGAGTTGGGCAATTCGCCGTCGAGAAATGCCGAGACCTGCTCACGAATTTGTTCGCTCATGTGTCCTCAGGCCGACCAAGGCCGCCGTCGAATATGGGTCGTAACTTCTTGTCTATCGCCTCGCGCGCGCGAAAGATCCGCGAGCGCACGGTGCCAACCGGGCAATCCATGGTTTGCGCGATGTCCTCGTAGCTCAAGCCTTCCAACTCGCGCAGCACGATCGCGGTTCGAAGATCTTCCGGCAAGGTCTCGATCGCGCGATTCACGGTGTCGCGAATCTCATCGGTGAGCAGCAAGCCTTCGGGGGTCTCGGATTCGGCCAGGCGGGCATGTAAATCGTATTGTTCCGGGTCCTGGAGATCCAGATCGTAATCCATCGGCCGGCGCTTCGTGGCGACCAAGGCGTTCTTCGCCGTGTTGATCGCGATTCTATACAGCCATGTATAAAATGCGCTATCGCCGCGAAAAGACTGCAGTGCACGGTATGCTTTGACGAAAGCCTCCTGTGCGATATCCTCAGCCTCGGTTGCATCGTGCACGTAACGCATGATCAGCTTCAGCACCTTGTGCTGGTATCGCAGCACCAACAAATCGAACGCCGCGCGTTCGCCGCGCTGGACCCTCTCGACCAGTTTGAGATCACTCTCCTCGACACTCATGCGTGATCCCGAACCGGCGGGCAGATAACCCAGCCTGTCGCGATAGACAGACCCTGGGCGGAAAAGTTCGACGATTTCCGGGACCCACCGCTATTAAACGTGACTTTGTGCACAGGACCGGATTCTATCAGCGGCGCGCGCCGGTCTATCCGCCGCGATCTGACGTAATCCGCTCGATCAGGGCCAGAAACTGCGGCGGCGGCCGATCCGCTCCCAGGCAATAGCCGTAGAGCACCGGGTCTTGGGTCTCCAACAGCAGCTTAAACGCCTGCTGCTCCGCGTTCGACGCGCCGCGGTAGCGTTCGTCCATATAGCGCGTCAGCAGGACGTCGAGTTCCTTCATGCCGCGGCGGCAGCGCCAGCGCAGCCTTCCCAGCTCCTGCGGATCGCCCGCAAACGACGGCGGCACGGCTCCCATCAGTTGCGGCGATGAATCAACATTTGCTTGATTTCGGCGATGGCCTTGGCGGGATTCAGATCCTTGGGGCACGCCTCGGTGCAATTCATGATGGTATGACAGCGATATAGCTTAAACGGGTCCTCGAGGTCATCGAGGCGTTCCCCGGCGGCCTCGTCGCGGCTGTCGACGATCCAGCGGTAGGCCGCCAGCAGCGCCGCGGGCCCCAAGTAGCGGTCGCTGTTCCACCAATAACTGGGGCAACTGGTGGAACAGCAGGCGCACAGGATGCACGCCGAAGGCCGGTCCACCATTTCCTGGTCTTCCTTGGACTGCAGCCGCTCGCCGTCGGGAGGCGCCGGCGTACGAGTCTGCAGCCAGGGCTTGACGGACGAGTACTGGGCATAGAAGTTCGTCAGATCAGGAACCAAATCCTTGATGACCGGCATATGTGGCAACGGATAAATCTTGATGTCGTGCTTGACGTCGGCGCATGCGCTGACGCAGGCCAAGCCGTTCTTACCGTCGATATTCATGGCGCACGAGCCGCATATTCCCTCCCGGCATGAACGCCGGAAGCTCAGCGTGGAATCGATCTCATTCTTGATCTTG
>JANXZQ010000063.1 GCA_025355445.1 Gammaproteobacteria bacterium
CGCGGGCGGCGGCTTTTTCTTCGAGCCCACCCTGATCGCCGGTACCCGGCAGTCGGATGAAATCGTGCAGCGCGAGGTGTTCGGGCCCGTGGTCTCGGTGACCCGCTTCACCGACGCCGACGACGCGGTCGCGTGGGCCAATGAATCCGAGTACGGTCTAGCCTCGTCGGTATGGACTCAAGACGTCGGCAAGGCCATGAGCGTCGCGGCCCGGCTGCAGTATGGCTGCACCTGGATCAACACTCACTTCATGCTGGTGAGCGAGATGCCGCATGGCGGCTTCAAGCGCTCCGGCTACGGCAAGGATTTATCCGCCTACGCGCTCGAAGACTACACCGTGCCGCGGCATGTGATGGTGAAGCTGTAGGCGCAGCGCGCGGGCGTCAGAATTCCCGCAACAGCTCCAACGCCTGTATCTTGGCGTTGGCGCCGTACTTCACCGTGTAAAACTCCACCATGTCCTTGCCCTCGACACGGTACACGCGAGTCCGGCCCTCGGGAGTGCCATGGTCCGCGGCGACACCGAAGGTAAGGATGGGACCCAATTCGGTGAGATCTCGTCGCAGAGTTTGCATTGCGATTGATGAGGGCAACTCCGGCAATGATGCGCCCGCCGCGGTGTCGCGCGCCTTGGCCAAAAGACTTTTGAAGCCCTGGCTCAAGGCGGGCGCTTGGTCGGCAATGCTGTCAGGATAGGGCACGAGTCTCGGGTCCACCAATCCGGCCACGGTGTGACCCAGCCGCTCGGTGCGGCACAAGGCCAGATTGGTCAGCAAGATGACCGTGAGCTTCTCGTCCGTGTAGCGCGACATCACGGCCTGGAATCCCTGCCAGTTACCGTCGTATTCCACCACCCGGTGGCTACCGATGTGATTGTTTTCCCACCCATAACCATAGTGATACAGCGGCGCCTGCCCGTTGCGGTGCGCATCCACACCCCACATGCGTTCGAGTTCTGCATGCGGTAAGACAGTGTTTCCGTCGAGCGCTCGATCCCATTTCATGAGATCGATGACGGTGGAGTACAGGCTGCCGTCGGCGGTGCGATTCAGCGCGGGCGACACCGGTGTCTGATTGCGCAGGCCGACATCGTCGCGCAACTCGTAGCCGCTGGCGCGTCCGGGAACGATGTCCGCATCGGAAATGACACGCGTGCGCTCCATTCCCAATGGCTTGAAGATCCGATGCTGTAGAAAATCGCCGTAGAACTCTCCGGCCACCCGATTGATCACGAACCCCAGCAGCACATACCCCACGTCGCTGTACGACACGTCGCTACCGGGCTCAAAATCCAAAGGTTGGCTGATGGCGAGTTGAATGAGCTCGAGGTCGCTGTAGTCGTGCGACAAATCGAGTAGTTGCCGCTGCGGCGTCGTGTACTGAGGAATGCCCGCCTGATGATTCAGCATCAGCCGCAAAGTGACCTTGTTCCAGCTGGCAGGCACCTCCGGCAAGTACTTGGATACGGGGTCATCCAAGTTCAGTCTGTGCTCGTCCGCGAGCAGCATGACGGCGACCGCGGTGAACTGTTTGCCGATCGATCCCAGTTGAAAGACGCTGTTGGGAGTAACGGCAACGGGATGCTCCAGAGTGGCCATACCGTATCCCCTGACGTACAGCGGCTTGCCGTTCTTCAGCACTGCAAGCGCAATGCCCGGAATGTGCTGGCGCTGCATTTCCGCCTGTAGATAGCGATCCACTGCGGGGCCAAAATCCGCCGCATTCCCGGACGAGGACAGCACGAGCAGCGCGAGTGCCGCCCACCACCGAATCTCAATCGCCTTGAGGTCAATCACGGATTAGTGAGGCGCCACGCCCTCAGCGGCCGCCGACTGCAACTCCGCAGTGGCGAGAACCGTGAGATTGCGATGCTGCAGCAGGGCCGTGACCGGCCACTTCGGATCCGGGATGCCACGGCGGAAAGCGGCCAACGCGCGCGCCTTGGCGCTGCCGGCCACCAGCAGCAAAATTTCCCGGGCCGCGACAATAGTCGATATACCCACGGTAATGCCGTACTCCG
>JANXZQ010000068.1 GCA_025355445.1 Gammaproteobacteria bacterium
ACGCCTTGGCGATCACCGGCGGGCGCAACATCGGAGATCAATACTTCACGCGCGACCCTCTAAGCAATTTCATCGATCTGGACGTGGTGGCGGCCGGCCCCATCGTGCCGGAACTGTCGGCGTCCTTCGACGCGTTTTGGAACAGCAAGTACGCCTACCCCATCGCTTCGGTCGCCACACCGGTAGATGCCGAGCCGGCGTCGGCAGCTCCCCTCGAGGCGGCCATTTCCCAGAATGCCAATTGGTTGGGGCATGAGCTGGAGTCGGGTGGCGTGCAGCTGGCGTGGGTACCCGCAACGGTGCTTGCGGACCGGCCGGCCAAGATCGGCAGCGAATCTTCCCCCGAAGAAGAAGAGACCATTGCCAATAATCTGTCCGCGCTGATGCGCTCGGCCAAGGACGAATTGATCGTCATCTCCGCGTACTTCGTGCCGGGTAAGGACGGCATGGCCATGATGCGCGATCTGGTGAGCCACGGAGTGAGCATCCGGATACTGACGAACTCCCTGGCGTCGACCGATTCGCCCCTGGTGCACACCGGATACTCCCGCTATCGGGCGCCCTTGCTCAAACTCGGCATCGAGCTGTCCGAGGTAAGGCCCAAGCTCGGGCAGAAGCGCGCCCGGTTTCACCCCTTTCGCAGCTCCAACGCCAGCCTGCATGCCAAGGCGCTGGTGATCGATCAGAAAACGGTGTTCATCGGTTCCATGAACATGGACGCACGTTCTGCCCACACCAACAGTGAACTCGGACTCGTGATCCGCAGCACCGAGATCGCGCGTCAGGTCACCAGCCTTCTGGATGACATCAGCGCCGACGGCAGCTACCGGCTGCAGTTGGTGGAACACAGCGAGAAAATCGAATGGATCAGCGGTGAGGCGGGGTCGGAGAAGACCTGGTACACTGACCCCGAAACCACCCGTTTGCAGCGCTTGACCTTGAAAATCCTCGCCCCGTTCGCACCCGAGGAACTACTGTGAGCTAGCCTTGGTGAACTACGCGATCCGCAGCGTGCTCAAGTATTCTTTGACCTTGCCGCGAAATCCTTCGCTGCTCGTGACGGTGGCGCCGCCGGCCAGCACCAGGATGAAATCGCCGCGCAGGGTGCGATTCACCTCTTTGACATAATTCATATTCACCAAGCAGGAACGGCTGATGCGCAGCATGGGTTGCGTGCGCAGCGCCAACTCCGCTTGGCTCAGCGTGCTGCGCGCGTGGAAGTTATCCTTGCCGACTCGAATCACGACATAGTTGCGATCCGCTTCGATCATCTCGACTTGGGCGGCGTCGAGCACGTGCAAATGGCCGCCGAATTCGGCGAGCAGCCGCGGCCGTTCTTCCACCGAAGGCCGCGTGCCGCGCTCCAACTGCGTGAGCAGACTCGCCAGCAGCGCTTGGCGCTCATCCACCCCCGACTTGGCATGGCGTGGCCGCACGCGCTCCAGGGTCTTGCGGAAACGCTCCTGATCGAAAGGCTTGAGCAGGTAATCCACCGCGCAAACCTCGAATGCTTCGAGCGCATAAGTGTCGTAGGCCGTCACGAACACCAATGACGGCAGCTGCGACGGCTCCAGCGCGCGCGCGAGGTCAAGGCCGTTCAAGGGGTCCATTTGAATATCGAGGAATAGCAACTGCGGCTGCCGCGCCCGAATCGCGGCCAGCGCGGTCGCGCCGTCGCCGAATTCGCCGACCACGTGCAAATCGCCCTCCGCCTCGCAGTACTCGCGCAGCGTGCGACGGCCGGCCTGCTCATCGTCGACGATGATGACATCCATCATGCGTCGACCAGCGCTTCGGCACGCCGTTTTTCGCGCACCGGTGAATGATGTATCGCCGGCATGGTGATTTCACTGCGCCACTCACCGTTGGCCCCTGCGGCAGTAAGCCCGGCGCGTCCCTCGAATTGCACGGCGAGGCGTTCACGGACATTGTTGAGGCCGATGCTCTCTTCGCCGGCCAGCTTTTCCGGGGCGATGGTGTTGAACACGGACAAGGTGAGCACATCTTCGCGTAACTGGGCGCTGATGCGCACCGTCACGGGCCCTTGATGGCCCGCCAATCCATGCACCACCGCGTTCTCAACCAGCGGCTGCAAAATCAAGCTGGGCACCCACACCGCGGGAATTTCCGAGGCCATGGGCAGAATCACGCTCAAGCGGTCGGCGAAGCGCCGCTGTTGCAGCTCCAAATACAGCCTGACGAATTGCAACTCATCGCTCAGCTTCGAGAAGTCTCGCTCACCGGCGTTGAGCAGCCGGCGTAGCAAATCCGCCAGCTGGACCACCATGGACTGAGCGCCCTTGGGGTCCCACTCGATATGGCCGCGAATGGTGTGCAGCAAATTGAACAATGTATGCGGCGACAACTGCATGCGCAGCGCGGCCAGGCGGGCGGCACTCCACTCGCGTTCGAGCGCGGCGAGTCTCAATTCCGAATTCCGGAAGCGCGTGTACAAGGCCAAGCCCGTAATCAGCGCGAGGCCGAATCCATAGGTGGGCAGGAAGCTGACGAAACTGGCCACCCAGAGCGAGAGAAAGTACGGATCCAGCCAGGGATTGGACACGTGCTTCATGGCGTGGTCCTGCCAGCCCGAGGTGCCCAGCATCATTTCGGAAGCAATCATGGCCGGATAGGCCAAGGCGGCGAATAAGGCGCCCAAAATCAGCTGCAGCGGCAATGCAACGAACAGTGGCCGCCACTGGATGCGCAGCGATGCCCAGAAAGACACCAGCAAAACCGGCAACAGCAACGCGTGCTGCAGCAGACGAGCGTCCCAGGCCGCGAACAGCGAGAAGTTCGTCATCCGCGCCATTCCGCTGCGCATGCTGTACGCGTACAAAATGTTGGACAGCGTCACATACACCCAAAACAGACAGGCAATTCCGAGAAATTGCCGCGGGGTGAGCCCCCCCGCAAAGCGTCGCGCGGGTGATTCAGTCGTGCCGGTTCCGATCATGCGGCAAGCCTAGCGCAACTTACCGTAATTGCGCAGCTTTGGCCTGCCGTTCCGGGACGAAACCGTCATTGGGCGGGACGACCTCGACGGGCCCCCACAGACGCTGATAGGTGCGGTGTTATCTCATATGGGTGTAGTCAATCATCGTCCTCAAGGAGATATGTCATGAGTCATTTCGTTACCGCCCGCGCCGCGCCGCTCGCGCTGCTCGTGGCCGCGGGGAGCTTGGGCTGTGTACTGGGCGCCGGCGTCGCCGGTGCCGAAACCGTGAATGCCGATGCACCGAGCCGCGTGGTTCGCTACAGCACCGAGGCACTGACCAGCAACGACGGCTTGCAGGATTTGTATCGCCGTATCCAGTTTGCCGCCAAACAGGTATGTCCCGCTTCATATTCCCGCGATCTTCATGCCAATGACTTGGTGAAGGCATGCCGTCAGCAGGCGATAACCAACGCGATACATCAAATCAACAACTCTCAGCTTGCCGCGCTGCACGCCAGCAGTTCGAAGAACGGTTAGTGGTCTTGGGTGCCGGCGACCAGCCGCGGGCCGAGCGAAAAAGTGCGGTGCACCACCGTGATATCGCCGTCCTGCGAGCTGGCCGCACTCGGGGTCCGAGCACGCTTCAAGTTTGCTTCCCCCCAAAAGTCGAAGCTCTGGTCAAATACCTGAATCGCTAGCGGCGCCGGCCCTGCCGCATCGAAGCTGAACTCCTCGCCCGCGGCCGGCAGTCCCACGAAGTCCAACAAGGTTGCGCCGCTGCTCAACCTGTGAAGTTTCGCGCGCACCGAACCGTTCGGGGTCGCGACATCGACGCTCGCAATGTGCGCACTTGCCGGAAAAACCACGAGTGCCTCAGGCGCCGCGCGTGCTGACCCCAAGTGAACCGTGAAATGAGTGGCCTTGCCGGGCATCGACGAAATCAACGTCAGTTCCGGAGTTGGCAGCGCAACAGGCGGCGCCGCCGCGGCGAACCCCAGAGCGCCGCTTCCTGCAAAGCGCGGCTGCGGCACGGGATCGAAATGCGCGGCGGCGGCGAGCGACGCCGGCAACCGCAAGGAATCGCAGCGCGCGAAGTAATGCGACCGGCCGGTGTCGGCATCCAGCCAGTACTCGAGATCGACCCGCTGCGGCCAGTCGGCAGAATAGGTCGGGAGGTAAAAGGTCAGCAGCGAGCCGCCCAAGACGCACGTGGCGGCCAGAGCCGTGACCGCGCGCCGCGCGCCCAGGGACGATACGGCTAACAGCGGCAAAAGCGCGGCCGCCCCCAAACCCAGCGCCAAAGTGGATATTGGCCAAGCGAGACTCCCCAACGCGATGTACAGGAATTGCAGCATTGGCAAGGTAGCGCCAAAGAACACGAGTAACGGCAAGAGAGCGGCGAATTCGGCCGCCCACTGCGGCGGAGTTGTGGATTTTGCCCAACTTGCGATGCAAGGTAACACCCCGAAACCTGCTGCGACCGCGGCAATGAGAGGCACGAAACTCGCCCCCGCAACCCAAACGGCGCTGGCGATGGACAAGGCAGCGCTCAGAAGCGCAGCGGCCACCCAGAATCCCCAGAAGCCAGCTCGCCGTGACGCCCAAGCGCCGACGATGCCGGCCGATGCCAAGGCAATCGCTGCGGAGGCGACGTGCATGGGCAAAGGCTGCGCAATCCACGAGCCGCCGCTTAAGGGCGGCACTTTGCCGGCGGCAATACTCGAGGCGAGGATCCCCGCGCATAGCGCTAGCCCCGCCGCGAGCATGACGAGTATGCTGAAGCATCCCCATAGAACCTGTGGGACGGTCACTGCTGCTCGACGCAGCATCATAACCGCCTCGGCGAGCAGCAGGATCAACGACAGCAGTGCGGCCGGCAGAGTGTAGCCGGATGGCCAAGCGATGAGCTTGCGCGCAAAAACATCGAAGAACACCGACTCGGCAATGGGCGGTTGTTGATTCGCGGCGCTCGACAGTGCGGTCAGTGCCGACAGGGTATTGTCGCCCTGTTGCTGAAGACTGCCGGGGTCGGTATTTGCCACATTGTCGAGCGGCGTGTGGTAGCGGCCGACATTGCCGATGAAGGCGAAATTAAAGCCTTGGTATCCGGCGGCCTTGAATACGGTGAAATCCGTATCGTTTTCCAGCTGCTTGTACACCACGTAGTACAGCGAGTTGGTCATCGGCCGAGCAATATTCGCCGCAAACAATCCCATGAGCCAGGTGTTCGCGCTGCCCGTCTCGAACATCAGACTGGCGCCTGAAGTGCCGCGTGCCTCCCAGTTGACCGCGGCCGACACGCGTTTGGCCAGCGGATGGTCGCGAACAAATAGCAGCGCCCCGAGCAATCCTGCTTCTTCGCCGTCGGTTATCAGCAAGACGACGGGGTGAGACGCGACCGGCTGGGACGCCGCCGGCCGCGCCGCCAAAATGCGCGCTATCTCGAGTACGCCGGCAACGCCGCTCCCGTCATCCGCTGCCCCGGAACCTGCAGGCACCGAATCGTAGTGTGCCGCCAGCAACACTGCACCCGCGGCCATCGAAGTGCCGCGAAGCGTGGCGATGATGTTAATGGGGCTGCCGCAGGTACCGTCGTCATTGCACACGGTGCCGGATTGCAATTCGGTGGCATATCCCAACGCCGACAAGCGGCGGACGATGTCCTCGCGCAAGCGTGCGTTCGCGGGGCTGCCGATGGGATGCGGAACGCCGTCGCCCACCAGTTCCTGCAGCAGCGCCTGGGCGCGGAAGGCAGAAAACACCGCGGGCGAAGCCTCCGCCCCCTGCGGCGGCGGCGGACGGTAGGCGGTCAGCGTGAGCGCCAGCAACAGCGCCATCCCGATCAGCGCGAGGATCAATCCGCGATTGGCTGCGACGGGCATGGGGTGATGCCTACGAGCGAGCTTGCTTCTCTGCTTCGTAGCGTTTGATACCGTCCAGGATCTCTGCATGCGCCACATCGACCCCCGCCCAGCCGATGATCTTGACCCACTTGCCCGCTTCGAGATCCTTGTAGTGCTCGAAGAAATGCTGGATCTGCCTTAGGCGTATTTCCGGCACATCCGCGATCGATTTCCAATGTTCGAACAGGGGACAGATGTCGTCCGTTGGCACCGCCAGGAGTTTGGCGTCGCCGCCGGATTCATCGTCCATGCGCAGCACGCCGACCGCTCGGCAGCGCACCACCACTCCGGGCATCAGGGGAAACGGCGTGTGCACCAATACATCGACCGGATCATTGTCGTCGGCGACGGTGCGCGGCACGTAGCCGTAATTGGCGGGGTAGTGCATCGAGGTCATCATGAAGCGATCGACGAACATGGCGCCGGACTCCTTGTCTACCTCATACTTGATCGGCTCGCTGTGTGCGGGAATCTCGATGATCACGTTAAATTCGTGCGGAATATGCTTGCCGGCGGTGACATTGCTAATGCTCATTTCGCGTAATCCTCGAGAGCGCGGGCGTTGCGCCGGCGCACATACTATAACCTCAAGAACTGCGCGGACGCCCTGGGGTTCGCGTGCGTATCAATCGACGACGATTGACCGCGGCGCATTCCCGGCGGCGAAGGGCGAGTGAGCCGCCGCCGTCAGCACACCGGTGATGGTATTGACGGCATACACGGAAATGTCATTCGAATTATCGTTGGCCACGTAGGCAAATTGGCCTGACGGATCGAGCACCACGCTGACGGGAAAGGTGCCCGCGGCAATGGGCGTTCCCGACAGCGTCAGCGCGCCGCTGCTAGGCGTAATGGAATAGACGGCCACGTGATTCTTCGCGGTGACATTGGCGGCATACACGAAGCGGCCGGCGGGGTCGACGACGAGCGATTCGGGGCTGGTACCGCTTGCCAGCGGCGAGCCGGAGAGCGCCGCTAGGGCGCCGGTCGAGGCATTGATCGAGTACAGGGAAATCGTCGCGGCGGTTTCGTTGGCAACGTACGCGTAGCCACCTGTTGGGTCTATGGCAATCGACTGGGCACCGGCACCGGCGCCAAACGGAGACCCGGCAATTTCACTCAAAGAGCCGGTGGCGGAGTCGATCGCCAATACCGTGACATTGCCGTCGCCAAAGTCGGTGACATACAAATAGTTGCCGTTCGGGCTGATTTTCAGTGAACTGGGTCCGCCGCCCACCGTGAAGGGCGAACCGCTGAGTTCGGTCAGCGTTCCCGCACCGCTATCGATGGCGTAGGCCGACACATCATTCGACGCCAGGTTCGCCACGTAAAGGTAACTGCCCGTCGGGTCAACCGTTAGCGCAACGGGGCCGCTCCCGGCGCTGACGGCTATTCCCGCGACGGCCAGTGCACCGCTGGTACTGTCGATGGAATAGATCGAGACATTGTTCGAGCCGTTGTTCGCGATGTAGAGAAAGGTACCGTCGGGGTCCACGGCCAATGCCGCCGGAGTGGTGCCGTTCGCCGCAAATGGCGAGCCGCTGACGATCGACAATGCGCCCGTCGTGGAATCTATCGCATACGCCGAGAGATCGTTCGAGAGTTGGTTGGCCACGTAGGCGAAGTGTCCCACCTGGGTGCACGACACGATGACGTTGGTGATATTGCCTTTGTCGATGCTGCCCGATCCGTTCTGCACGGTGCAGGTCTGCGACGGAGTGGCGGGTTGGGTCTTGACCGTGACCGAATAGGCGTCTCCGTTCTTGATACCGCCGCTAAACACGAATGTGCCGTTCGAGGCCAATCCTAAGTCATTGCCGGAATTGTCCTCCAGCACCAAGCCTTGGCCGGTGAGGCCGGTGAGCGTGCCTCCTACCGTATATTTCGCGCCGATGATGCACCCCACGGCGGCGAAGGCGCTCGAGACCACGGCTATCCATACCAGTGTCTTCACGAAAGCTCCGAAGAAATGTTCATGTGAGGATTAGGACAGCGAATGGGCGCAATCATTCCCGGCTGCGGGCGGCTACAACGTCAAGAATTGTATGCGTCGGGAGCAATTGAGCGTACCGATTCATTGTAAACTGACCAATCCCTTTTGACCAAGGCCTCTGAAAGGCTGGAGAACGTCGTGCGCTATCACTTACTGGGCCCAACCGGCTTGTATGTCTCGGAATTATGCCTGGGGACGATGACCTACGGCGGTTACTCGGGCATTTGGGAAAGCATCGGCAACTTGCAGCAAGATGCCGTCAATGAACAGGTGAAATTCGCCTTCGACGCCGGCATCAATTTCATCGATACCGCCAACGTGTATTCGATGGGCATGTCGGAGACGCTGCTGGGCCAGGCGCTTAAAACGCTGGGGCTGCCGCGCGACCAGGTCATTGTCGCCACCAAATCGACCGGCTCCATGGATGAATCGCCGAACGGACGCGGCCAATCGCGGCATCACCTATTCAATCAGCTCGATGCCAGCCTGAAGCGGCTGCAGCTCGATCATATTGATCTGTATCAAATCCACGGCTTCGATCCATTGACTCCGTTCGAGGAGTCGCTGTCGGCTTTGAACGATGTGGTGCGTTCGGGCAAGGTGCGCTACATCGGCCTGTGCAACTTGGCTGCCTGGCAGATCATGAAATCCCTGGGCGTCTCGGAGCAGAAGGGCTTCGCCAAATTCATCAGCGTGCAGGCCTACTACACCATTGCGGGCCGCGATCTCGAGCGGGACATCGTACCGCTATTGCAGGATCAGCGACTCGGCCTGATGGTTTGGAGCCCCCTGGCGGGCGGCTTGTTGAGCGGCAAGTACAAGGCCGCCGACGACAAGGGACCGACCGGGGCGCGGCGCACGACTTTCGATTTTCCCTTGGTAGATAAGGAGCGCGCCTTTCGCTGCGTCGACGCCATGCGGCCGTTGGCGGCGCAGCGCCAGGTGTCGGTGGCGCAGATCGCACTCGCCTGGCTGCTGAGCAAGCCCTTCGTCAGCAGCGTGATCATCGGCGCCAAATCCATGGATCAGCTGCGAGACAACATCGCCGCGACGCGTGTGCAATTAAACGCGGAAGAAATCAAATTGCTGGACGACGTGAGCCAGTTGCCGGCGGAATATCCCGGCTGGATGTTGGCGTTTCAGGGTCAGGCGCGCGGCAAGCCGCCGTTCAAAGAATAGATCGCCGGACGAATGGCGTTTCGGGGAGAGTCGGCCCCTACATCGCCTACTGAGCCGCGGCTACCCGACGATGTATAGGCAGGATAGACTGCCTTTCGATGACTACCAGGCGGACTTCCACGGCAGGTTCCGGCGCGGCCACGACTGCGGCACTGCAACTCGACTATTTATCGCCCGGCCAAATCGCCTCCCAGTCTCCCTCCTGGTGGCGCAACGTGCTGGGCGTCGTCGGATTTGAGCGGTTGCCGATCATCGACGGCGCGCGCGCACCGATCACCGCCAGCATGACACCCTCTCTCGGTGTAAACGACAATCTGTGCGAGGTGTGGCGGGTTGCGGGACCGGAGGTGCAGATGGCGAACGGCGCTGCCGAGCGCAGTCGCGTGCATTACCGGTTCTGCGAGGACTTGTTGTTCGGCTCCATCACCCTTGAAGAGCGCAGCCTCGAGGCCGAGGGTCCGATCAGCGGCCGCGGCGACGGCAATTCCGGAGCGCTGGCGCGCGCGACCGAAATCGCCTATCGCGAGATATTCGGGGTGCTCGAGGAGACCGAGCACCGGCACTTGATCCGCATTTGGAATTATTTGCCGGAAATCAACCGTGAAGCCGACGGCGATGAGCGTTACCGCCATTTCAATTCGGCGCGCCAACTGGCGTTTCGCGACTCCGGCCGGGCAGCGGTAAGCACGGTGCCGGCGGCCAGCGCCTTGGGTTCGCCCGCGGGCAGTCCGATATGCATTTATTTTCTGGCCGCCCGGCAGCCGCCGAAGATGATTGAAAATCCGCGGCAGACCAGCGCATACCACTATCCGCGCAAATTTGGACGCCACAGTCCGATGTTTTCGCGGGCCTGCGTGTTGAGCGAACCGCAAGGGACGAATCTGTTCGTCTCGGGTACGGCGAGTATCGTCGGTCACGAGACCATTCATCCCGGCGACGTCGCAGCGCAAACCCGTGAAACGATGGCCAATATTGCGGCGCTGTTGGACGAGGCGAATCGTGTGGTGGGGTCGGCGCGCTATTCCCTGGATGGGCTCAAATTCAAGGTATATGTGAGGCAGCCGACGGACTTAGGCGCCATCGAGGGGGCCTTGGCCGGGTCGCTGCACGCCTCAACTTCCGTGGTGTACCTGCAAGCGGATGTGTGCCGCGAGGATTTGCTGGTGGAGATCGAAGCCACCGGTGAGGCTGCCAACCGCCGGGTCGTTTGAGCGCATGCTAATCTTGCATCCACAATTCTTGAGATTGGGGGGGAGTATGCGAGCATGGCTGATGGCTGCCTGTGGTGCCGCGGCATTGGCCGCGTGTGTGGATGCCAATGCCGCGGATCGGCCGGCTGCCTCGCTTGACGATGCGCTGGCGGTGATTCAGTCGCATCGCTTCATCGACCTGACTCATGCGTTCGCCCCCGGCATCCCGCATTGGAAGGGTGCGCCGAACGAAAGCGTCAAGACCTTGTACACGGTTGAAAAAGACGGCTTTCGGATCAACGAATATTGTCACATTGGACAGTGGGGCACGCATGTCGACCCGCCGGCGCATTTCCATGACGGCCTGCACACCGTCGATCAAATCGATCCCAAGGATATGCTGATGCCGCTGGTGGTCATCGACGTGCACGAGAAGGCGGCCAAGAATCCCGACTACATCCTGTCGCTGGATGACATCCATTCCTGGGAACAGCGCCACGGGCGCATACCCCACGGCGCTTTCGTGGCCATGCGCACCGATTGGTCCAAGCGCTGGCCCGACGACGGTGCGCTCGCCAACAAGGATGCCGCCGGCGTGTTTCACTATCCGGGTTGGAGCATGCCGGTCTTGAAGCTGCTCTATGAGGAACGCGGCATCACGGCGTCCGGTCACGAGACCACCGATACGGATCCGGGCCTCGCCACGACCAAGGACGATTATTCGCTCGAATCCTACATACTGGGAACCAATCACTACCAAATTGAATTACTCGCGAATCTCGACCAGGTGCCCGAGTCGGGAGCGCTTGTGTGGATTACGTTCCCCAAAGTGGAAAACGGCTCCGGCTTTCCGGCGCGCGTGATCGCGGTGGTGCCGTGAGCGCATCCAACGCGCCTAAGGGCTCTGCTACCCAGACGCCCATCGAGTATGAGGATGCCTCGCCTGAGGTGCGCGAGGTTTACGACGACATCATGGCGACCCGCAAAACGGATTGGGTCAACAATTACTGGAAGGTATTGGCGCATCACCCGCCCAGCTTGCGGCGGATGTGGGCGAACGCCAAAGAGGTCATGGCGCCGGGCGCCCTCGACCCGCTCACCAAGGAACTCGTTTACATGGCCGTCAGCGTGACCAACGCCTGCCGGTACTGCATTGCATCCCATGGCGCCGCCGCGCGCAAAAAGGGGATGACGCCCGAACAGTATGCCGAACTCGTGGCCGTCATCGGGCTCGCCAACGAGACGAATCGGCATGCCGTGGCGCTCGATTTGCAAATCGATGAGAAATTCCGTTAATTCGAGGAAGTGAAATGACTACCGCAACAGCAATCAAGACTACAGATGCCGCCGGCGCCAAACATATCCGATGGAACGAGCTGAAGGCCGAGAAATTAAAAGGCGGACTCACCCGAAAATTGATCACGAGCGACCGGATGATGATTGCGCACGTGCATTTCGACAAGGGCGACGATGTGCCGCGCCACTCCCATGAGAACGAGCAGATCACCTACATTCTCGAGGGCGCGCTGTTATTCAAGTTAGGCGCGGACGGCGAACGCGAAGTCATCGTGCGCGCCGGCGAAGTATTGGTCATTCCTTCGTTCCTGCCGCACAGCGCGGTGGCTCTCGAAGATACCTTGGACGTCGATGTGTTCAATCCGCCGCGGCAGGACTGGTTGGCGGGGACCGATGCGTACCTCCGCCGCTGAGGTGGGCGCGGTGCCCGAGGCCGGCGTGGCGCGTGAGACCGTTGTGGTGCCTGACGCCGCCTTGGGGTCGGGCTTCGATGTGGATCCCGGCGTCAGCGTGGCGCTGCGAAATTTCAAGTTGCCCGACAAACTGGGCTTCGGGCTCGTGGCGGCTCCTGTCATGTTCTCGGCGCAGTGGGCTGACGGCGCCTGGGGCCGAGGCGAACTCGTTCCCTATGGACCGATAGAAATTCTTCCGGGCGCACGGGCGCTGCAGTATGCCGAACTCGTGTTCGAAGGTTTGAAAGCCTACAAGGTCGGCGAGGCCGGACCCAGTCTGTTTCGCCCGCGCGAGAATTGGCAGCGCCTCAAACGCTCAGCGGAGCGGCTCTCCATGCCGCCAGTGTCCGAAGCGTTGTTCTTCGAGGCCATCGAGGCGGTCGTGGGGGCCTGCCACCGATTCATTCCGCACGAATCCGGACGTTCGCTGTACCTGCGGCCGTTTCTATTCGGCACCGAGGCGGGGTATCTGCTGCGCAATTCCACGACCTTTCGCTTCATGGTGATCGCCAATCCGGTAGAGATCTACTCGTCGGGGCCTATGCGCGTGGCCATCGAGCGCGACGATGTGCGTGCCGCGGTGGGAGGAGTCGGCACCGCCAAAGCATCGGCGAACTACGCGGCGTCGCTGCGCGCGTCAAACGCAGCGGTGGCGCGCGGCCTTACCGTGGCTCTGTGGCTCGACGCCCGGGAACAGCGCTTCATTCAGGAGCTTTCGGGCATGAATCTGTTCGCCGTCATCGGCGGCGAGCTGCACACACCGGCGCTCGACGGCGCCATCTTGCCCGGCATTACCCGCGATTCGCTGATCGCTCTTGCCCGGCATCTGGGATTTGTCGTGCACGAACGAGCCATGGCCATCGATGAGCTGCTGGCGCAGATTCAAAGCGGCGAATGCACGGAAGTGTTTGCCTGCGGTACCGCGGCCATCTTGAGCCCCATCGGCCAGCTGACCGACCGCGATGCCCGGGAGTACGTACCGAAGAAAATCGATGCGGTCGCAGCGCAATTGCGCAAGGCTCTGCTCGCCATTCAGGAGCGACGTGCGCCCGATCTTTTCGGCTGGACGCGCGAGGTGGCGCCGCTGGCCGTTTGATGTTGCCGCCGCGGCTGCGGCGCTCAGTGCAGCAACGGCCGCCGCACGATCTTCCCGTCTTTCATGACGAAATCGATCTTGCGCAGGTTTTCGATGTCATCGAGCGGGTTGCCCGGCGTTGCGACCAAGTCGGCACTCAAGCCCGCGCTGATGTTGCCGCGAACCTTGTTGACGCGCAGCAGCTCGGCGGCGTCGCTGGTCATGGCGCGCAGAATATCTGTGGGCGGGACTCCGGCCGCTCGCCAGACCGCGAGGTAATCGAACATCAGGTCGGCTCGGGTGCGTCCCGGCATGTCGATGACCGTATCGCTGCCGAAGGCCATGCGCACGCCAATGCGATGGGCGCGCTTCAGGCGATCGATGATCTTCGGTGCGAGCACAGCCGGATCGGGCAGGATGCCGCCGGAGGTGCCGACGATATCGAGGTGTGCCCGCGGGAAGTCGGTGCCGACCAGAAAGATGCCCTTGTCCTTCATGCGTTTCAGCTGCGCATCGGTGAGATCGAAACCGTGTTCGATCGAGTCCACGCCGGCCTCGATGGCATTATCGAGTGCATCGCCGGCGTACACATGCACGGCCACGGGGATGCCGGCGCGATGCGCCTCATCGACCGCGGCGCGAAATTCATCGACGGAATAATGGTATGGGTTGTTGTCCGCCACCAGCTTGATCACGCCCGCCCCGTAATAGATGTTGGTGCGCACCGCCTTGCGTATCTCGGCCGGGCCGTCCGCATCCATGTACTCGAACTGCCAGAACGGACCTTGGCGCGGTGGTATATCCCGCGACTGGCCGCCGAAAGGCGCAATGATCTTGCCTGAATCGATAATGGTGGGACCCACGAACCAGCCTAGGTCTATGGCGCGGCGCACGTCGCTCATGGCCCATTCGGCGCTGTTGCCGACGTCGCGCAGGGTGGTGAAGCCGCCGTGCAGCACCTCCATGGCGTTGTGCAAGCCGCGCAAGCCTCGCAGAGTCGAGCTCTGGTTCAAGTAGAAGGACTCGAATGGCGCATCGCCGGCAATTTCGGTGAGCGTCATGTGCGTGTGCGCATCGATCAGGCCGGGCGCGACCCACTCGTGGGAGAGATCGATGATCTCGGCGCCGGCGGGTATGGCGACGCCGGTGCCCATGCTCACGATCTTGCCCTTGTCCACCAGGATGATCTGGTCCTTGGCGCTGGTGCCGTGCGCCGGGTCAATGACGGTCCCGGCGCGAATCGCCAGCACCTGCGCGAGCACAGGCGACGGCAGCAGCGGTGCCGCGAGCAGCAGCAAAAGCGAGGCGAGTAGGATTTTCATCGCTTAAAATTTATAGTTCACGTGCATTTTGAACCAGCGCGGCATGCCGGGGTAAACCTGCGACAATCCGTTGATGGAGGTATTGTCGAAGCCCATTACGCCGTAGTGCTTGTTGGCGAGGTTCTCGACCGAGGCACCGACTTCGAGCTTGTCACCCGCAAACGAGTAGTTGATTCGCGCATTGGCGACGCCGAACCCCGCCTGTTCGACCGCGGGAACGTCCGTGAGATTGAACCAGAACCTCGACAGATAATTGCCGTCCACTTGCAGTGCCAAGTGTCCGGTGAACACGGGCATGGTGTAGCGGGCCATGACGTTGCCTGTCCAACGCGGGGCATTGGCGGGAACATAGTTGCCCGGGATCGGCTTTCCCGCGAAGGGCGTTCCCGCATTACCGCAGCAGCGAGCGGCGACGTTGTTCACCACTGCGTCCACGTAGGCAACGCCTGCACCGAAACGCCATTCCGCACTGGGGACCCAATCAATTTCCGCTTCCGCACCCTTATGCGTCGCGTCGGCGTTGACGATCAACTGTTCCAGCCCCAAGGTGTAGATGAGTGCCTGGTAGTCCTGGTATTTGTAGTAATAGGCCGCGGCATTGAACCGCAGCGTGTGATCGAGAAATTCCGACTTGAAGCCTGCTTCATAGGAGGTCAGCGTTTCGGGCTTGAAGCTCAGCGTGTTCAGATCATTGATCGTGAACGGGAATAGGGGTGCATTGAAGCCGCCACCCTTGACCCCGCGGTTGTAGCTCACATACGCCAGCATGTCCTTCGACAGGTGGAAGTCCATCTGGGCCTTGCCGCTATATAGATTGTCGGAGCGGTTGCCTCGATAATCGGTAAGCGCCGTGCCGGTCGGCGGGGTCAGCAAGATGATCTGATTGGTCACATTGGTGGGGAAGTACTCGTACGGATACCAGGTGAAGTGATAGTCCTTCCGGTCCGCCGTGAAACGCGCGCCCAAGGTGAAGCCGATGAGATCCGTCGCGCGGTATTCGATTTGCCCGAAGGCTGCGCCTGACTTGGTCAAGAGTTCATAGGGAGACTTGGTCTCCGGGATGCCGCCGTCGGGACCTGGAACACCGCCCGTGGTCCAATAGGGAAACTGACCATAGGGCCAGGGACCCGGTATCCCGTAGCCGGCGTTCGGATTGGTCGGAGTGTTGAACTCTTGCGCCGTGAAGTACGCGGGTCCGATCCAGCCTTCGTAGTAGTTGCCGGAGACGCGCAGCGCATACAGGCCGGCGGTCCAATTGAGTTTGTCATCGCCGCCGTTGAGGCGCGCTTCGAGCGATTGCTGATTCACCTTGCTGCCGTTGAAGAATTCAAACAGGGTATACGGCGAGGCGTCGGAGTCTTCTTGGTAGTCCTTCTGCAAATGAGAATAATCACCGATGACGGTCAGCTTGGTGCTGCCGAAGTTCTGCGTGTACTTGGCGGTGAAGCCGCTGGTGGAAAGCTTGGCGTAGCCGCTGATATTGTCGCGAATCGTGAACGGGCCGCTGTTCTGCAGTCCCGAGCCATTGCATCCGGGGCAGCCGTAGGTCGTATCCGTCGGCCCGACAAACACATCGACGCCGTTGCCTATGCCCTTGGTCGCGTATTCTTCCCAGGATCCGGCGCTGACATTCTCGCGGCTGGCGCGCGCGTTCAGCAACAACTCCGACCCGGCCGGCAGCTTGAACAGCAACTGGCCGCGCAGCGCGTAGTCGTTGCCGTTCTCGGCATCGTTGGCGCCGCCGGCGACGTTCGTGAACAAGGGATCATAGTGGTTCGACTCGAACGACAGCCGAGAATCGACGGCGTCGGACAGCGGCACGTTTACCGCGCCCTCGACCCGCAGCAGATTGCGTTGGCCGAATGTGGTGTTGACGTATCCGCCTAGCTCATCGGTTGGCCGGTTGGTGACGAAGTTGGCGAGGCCACCGGTGGCGTTGCGGCCGAACAGGGTGCCCTGAGGCCCGCGCAGCACCTCGACTCGGTCGATGTCGAACAAGGAGAATGCGAGTCCCGCCATCTGGCTGACGTACACGTCATCGATATAGATGGCCGCCGGACTTTCCTGGTGGTCGGCGAAGTCATTCTGCGTCACGCCGCGGATCGCGAGACTGAACGACGAGGGGCCGTTCGGTTGGGTAAGAACCACGGCGGGCATGGACTTGGTGATGTCGGTGGCGGTGGCGGCACCTAAGGACTTGAGGTCGGACCCACTGATGGCCGACAGGGAAATGCCGATGTCCTGCGAGTTCTGCTCGCGTTTCTGTGCGGTCACCAAGATTTCTTCAAGAGTCCCGGAAGAAGAGGTCGATTGGGCGTGGACCGAGGCGCCGGCAAAGGCAAGGACTACGCCAAGCGTATAGCGCGCAGCGCTGGTGAGTGTGCTCAATGGAATCCCCTAAAATTTATAGATTCGTCTTGCGGTCACGTCAGCGCCGTAGCTGATGCCGTCGACATAGCGCATGCAAAATCGCATGTACTCGAAGCTTTTCCCTAAACTCGCGTGCAGAATAGACAATGACCGGCCGTCAAGCAATCAATACAGGCCGCTGCGTCATTTTCGCTACAACTGGCCGGCTTATATTATAGAACAACGCGGCATCGATGCATCCGCGAATGAGGAGACCCAACAATGAGTACGACGCGCCGCGACATGATCAAGACCTTGGCCGCACTGCCGCTGATGCGGCTACCCGGCACGGATCCCGATCTCGTCTTGTACAACGGCTTGATTTATACCGTACAGCCCGAGAATCCCCAGGTGACCGCGGTCGCGGTTCGCGACGGACGGTTCCTGGCGATGGGGACGGATCGGGAGATCCTGGCGCTTGCGGGCAAGAAAACGCGGCGGGTCGACCTTGCCCGGCAAAGGGTGTTTCCGGGCTTCATCGATGCGCATGCCCATCCCTGGGCAAGCGGCCTGGATCAGCTCAAGAACGTCGCCTGCGACAAAACCTCGATCGAGGAAATTCTTGCGGCGCTGCACGCCCGCGCCGCCCAGACCCCGCCCGGAGGGTGGGTGCGAGGTTACTTGTATGACGACGGCAAGACCCCGCGCCCACTGACGCGGGCTGACCTTGATGCCGCAGTGCCGGAACATCCGGTGATCGTGCAGCACCGCGGCGGCCACACTGCCTATGTGAACTCGCTGGCGCTGAAGGCGGCAGGGGCCACCGCGACCACTCCCGATCCTCCGGGTGGACGCTTCGAACATGGACCTGACGGGGAATTAAACGGACGAGTTGCGGACAAGGCCATGGATGCCGTGGCCAGCAAGATGCCGGAGGCGTTGACGCGCGATGATCACCGGCGCGGCATCGCGCTCAGTTCCAAACTGTATGCGAGTTACGGCGTCACGTCCGCTTGCGATGCGGATGCGAGTCCCGATGGACTGCAGGGTTACCAGGACGCGCGCGAGTCGGGAGAGTTGTTGTATCGCGCCTACTGCCACATGGATGTCGCCTACCTCGATCGCTATATCGCCGCCGGGTTGCACACCGGATTCGGCGACTCCATGGTGCGCATCGGCGGTATCAAGCAGTACTCGGACGGTTCGATTTCCGAACGGACCGCGTGGCTGGCTGAGCCCTACATCGGATTGCCGAACTACGTCGGTGTCGAGAGCGGTACGCGGGAGAGTCTGTACGAGAACTCACGCAAAGCGTGGCTGGCTGGTTTTCAATTGGCGACTCATGCCAATGGCGAACATGCCATCGACCGCATGCTCGGCATCTATGAGCAGCTTTCTAAAGAGGCGCCGCGCCGCGACCCGCGCTTTCGGCTCGAGCACTGCACGGTGGTGACGCCGGAATTGGTTGCTCGGATGCGCGCCGTGGGGGCAATCCCCATCCCCTTCGCTGGCTATGTGAATTTTCACGGCGATGTCATGCATTTCTACGGCGACGAGCGCCTGAAACGCATGTTTGCCTATCGTTGGTTCATCGATGCGGGTCTGCGTCCGCCGACGGCGTCGGATTACACCGCGAGCCCGCCGTCGCCCATGCTGTGGCTGTATTCCATGACCACCCGCAAAGATCCCACCGGCCATGTCTGGGGAGAAACACAACGCATCACGCTGGCCGAGGCGGTACGGTCCGCGACCATTGACGGGGCATATGCCTCGTTCGAAGAGCCGGACAAGGGCTCAATAGAACCCGGGAAACTGGCGGATCTCGTGGTGCTTCAGCGCGATCCATTCGCCGTGCCCGCGCAAGAGCTGCAGAACATCAAGGTCGAGCGGACCATGCTCGGCGGCCGCTGGGTGTACGAGTCCTGAGCTAGCGGGGGCCGCCCTAGCGGGGGGCCGCGCCGGTAAAGATTCTCTTCGGCAGCAGGGCATGCACGCCGACATTGCCGTCGACGAGCTGCGTGATATCGACGTCCACGGCGACGCTCGACAGCATATAGGCGTCGTCGCGAGTCAGATGTTTCTCGGTCACGAGAAAATCGATCATGTCGCGCACCGCATGTTCCGTCGCTTCCTTGAGTTCCTTGCTGAATCCCATGGAAATAAAGTACTCGGAAGTTTCGGCGCGCGGCCAGAGCAGCCGGCGATCCTTGTGCACGATGAAGCGAAAGGTGCCTGACAGATAGGTTTCCAGGGCGGTGATATCGACTTCGCCATTGCCCTGGCCGGCATGCCCGTCGCCGGCTTGGAAGAGCGCGCCCTTGACGGCCACCGGTATATATAGAGTCGTTCCCGCAACGAGTTCCTTGTTGTCCAGATTGCCTGCGTGTGCGAACGGCGGCGCACTGTCGATCTTGCCGCCGGCCGGGGCGACCCCCATGCTGCCGAAGAAAGGGTGCAGCGGCAGCTCGATGCCCGGCGCGAAGCGGGCGATCATTTTGTTGCGGTCGAGCGGAATGATTTTAAAGCGGCTGTAGGGATACTCCATGGGCAGAAAGCCGCGGCCGAGTCCGAAGGCATTGCAGGCGAAGTCGACATCGATATCGACTTTGAGAATCTGCACCTCGAGCACGTCGCCGGGTTCGGCCTCGGCGATCGAGACTGGCCCGGTCAGAATGTGTCCGCCCGGACCGATGTCCTTCACTTCCTTGTAGATGGGGTCGGTGTAGGGCGGAATCTGTTCCGCCTTGACGCCGCGGCTCACCATTTGCTCAGGAGAACCGCAGGTCGAGAGCGTCTGCATTCGGACCGTGTCGCCGGAGTGCACGGTCAACACGGGCTTTGACTGACCGGAGTAGTAACCCCATGCCACGGTCTCGGGATTCGCCGGCAGGGAATAGTCGGCGGCGAGCAGGGGGCGGTACCGCACCGAGGATGAGGCAGGTGAGCAGCAGCGCTTTGTGCATCGGAAATTTCCTAGATCGCAAGATGGGGAGGAACACGCGCGTTGGTCGCGCGTTCATAGGCGCGGGCCACTTGCAGCAGCAATCCGTCCTGGTTGCGATTGCCGACCAAGGTAATGCCTACGGGTAAGCCGCAGACCAGGCCGGCAGGCACCGTGAGGCTGGGGTAGCCCGCAATGGCGGCAGCGCCGGCAATCTGCGACCAACCGCCTCCACGCCGGTCGCCCCAGACGTGATCGATCAACTCGGCGGGGCCGTTGCTGGGCGCGAGCAAAACCTCCACGCCTTGCTGCCCGAGCAGGGCCGCAAGGCCTTCGGTGTCGGCGGCTCGCTGCAGAATCGCCGCTGCCTTCTGGTATCCTAAGTCTGTGAGCGGTCCGTGCGCCTCGGCCAGCTCGAAGATTTCCTGACCGAAGACGGCCAGCTCCTCGTCCGCATGAGCCCGATTGAAGGCGATCAGGTCGGCCAGCGTCTTCACCTCGACCTGCGACGCATCGAGCGTCGCGAGATAGTCGTTGAGCGCGGCCTTGAACTCATAGAGCAACGCCTCGAATTCGGGCTCGTCCAATTCGTCGAAGGCCGGCGGGTTTTTCAGATCGACGATCGCGGCGCCCTCGCGTTCGAGGGCGGCGCGGGCATCGGCGAACAAGCCGGCGGTGCCCGGATGCGCCGCCTTGGGCAGCGGCATGGCGCCGATGCGCACGCCGCGCAGCCGGAATGCTTCCAAGTCGGTGCCGTGAACGCCAAAGCCCAGCGGGCGTTCGGCCATGGCCATGGCCAGTACGGCCGCGTCGGCGACCGTGCGGCACATCGGGCCGGCGGTATCCTGGCGCGGCGAGATGGGCACCACGCCTTTGCCGCTGATCAGGCCCACGGTGGGCTTGAGCCCAACCAAGCCGTTCAAAGAGGAGGGCGAGAGGATGGAGCCATTGGTCTCGGTGCCAATGGCGGCGGCGCAGAAACTTGCGGCCGCGGCAACAGCGGAGCCGGCGCTCGAGCCGGAAGGATTGCGCTCCGGCGCGTAGGCATTGCGAACCTGGCCGCCCACGCCGCTCCAGCCGCTGGAAGAGTGGGTGGAACGGAAATTGGCCCATTCGCTCAAGTTTGCCTTGCCGAGTATTACTGCGCCGGCGGCGCGTAGACGCGCGGCCAACGGCGCGTCTACGGGGCGCAGCGAGCGCGCCAGCGCCAGAGATCCGGCGGTGGTGGCCACGGGATCGCGGGTCTCGATATTGTCCTTCAGCAGGATCGGAATTCCGTGCAGGGGGCCGCGCGACTTATTGGACTTGCGCTCCAGATCGAGTGCACGAGCCACGCCGAGTGCACCAGGATTGAGCGCGAGGACGGAGCGGTATTCGGGGCCGTGATGATCGAAGCGCGCGATGCGCGCGAAATACGCGGTGGTCAGCGCTTCGGAGGTGACAGCGCCGGACCGCAGCGCGCGCTGCAGCGCCGCAATGGATTGTTCGGTGGGATCGAAAGACTGTGCGGCTGCAAAACTCAGTTCGTCGACGGTGGCCGCCAATGAAAATGCGCCGGCCGCCTTGATGAAGACTCTACGGTCCATGAGTTCCTCAACGTTCTAACAGTGGACGTGGGGTGATCTTTTCCCCACAGTTCTTTACAGGGCTTCTTATTGCTGCTAATGATATATCACAAGCTTTTTCAGAAAGCTTCGTTCACTGAATCACAACGATGGGATGCGTTACGTATGACTATCAGCAGAACGTTTCTAACTCCCGTGCAGCGCGCCACCGTCGCCGTCTCCTGCCTGATGGCGATGTCGATGACGGCTCGCGCGCAGGAAAAACCCAAACAGACGCCTGCCACAGAGGAACTCCAGGAAGTCGTCGTCACCGGTTCGCGCATTGCGCGTCCTGACTTGGATCGCCTGGAGCCGACCATCATCATCAATTCCGCAACCTTCGACGAGCGCGGCTACCTCGACGTCGGCCAGGCCCTCAGTGAAAACCCGGCATTCGGAGTGCAGCCCTCGAGCGCCGCGAATACACAGTCCGCCTTCGGCATCGCGCAGAGCTTCGTCGATCTGTACGGCTTGGGCTCGCAACGCACCCTGACGCTGGTCAACGGCCGGCGCTTCGTGTCCTCGAACACGGCCAGTTTGAATACCTCGGGCTCCAACAGCTCGGTCGGCGGACCCGGACAACAGGTCGATCTGAACACCATCCCGACCAAATTGATCGATCGGGTCGAGACGATTTCGGTGGGCGGTGCACCCATCTACGGCGCGGATGCCATCGCCGGCACGGTCAACATCATTCTCAAGAAGGACTTTCAGGGCTTGGAGGTCGACGCCCAGGCGGGTGTCTCTGACCGCGCCGACGCATGGAACTACCGCGCCCGTGTCCTTGGCGGTAAGAACTTCGCGGACGATCGCGGCAACATCACCGCGGTTGGCGAAATAACGAAGAGCGACGGTCTCACAGGCACGGCGCGCAACGTGTACTCGCAGGATTTGCAGTTCGAGTCGCCGCTGGTCCCCGGCAAATTCCAGTCCGTGCTGACCTCGGGAGCCACGGTTGCGGGCATCAACTACGGCGGCATCCCCATGGTGGACGACGGAGTTGTATATTCGCCAACCGGACTGGGCCTCCCGGCATCTCCCACCGGCACCTACGGCGTCACGAACGGCGGCGGTCAACTGCTGGCCTGGGCCAAAAACTCTACCCTGTCGCCATACAATCTGGGCACGGCCACGGGCAACCCGGTTTTCAGCAGCGACGGGGACGGTGAACGGCTGTCTCAAGTGAGCACCTTGTTGTCGCCGAGCGAGCGCGTAAACATCGACGTGCTGGGAAACTTCAAGATCAACGACCACGTGAACCTATTCACGGAAGGCTGGTTCTCTGAATCGCATGCGACAGACCTGCTGCAGCAACCGGCTTACAACACCGTCTTGTTCGGCGGAGCCGGCACGGCCAACGGCAATTTCATCGTCAATATCAACAACCCGTTCCTCTCGGTCGGGGATCGAACTCTCATCCAGACAGCGCTCAATAACTATGCCGCCGCTCTGGGCGGCACCGGATTCCTGTATCCGGGATGGACTCCGAATCAGTTCTACGTCGGCCGCGCCAGCGTCGACCTGCAGAGCGGCCGAGCGACGGCGACCCAGGTGCTGGCGCGCGGCGTGGCAGGCCTCAACGGAGATTTTTCTGTGTGGGGTCGAAACTTCAATTGGGAGGTTGCGGCCAATTACGGCAGTTCCAGCAACACGTCGGTTCAGCCTTCCTACGTGTTTCAAAACCTGCAGAACGCACTGAACTCAACCTTGAGCCCGACAGGTCAAATCGTCTGCGCCGGTACTCCGGTGAACGCCCCCACGTCGACGGTATCGAGCACATGCGCGCCGCTGAACATCTTCGGGCGGGGTTCACCGAGCCTGGCCGCGATTCAGTACATCACTCATTTGGCGACCGCGACGTCCGACAACTCGCAGCGCGATATGACGGCCAACATCGGGGGCGATCTGTTCAAGCTGCCGGCAGGCGAGGTAAAGGTGTCGGTCGGCTTAGAGAATCGCCGCGAATCCGCCATTTTCTCGCCCGACTCATTCTATAGCGACACGCTCGGTCAACTCTCGGCTACGGGCATCGAAGGCTCCTATATTACAAATGAGGTCTATGCCGAAACGCTGATTCCCGTTTTCTCGCCGGCACAGGATATTCCGGCCCTGCACCGGGTGGAATTGGAGGGCGCCGTACGACGGGTGCATAACTCGATTGCCGGCACCGCGACGACCTGGACGGAGGGAATGCGCTGGGAGCCGACGGAGGACCTGCAGCTGCGCGCCAACCGCACCAAATCGATTCGCGCACCCGCCATCACCGAGCTGTTCCTCCCGGCGGCGACATCGTTTCAGTTCGCCAACGATCCCTGCGACCATAACTACGTCACCCAGGGCACGGCGCCGGCGACGCGCAAGGCGAATTGCACCGCGGCCGGTATCAACACGTCCACCTTTACCTCGAATGTCGTTAACGCGACGGCGAAGGGCACTTCGTCGGGCAACACCGGTCTGCAGAGCGAGACCGCCGATTCCCGCACCATCGGCATCGTGCTGCGGCCACGATGGGTGCCGCGATTAAATATCGCGGTCGACTACATCGACATCAAGTTGACCAACGCGATCGAGACCTTGACGTTGCAACAGCTCCTGTACGCGTGCTACGACTCGACAGCTTATCCGAGCAACCCGTCCTGCGACTCCTTCAGCCGCAATGCCGCGGGCCAGATCACGACCTTCCATGCGGGCTATGTCAATGCCGGTATTTTAGAGTTTCAAGGCATTCAGGCGGCTGTCGACTACTCGCTGCCGCTACCGGCAAATCTCGGCAACGTAGAGACGCGCGTGAGCTATCTCGATACTCGGCAACTGCTTTCACAGATCGGGTCGGCGAGCCCGAATCAGTACGCGGGACAGCTCGGCGGCACGGGTGAAAGCGGTGTCCCCAAGAGCAAGGGGACCGTAGACGTGACCTATGGGAACGGGCCCTTCAGCTGGAACTGGCAGGGGATTTTCGTCGGCTCGTCCAATTTCAGCAACCTCAATACCGTAACGTCGCAGGATTACCTCACCGTCGGGCGATGGTGGCTCATCAACTCAACCGTCGGCTATGACGTCACCAAGCAGCTCAAAGTTCGCCTGATCGTCGACAATGTCTTCGACAAGTCGCCGCCGTTCCCGGCACTGGCCGGCACGGGAGGTAACTTCTTGAACGCGACTACGCTGTATTTCTCGGGAATCATCGGGCGGACATACCTGTTGTCGGCCAATATGAAGTTTTGACGTGGAGGATGAAGGGAGCGGCGGGACCTGTTGTCCCCCGCTCCGAGAATTTGCCTGATCTTCCAAAAGGCGACTAGAATCGGGTGCGACGCGGGTGTCGTATAATGGTAATACCCAAGCTTCCCAAGCTTGAGCCGTGGGTTCGATTCCCATCGCCCGCTCCACTCCTTTGAAGCAAGTACCCGCGTATCCACGTGGGACAACTTGCTGCGACGGTCATCCCGTCAACGGGCCGTGACCAGTGATTCAATCGATCTCGGCAACGCGCCGCCAATAATCGCCCGGACGAATAATTGGAATTGCCTGAATTGCCTGCATATCGAGAAGATCGCGATCGACGCTGATCAGTAGAGCGCCTACCGCGCAATATTTCCCGGTCTCAGGGATCGAGCAAGGCTCCGCTCGTCTCGTCGACGGGAAAGAAAAAATACGCCGGCGCTCCCCGGTAGCTGGTCAGATCCCCTCCTACGTAGAGCTTGGTAGCCACGGGTGTCAGCGACCAAACGGCCCCGCCGCAGCTGATCGCTCCGTGGCAGGCGCCCTGCGACTGAGTGAAGACGAGATCGAGGACTCCCGTCGCGGCATCGACCTTACCGAGATTTTGTAGCGACGTTCCTCTGTAGGTGGTTATCTGTCCGCCCAGATATACCGCTCCGTTGGCAACTGTGAGCGTACTCACAAACGCAGAGACGCCGCTCGTCTGCGTGAAAGTCGTGTCGAGTACCCCCGTTGATGCGTCGACCTTCATCAGGTTGCTGACCGCGGTGCCGCGGTAGGAGGTGAAGTCTCCGCCCAAATAGAGCGAGGAGCCGGATAAGGCGAAGGCGTCCACCGCCTCGAGGGGGCAGCATGGTGAGACCACGAGACCAGCCGCACCGGTGAATGTCTGGTCAAGCGCGGCGGTCGTGGCATTGATCTTCGCAAGATTCTGGGCAGGGAGTCCGTTGTCGGTCTGGAAGACGCCGCCCGCGTAAAGGCTCCCTCCCGATGCGAACAGAACATCCACCGGACCGTTGGTGGTTGCCGCAGGCGTGAAGGTGGGATCTGCCGCGCCCGTCGCAGGAGCAAGCTTGGCGATGCAGCCGAGCGGCGTAGTCTGGCAGTTATTGGTGGAGGCGCTGACGTAGAGTGCTCCCCCGGAACCGACCAGGGAGGAAATTCCGGCGATCTGAGTGCCGACCGTGAAGGCTGGGTCAGCTGCGCCCGAGTTCGGGTCCACTTTCGCGATGTTGGAAATCGCCTGTCCGTTGAACGAACTGAATTCACCCGCGACATACAGGGAGGAGCCAACCAGCGCCAGCGCGTTGACATCGGCGAATGTCCCCGCCGTGGTGGCACCGGTCGACTGCCCGAACACGGGGTCGATCGCATCGGTCACCACGTTGATTTTGGTGATGCCATTGGCGGGTTGCCCGCGATAGGTGCTTAAGTTTCCGGCTGCGTAGATGTGGGTCCCCTGTGCAGCGATCGACGAGAGAGGGCCGTTCGCACCCGTCGCGTGCGTGAATGTCATATCGAGAGCGCCGGTCGTCGCGTCGGCCTTGATAAAATGGCGTGCGTTGCTGCCGAGGTAATGCGTGAAGTTTCCGCCCGCATAGACCGACGTGCCATACACCGTCAGAGCCGTCACGCCGACATCCAGGGAGCCTGGATGCGTAAACACTGGATCGGCGACACCGGTCGTCGCGTCCAGCTTCGCCAGCAGCGGGAAAGCGCCCGAAGGATACTGCAGCCCGATGAAGGTGGATGAGCCGCTGACCGCGATCGCATCGACCCCCGGGTAGGTACCGGCGTTCGCGGTAAAGGTTGGATCCAGTGCCGCGGTTGCAGGATCGAGCTTGGCGAGCATGACGGACTGTGCGCCGTCCTGTGTGAAAGCGCCGGCCGCGTAGAGCGCAGTACCGGACGATGCCAGCGAGTACACCGCCCCATTGAGTTTGACGCCGGCCGAGAAAGTCGTGTCGAGCGCGCCGGTCGCGGCATCCAGCTTTGCAAGATAGGGCGCGGGTGCCCCGCGATAGGTGGAAAAATAACCGCCCGCGTATAGCGCCGAGCCGCTCAAGACCAACACGCGAGGACCCTGGTCGAATCCCGTGGCGCGCGAGAACGCCGCGTCGAGGTCACCCGTGTTCGCGTCTAGCTTGACTAAAGCAGGCGCCGGCGCGCCGCGATAGGTTAGGAAACTGCCGGCGACGTAAAGCGAGGATCCCGACAGCGCGAGACTTGACACGCCATTCAAGTCGAAACCGCCTCCCGCGTTGAAGGTCCTATCGAGCGCGCAGGTCTGCGGATCGATCTTGACCAGGTCGCTCACCAGCGCGCCCCGGTACGACGAGAACCGGCCGCCGACGTAGACCGCCGTCGGCGACGCTACGACCGCATTAACCGTGCCATTCAGAAACCCCGAGCCTAAGTCGCAGCCGAGAACAGGATCGCCCGTGCTCGCATCAACGATCGCCATCCCCGGCGCGGAATACGGGTTGACCGTATCGAAGCCGCCGCCGAGGTACCAGCTGGTGCCGTCGGTCACTGCTGCGAGTACCTCCCCATTCACCCGGATGCGAAGCGAGCGCACCGTCGCAGCGGCGCTCGTGCCAAGGCTGTCGGTGATTCGTACCGTCGCCGTGCCACTGGTGTTGACGGCCGTGTAGATGCCAGTGGAACTTAGGGTCCCGGGTCCGGACGCGAGGGTGTACGTATAGCCCCCGGAGCCTCCCGTGCCGCTGAACTGCATAGTCTGGCCCGCGCCTGCCGTCACCGTGATCGACGGCGGCGTGATCCCGAGCGCGCCATAGTTATTGATGGTGATCTGGGAGGTACCGCCGTTGGCGTCGGTGACCTCGACCACTGTCGTTCCGGTGGCGGGGGGAGCCGTAAAGAGCCCGGTCGAAACGTTCACCGTGCCCGCACCCGACACCACCGAGTAGGTGTAGGGGCCTTGTCCTCCGGTCCCCGCGAGGGCGAGTGTCAGGCCGCCGTCCACGGTCGTCGCCCCCGGCGCGAAACCCACGGCCGAGTCGATCGTGACGCTCGCATCAGCATGCTGTCCGCCCGAATCCGTCACACGCACGTCGGCCATACCGGCCGCGCCGGGAGTTGAGTAGGCGCCGGACGAAGCGACGGATCCTGTACCCGAAAAGAGTGAGAACGAGTACGGCGGTGTACCTCCGGACGCGACGAAGGTCTTCGACATGCCGACGTCAAGCGTCGCTGCTGTCGGTGAGACGCTAAGTAGCGCGGTCGGTGGAGGCGACGAGCCGCCGCTGCATCCCGCCAAAAGTGCGGTAGCCAACAGCATGAATGCAAACGCCGAAATCTTCATTGACCATCCGTGGTGCTCGGTTCGCATCGAAATCCCATTGGCATCCACACTTGCGGCGGTGTCGTTGTTGCATCGAGCGAGAGCCCAGGCGGCACGCGATTTACCCGTACGGGCTAAAGATACCAGGAAAATCCGTGTTCCTGTCGCCCAACTTCAGATTGGTCGTGCGAGATTATTCGCCGGAATGCTGACGTTCGCGCGGGTCCGCTTGGGGGCCGAAAGGACAAAGCGGCAGGCAAACACGGGAGTTGTCTCACGTACTCCCACATTGGCCCGTGTTGTCCGAGGTGGGGTACTCGCGCGGCTGTTCGGTGCGACTTTGTGCGTCAATTCACTAATTACTGAGGTGGACGGGTCAAAGCGTCTGCCTTACAATATTACCAATCGTAAGAACAGGTGAAAACCAAAATGGCATTCGCAACAATTACCAGTAAGGGTCAGACGACTATCCCCAAAGAAGTGCGGGCCGCGGCGAATCTCAAGTCCGGCGATCGAATTCATTTCACCGTTCTCGAGGACGGCACGATTATTGTGCGTGTGAAGAACAGAAGCATTAGAGATATTTCTTTTAAGCCCCCGGGCGGCAAGCGTGTATCAATCGCCCAGATGACGCGCTAGCCGCTGTTAGATGCTCGGCATCGACACAAATGTAGTCATCCGACTGGTCATTTCGGACGATGCGGAACAAACGCGCCGTGCGCGCAAGCTAGTCGATCAAGCCCTCAGTCGCGATGAACCAGTGCTGGTGTCGCTGCTGGTGCTACTGGAGTCGGAATGGGTCCTGCGCAGCCGCTGTGGATTTAATCGTGAAGCCGTTCTGAGCATATTTCGCGCACTGCTTGAGGCGCGCGAACTTTCATTTGAAGATGAGCCGGCATTGGAAGAAGCGCTGTTTCGTTGGAAGGATAGCGCATGCGGTTTTTCGGATTGCCTCATTACCGCTCACAATCGGCAGATGGGATGCCGTGCTACGGCTACCTTCGATGGCAAAGCGGCTCGGCTACCAGGTACCGTATCGCTCTAACGGGAGGGTGACTCATTTCGCGCAAAATTGAATTGTCGCCGATCGGCCAGTTTGAGACATTCGACCGCCGAAACGGCGTGCCAGAAAGCTGTCGTTCGTGGGCGCGATGTCTTTCCCGGTTGTGAGGCGAGCGCATGGTCGGTATCGCTCAAAAGCGCTCTGAGTTGACCCGAAGATATGATCAGACCGCCTGTTCGATAAGCTCCGCCGCGTGAGTCAGCTCGCCAAAGCGCGACACGCCTGAGGCGAAAGATCGGCTCGCCGCGCGCAGAGATTCATCACCAAGCATGTCCATGACCGCGCTGCCGATCGCGGCTGGTGTCGCGTCCGGCGGGAGCATGCGTCCCAACCCCAGCGCCTCCACGCGTGCGGCATTGTCGTTCTGGTCGCGCCCGTTGGGCAGGCAAAGGGTTGGCTTGCCGGCCCCCGCGCTGTACATCAACGTGCCGAAACCCGCGTGTGTCACGACAAGGTCAACGGACGGCAGTACTGCGTCGTGCGGAACAAAGGACCGTGCCTCTACTCCAGCTGAAACCGACAATGCGTTGGGTGCAATGCCTTTGCCTGTCGTCACCAGCACTTCAATCGGCAGGACCGAGACTGCTTCGCAGATATTCCGCAGCGTCGATTCCTGTCCTTGAAACATACTGCTGAGACTGACGAGAACGAACGGCCGATCCGGAGACCGCCGCGGCCAGGGACCATGAGCAACGGGCTCACGGATCGGGCCGACGAAATGGATGTGAGAAGCGGGATTCGGCCGGGTTCCGAATTCCGGATAACTGGTTGCCAAGACGAGGGGAGCGCGCTCCAGAAGATCGAAGAACGTCGAGCCGGCCGCAGCTCCCGGCAATGTGGCCATGATCGAGTTCAGGAATCCGGCGCATGCACCTTCTCTGTTCCAGGCGATGTGATTGATCGCGGCAAATGGCAATCGTCGTTCAATCGCAGCGTTCAAGGTGCTGATCAGCATCGCGTCAATCAGGCAGAAATCTGGGCGAACCGCATCCCGGACGGCGAGAAAGTCTGCGGCAAAGGCGGACGAGCCGACCACGTTCTGCACGACGAAGGCGCCTTCTTCTTCATTGGTCCGAGGCTGAGCGGGGTTCCATTGCGGGGCGCTCGGCAATGCATGGAATTTGCCGCCATCGGCGATGACGGCGTCGGCGAGCGTGTCGTGACTCAGCACATGGACGTCATGACCGCGCCGGTTCAGTTCACGCGCCAGAGCACGCTGCGGTGGTGTGTTTCCGCTGCCGTCCCAGTGTGTCATGAGTACGCGTAATCTCCTTGAGCGCTTCGCAACGCTTGCTGGTGTCATGTGACTTCTCCGGTTTCTTTGTTGATAATGCCGACCATCAGATACAAAACTTCGTCTTGGCTCTTGCCCAAGTCCCGTCGTAATAGCTTCCAGGTGTAGATATCGGTGGCGACAATGAGGCGGGTGATCTGCCGCTCGCGCTCAAGCTTATTCAGACAGTTCTGCGTTGAACCGAATCTCTCCGCGACCCACGTGCGATGCTCGCGTCGACCGTGCGCTAAGAGTGGGCGCAAGGCCGCATGCCGCTCCTCTTGGGCCAAAAAACGCACAACCATGTCGCCCACGGCTTCGTAGTGCGCGATGAGGGTCTGAAGGGCTGCTCGCACGGAGACATCGGCGGGCGTAGAAGTGCGCGGTACAGCTTCTGCACGGACGAGCTCTATAACCGCCTCAAGAAGTCCGTCCTTCCCGCCGAACAGGCGGATTACGGATTGTCGTGTGGTACCGGCGGAAGCGGCGACTTCATCCAGGGTGATTTCGTCTATCCAGCGGCTCAGAAGAAGGTGGTTAAACGACGCTACAACCCGCTGGCGAAGGGTCTCGGCGGCGGCGGCACGAGCAGTTTGTCGGTAGGGACGTTTGGCGACGGACATTTGAAGATACTACGAGTTATTCAGATAACTTACAGTAACATAAAATATCATCCGTGTAAACAGGCGTTAAAGCGCCATGCGCAAGTCTGCCGGTGTTTTGTGCACTGAACCGGGCTTGCCTGATTGGCTCTCGTTCATCGTTTCATTTCATCAAATTCTGTTCGTAGTAGATTCGGCAGTTGAGCTCGGCTGAAAGTGCACCCGCGAGCCGATGCAAGGTCGTAATGAACTGCTTCGGCGGCGGGGTGCCAATCTCCGCGGAGGTGCCGATGATACCGATGATGCCCGCGAGCTGGTCGTCATCGCGAAATACGGGCGCCGATAGAGCGTTGATGCCCAAACGCACTTCATGGTTCGCTTCCTCGTAGAAGCGCTCGCGAATCAAGCGCAATCGCTCCTCGATTTTTTCGCGCTTTGTCATCGAGAAGCTCGTAAAGGCAGTGAGCTTGCGTCCCAGAACGCGCCTTCGGGCTGCTGCTTCCGCAAAGGCAAGTGCAATGCGCCCTTGGGAAGAGCAATGCGGGGGCGGCCGATTACCGGGCCGCGAGGTAATCGACAGTCGGTCCCGGTATTCAACGCAGGAAAGAACGATGGGCTCGCCGTTCGCCGGAGCAGACAAAAGCGCTGTCTGCCGCGTCTGATCGCGCAGCCGCGTGAGATAGGGGGCGGCCACGGACCGCAGATCGAACTGCTCGAGCGAGGCTTCACCCAGAGCAAACAGCTTGCTGCCCAGACCATAGCGCCCGCTGCGCACGTCCTGAAAGATGATCCCCAGGCTTTTCATCGTTGCCAGGTGCCGATAGATGCGGGGTTTTAGTTCGTCCAGCTTCGAAGCCAAATCGGTCAGTCCCATCGGGCCGTCGGCGTTGGACAGTTGGTCCAGAATACGAAACGCAGCCTGCAGCGACTGCAGCCCGTCGCCCCCCTCCGCTCGGGTCTGCCGCGGTGCGGTTGGCGCCGTGGCACGAAGCGGGGCACGCCTTGCTGTTCGCTTTTTCGCCACGGCGGTATAATAGGCGAAACAGTGTTTCTCTGGGCGAAACAGTTTGGCGGAATCGCGCGTCGCGGCAAACAAAGACGGCCGTAGCGGAGGCTTGGACATGTTTCTTAAAAACTGCTGGTACGTGGCGGCGCTGGATCACGAGCTGACCGACGGCAAATTGCTGAACCGAACCGTGCTAGGGGAGCATCTGCTGCTCTACCGCGGCGAAAGTGGGCGAGTCAACGTGCTTAACGACCGTTGCCCGCATCGCGGCGCACTGCTCTCCCAAGGCCGCCTCGAAGGCGACGGCGTGCGCTGCATGTATCACGGCATCAAATATGATGGATCCGGCAAGTGCACGCAGATTCCCGGGCAGGATATGATCCCGCCGAAGCTGCGGGTGAGAAGCTATCCCGTCCTGGAGCGCGGTCATTTCGTGTGGGTTTGGATGGGCGATGCCGCGAAAGCGGACCCTGCATCGATCCTCGATCTTCGCTATCTGGAAGATTCCAATTGGAAGGGTATTCCCGCGTACCTTCACTACGACGCCAATTATCTGCTGATCGTTGACAACCTCAGCGATTTCTCCCATCTCGCCTTCGTGCATACCAAGACGCTGGGCGGATCGGAGGAATATGCGTATGTCAGCAAGCCATCTGTCATCGAGCGATTGGAAAATGGCTTTCGTGTGGAACGCTGGCACTGGGACAGCGATCCGCCGCCATTCCATCAGAAAGTGATTCCCGATAAGACCGCCAAGGTCGATCGCCGCAACATCGCGTGGATGACCGTGCCTGGTATTTTCAATATGGAAACTCTGTTCGCGCCTGCAGGGCAGGGCAAGCAGACGGCAGCCGCCGGCGGAGCCAAAGAGTATAGAAATTGTCAATTCATGACACCGGAGACCGAGCGGACCACCCACTTCTTCTGGTCCTATCTCAATAACTTCGAGGGCGAAGACTCCACGATATCCCGGTCGCTTCTCGACAGCCTGATAGAAGGATTCATGGAGGACAAGGCGATCATCGAACGGCAACAAAAGACGCTGGAGGAGGATCCGAGCTTCCAGATGCTCGGGATTCTGGCGGACGCGCCGCTCGCACACTTCCGACGAGTGCTCGATCGGCTCATAAATGCGGAACAGAACAGCGGTGCAACTCAACCGGCAGAAGTGCGCCCGACGACGGCCGCCGGCTAAAGCTGTTGGTAGCGTGGCCCCAGCCGGCGACGTCGAACAATCACGACAGAGGGGGTGGCCGCGTGTCGGATAGGCGCGTCGCTGGCTGTTGCTAATTAACAACAGACGAACAACCGTGTCTCAATTTGATTGCGACTTGATCGGGCGCTCGCAACCAATCAGAATTGATGCATAAATTAGATGGGCCCTGCATATTTTGCTATCAGTGCATGCAGCGGTGGGATGAACACGACGGGAGATTTTGTGGAAAAAGCTACATCAGCGGCTGCGAAGCTTGGTTTTGGTCGATCCTTCGCCGCCATTTCGGCCGCCGTACTATTGGTCATTTCGGCGCAACAGGTGCGGGCGGCGGGCGCGAACAGCGGCGGCGGGGCGGATTCAACGCTCGAGGAGGTCGTCGTCACCGGATCCCTGATCCCCCAAGTGCGCGCCGAAATTTCTACGCCGGTTACGATCATCACTGCCGTAGACATTCAAACCAAGGGCTTCGTATCGGTGGGGGATGCATTGCAACATACCTCATTCGCCACGGGTGCCGTGCAGGGAGCCGGATTTAGCGGCGGATTCACCCAAGGCATCAAGACCTTCAGCCTGTTCGGTTTGTCGCCGTCCTACACCAAGATCCTGATCGACGGCCGCCCCTTGGCGGACTACCCCGCACTCTATAACGGCACCGACATCGTGCCGAACGTGGATGGCATTCCGACTGAGTTGGTAGACCACATCGATATTCTCCCGGGCGGCCAGTCCTCGATTTACGGCTCCGATGCCATTGCCGGTGTCGTCAACGTCGTCATGAAGAAGCAAATGGATGGTCCCACCATCGATGTGCGCGATGGTTGGTATACCGGTGGTGGCGGTGGCAATCGGCGCATTGCGCTGGCCGACGGATTCACTTTAGGCGGCATCAACATCGTGGCGGGCGCGCAGTACGAGAGAACCGATCCCATCTGGGGTTACCAGCGCAACGACACCAGCCACTATTTTGCCGGCGGCTCCTCGCCGCAAACCGCCGCCCGCGAGTGGCTGGTGAGTGGCTTCTTCGGCCAGCCCAACGGTGATTTATATTATTTCCAAGATCCCGCGAACTGCGCCAACGTTGCCAGCCAGTACAACAACACGGTCGGCGTGCGTCAGAGGCAAGGTCGCGGCACTTACTGCGGCTCGTTCAATGGCGGCTTGTATACAGTCAACAACGGGCAAGAGAATACTGACGGCTATCTGCACATCAGCGATGACATCAACAGCAACGTGCAGGTTTTCGCCGACGTGTTGCTCAGCCATGACGTCGAAAGATTCAGCACCGGGACGGCATTTTTCTCCACTGCCGACGATTCTGCCGGTCCCTTCGGCTACTACGAAGATACCAAGGTGACCGGTCCTGCGGGCGGGCCTACCTCTGATTACCTCAATCTGCAACGCATATTCTCGCCCGAGGAAGCCGGTGGTTTGAAAAATACCATGGACAAAAACACTCTGAACGGCATCAGGGCGACGCTGGGCGTAAAGGGGACGATATTCTCTTCGAACTGGAATTATGCCGTTGACTTCAGTTACACGCAGAACAAGCTCACCGAGATCACGAACCTCGCGTTCGAAGGTCCCATTAATAATTTCTTCTCGACGATCATGGGCCCCAACTTAGGATTCGATCCTGCGCTGGGGGCCAATCTGTACTCGCCGAATTACGCGGCTTTCTATAAGCCGCTCACACCGGCGCAATACGCCAGCTTCACAGGCGACGCCACCTCCTATTCGTACACCGAAGAAAGCGTGGCGCGCGCAGAACTGGTGAATTCGTCGCTGTTCCCGTTGCCGGGCGGCAATGCGGGTTTGGCAGTGGTGTTCGACGGGGGCGGTCAGGGCTGGAACTACACGCCTGACCCGCGGTTTCTCGACGGCGGAACCTATCTGTACACGGCGACCGCGGGTTCGGGTCATCGCTCGCGCTATTCCGAAACCACGGAGATAAAGCTGCCGGTTGTGCAGATGCTGACGTTTGACTTGTCCGGCCGCTACGACGATTACAAGGTGGACGGGAACAAAATCGATAAGTTCACGTACAACATCGGGGCGGAATTCCGGCCCCTCGGTTCGCAGCTGCTGATTCGCGGCCGTTATGGCTCTGCCTTCAAAACTCCGACGCTGTCCGATGAATTTCAAGGTAAAAGCGGTTTCTTCTTCACCGGCACGGATTACTACACCTGCACGAAAAACGGCTATACGGCGGCGACCTTGAGCAATTGTCCGCAGGCGAACACGTCGTACTTCGGCACGACGTCAGGTACGCCCGGCTTGAAACCGATCACCGCCAAGCTGTGGGACATCGGCGTGGTCTACACGCCGGTGACCGAAGCAAAGATCAGCGTAGATTTCATTCACTGGGCCATCAGCAACGAAGTTCAGGAACAGAACAGCGACCAACTGCTGCGGGTCGATTCGGCCTGTCTGTTGGGCCAGTTGGATGTTACCTCGCCGACCTGCGTGCAGGCGCTCGCTGCCGTCGCGCGGGATGCCAATGGCAACCTCGTCAGCGTGAGCACTCCCAAAATCAACGTCGCCCATGAGAATCTGAACGTCCTGACAGTGGCGCTCGATTACATGCTGGATATGGGCCGATTCGGCAACCTGGTGTTCGACGGCGCCTATACCGATTTGCTCAAGCACGACTCGACGCAGTTTACGGGCGATACGGTGATCGATTTATTGCAGAGTCCGTTCTACAGCAACGACTTCAAGACCAAGGAAAATGCCTCGGTGACTTGGAATTTTCATGACTTCGGCACGACGTTCTACGTGGAACGCTACGGCAAAACGCCGAACTATCTGGCGTCGCTGACCACCGATCAGTACAACACTCCCGGCGCCGGCAGAGTCGGGTCGTGGACGCTCGCCAATATGAGCGCGAGATACGAAATAATTCGAGGCTTGATGGTGTCGGCCAACGTGGACAATGTCTTCAATAAAGAGCCGCCGAAGGACAATAGCTGGCCCGGCATCTATGATCAGCCGTACAGCACCTTGAATTACAATAACTACGGCCGTAGCTTCCTGGTCGAGGCGAACTACAAGTTCGCTAAATAAAATAGCTGCCGCGTGCCGGCATGATCCCGCAAGGGGGGGACCATGCCGGCACTGAGGCACCGGCGCCTCGCACGATGGTTATTGCTTTTGCGCCGCGTGCTGCAGGACGCTGACCTGCAACCAGTTGCGAATTTCGAGCAGCCGCAAGGCTTCGCTGCGCATGGCGGGGCCCAGCCCATGCTTCCAGAGCAGCCCCCAGTCGGACGGGTGCGCCTGCAGGTTGCGCAGCTCGCCGGCAAAGGCCTGAAGCGCAGCGAGATCGGAGAACATGCCTTCGGTGACGAGAGTCTGGCCGTAGCGCTCAGCTGCAGCGGCGATGTCGATGTAGTCGTATTCAGGATGATATTGCACGCCCCAGAAAGTACCGCGCCCATGATCGAATGATGCAGCCTGTATCCCGAAGTCGTTCACGGCCAGCGCTGTGGCGCCGGCGGGGAGCGAGGCGATTTCGTCGCGATGAATGGTCGGCGCTTCGAACACCACCGGCTTGCCGGCGAAGATCGCATGCTGCCGGCCCGCGTCGCTGAGCAGAATGCGCCGCGCGAATCCAAACTCGCGGCCGCGCGGATTGGCGCGCACTTCCCCGCCGGCGGCGGTGACCGCAACCTGCAGCCCCCAGCAACTGCCGAAAAACGGCACGCCGGCCGCGAACACCGCCTTGGCGAGCTCGATTTGGCGGGTCACGGGAACACCGCCGTTGTAGATGTTGAGGGCTGACCCCGTCATCGTGACGCCGTCGTAGCTCTCGAGCGCAGCGCCCGGCAGCAGCGCTGCACCGTCCGCCGCGGTGACGATGTCGACCCGCAGCGAGGGGTCGAGGCGGTGCAGCACGCGCGCATATCCGGTGCCGGAGTCGTACCCCAGTGCTGCAACCTGGCGCGCGCGAATCTCCGCGACGTTGCCGTCGATGACCAGGATTCGGGGGCCGTTCACCTAGGGAGCGCCCACCGCGCCCAAGCGTCCATCGACGGCCGCCAGAAAGATCCTCTCCAACTGCGCGGCGTCGACCGCGATGGGGTTGCCGCCGGCGGAAGGGTCGATTGCGGCTTCGCGGCCGATGACGACTGCATTGCCGGCGTTGACTCCGATGTCAGCCAAGGAGTGCGGAATACCGAGCTCCTCGCGCATCTTCAGCACCCAGGCGAACAAGCCGTCGAAGCCGTGTGCGGGTAAGTCGAGCACGCGCGCGATTACGTCGGCTTTGTCGGCAATCGCGGCCCGGTTGAAGGTCATCACATAGGGAAGGATGACGGCGTTGGTCAGCCCGTGATGTGTGTTGAACCATGAACCCACCGGGTGAGCGATGGCGTGCACGCCGCCGAGACCTTTCTGAAAGGCGGTGGCGCCCATCGACGCCGCGGCCAGCATAGACGAGCGCGCTTCGATATCCCTGCCGTCCGCATAGGCGCGCGGTAGGTAGCGATGAATGAGGCGCATACCCTCGAGTGCAATGCCGTCGGCGAGTGGATGAAAGCCCGGCGCGCAGTACGCTTCGAAACAATGGACGAAGGCGTCGATACCGGTGGCGGCGGTGACTGCGGGCGGCAGGCCGACGGTCAACTCCGGGTCTAAGATGACGATGCGCGGCATCATCTGCGGATGAAAAATAATTTTTTTCTGGTGCGTCTCCTCATTGAGGATGACGCCGGCCCGGCCGACCTCGGAGCCGGTGCCCGCGGTGGTCGGGACCGCGACCACCGGCGCGATGCCGGCGGGGTCCGCTCGAGTCCACCAGTCGCCGACGTCCTCGAAATCCCATAGCGGCCTGGATTGCCCCGACATGAAGGCCACGACTTTGCCGGCGTCGAGCGCCGAGCCGCCGCCAAACGCCACGACACCGTCGTGACTGCCGGCGCGGAACGCACGCAACCCCGCCTCGACGTGGCTCAAGGCCGGATTTCCCCTCACCGCCCCGAACAGGGCCGCATCCTTAAGATCGGCCAGTGCGTTTTTGATCATGGGCGCGCCGATCAAGCCCTCGTCGGTGACGATCAGCGGCCGCCTGATACCGGCCGACGCACACGCCTTGGCAAGCTCGGCGACACGGCCCGGGCCCGCCCAGATGGTGGTGGGATAATTCCAGTTACCGCGAAGATTCAAACTCATATCGATACCTTGAAGTGATAGGACTTCGGCCGCGTCAACTGCTCGAAGCCCACGCGCGACAAAGTGCAGCCGCGGCCCGAATTCTTGACGCCGGTCCAGGCGAGAGCCGGATCGAGGTAGTCGCAACGGTTCAAAAAAACGGTGCCAGTCTCGAGCGCGTCACCAAGCGCTTCGGCGCGCGCCGCGTCCGTCGAGAAGATCGCGGCGGTGAGTCCGAACTCACTGTCATTCATCAGCCGTATTGCTTCGTCGTCGGAACTGACTTTCATGATGCCGACCGCAGGCCCGAAAGTCTCTTCGCGCATGATGGCCATCGTGTGGTCGACACCGACCAGCACCTGCGGGGCAAGATAGGGCGTGCCGGTGGCCGAGGCGGCGAACCGTGTCTCGTCGACCAGCTGGCGTGCCCCGCGGGCGAGGGCATCGCTGACCTGCGCTCGAACCGAATCGGCGGCGGCGGTTCGTACCATCGGACCAATTGTCGTTTCCGGATCGAGCGGGCTCCCTAGGCGATACTTGTTCGTCAGATCAACCACGCCGGCCACGAACTCCTCGTAACGTGATGCGGCGACGTAGACCCGTTTGATGCCGCAGCAGGATTGGCCGGCATTGAAGAAGGCGCCGTCGGTCACAGTGTCGATGGCGTGCGCGAGGTTGGCGTCGGCGCGAACATAGGCGGGATCCTTGCCGCCGAGCTCCAGGCCGGACGTTGCAAACCCCGCGCTGGTGGCTGCGGCGACGGCACGCCCGCCGGAGACCGAACCCGTGAAGCAAACGCCGGCAACACGTGGATCGCGCATCAGGCGGGCGGTGTCGCCGTGCGACAGATGCAGGTATTGGAATACACCGGCAGGCACGTCCGCGCTTGCGAACGCCTCGAGGAATCGTTCGGCGCACAACGGCGTTTGATGAGAATGCTTGAGCACCACGGCGTTACCGGCAATCAGCGCCGGCAGCACGGCGTTGACCGCCGTCAAATAGGGATAATTCCAGGGTGCCACGACGGCGATCACGCCGAGCGGCACCCGCTTGATCTGCCGCTGAAAGCCGGGTTTGTCGCTGGGCAGGACGGCGGCGAGGGCTTCGGGCGCGACCGCCAGCATGTAGCGCGCACGTTCGTCAAAACCGCGGATCTCGCCGGGCGCGTGGCGAATAGGGCGGCCCATCTGCCAGGTGATCTCGGCGGCGATGTCGGCGGATTTTGCGACGAAGGCATCGACAGCCTTGCCCAGAGTCTCGCAACGTGTCACCAGAGGCAGGGCGGCCCAGGCCGCCTGCGCGGTTTTGGCGAAGTCCAGTGCGTGATCAATGCCGTCGGCGGTCTCGAGCGGCCGTTCGACGTATACGCGGCCATCGACCGGACTGATGGTTTTAAGGGTAGCAGTCATGCGGTACTCAAATGATTTCGAAATATCGCGCAAGTTCCCAGTCGGTGACGGCCTTGCGGAATTCTCGCTCTTCCCATTGGCGGGTTGCGGCGTAGTGCTCAACGAATGCGTCGCCAAACATCGCTCGCGCCGCCTTGGATGCGCTGAGCCGTTCAGCCGCCTCGTATAGCGTAGCGGGCAGACGCCGGTGGGGCGGATGTTCGCGGTCGTAGGCGTTGCCCACGATGGGCGCATCCGGCTCGATATGATGTTCGATGCCCCAAAGACCGGCGCCAATCGCCGCGGATAGTGCGATGTAGGGATTGATGTCCGCCGCGGCGATCCGAAACTCGACGCGCTGGCTCGATGGACCGCCGCGAATGACGCGCAGCGCGGTCGTGCGGTTCTCGATTCCCCAAGTCGCCGACGTCGGCGCCCAGTAACCCGGCACCAGGCGCGAATAGCTGTTCACGGTGCAGGCGACCATGGCGAGGAGCTCCGGCATCAGCGCCTGCTGGCCGCCGACGAACCAGCGCATGGCGTCGGACATCTCGTGCGGCTTCGATGCGTCATGGAACACGCTGGCGCCGTCGGCGGTGCGCAGCGAGATGTGCAGGTGACCGCTCTGGCCAGGGACGCTGTTGGACCACTTGGCCATGAACGTTGCCATCAGCCCGTGACGCTGCGCGAGCACCTTGGTGAAGGTTTTGAAAAGTGCCGCGCGATCAGCCGCTTCCAAGGCATCGCAGTACGTGAGCGCTGCTTCGAGCACGCCCGGCCCCGTCTCGGTGTGCAGACCCTCGATGGGAAAGCGCATGGTTTGTCCGAGCTCCAACAGCTCGTGATACAGGTCCGAGTGCACTGAACTTCGCAGCACGGAATAGCCGAAGGCGCCGGGGGTCATGGTTCTCAGTTGCCGATACCCTTTCTCGCGCACGGATTGCGGCGTTTCCTCGAACATGAAGAATTCATATTCCGCGGCGGCACTGACTAGAAACCCCATGCCCGCGGCCCGCTCGAGCACGCGCCGCAGCGCGCCGCGCGGACAGACCGCTTCGGCGCTCCCGATAAACTCCCCCAGAAAAAACACCGTCTTCGGCTCGAAGGGAATATCGCGCTGGGTCTCGGGAAGCACCCGCACGGTGGCGTCGGGGTAGGCGGTGTGCCAGCCGGTGAACGTGGTGTTGTCGTACAGCTGGTCATTCGAGTCCCAGCCCAGAATCACATCGCAGAAACCCAGGTTCTTGTCCACGGCCGCCAGGAACTTGTCGCGGCTCAGATATTTTCCGCGCAGAATTCCGTCGGTATCGAAGACGCCGATCTTGACATGTTCGATGCCCCGCTCGACGAGAAAACTACGGATTTCGATTTTCTGCTTCACGCGTGCTCGAGTCCAACTCAAAATTGCAGTCATGCAGCGGCACTAAGTGGGTCTTGTTCACGAATTTGTGGCCGAGATAAAGAATGACGAACACCGGAATCATCAGATAGCCGGTGATGAAGTCGAACCACGAAAATACCGGCGCCTGGAATACGCCGATGTTGGCGCCGAATAGCACCACGACGAACAGGATCAACGCCAGCCACGGACCGTATGGATAGAACTTGGATTTGAATTTCAAGTCATCCGGACTTCGCCCCTGCGCCACCCACGCCTTGCGGAAGCGCAGGTGGCAGATCGCGATACCGAGCCAGATCAGAAACCCGCTCAAGCTCGAGGCGTTGTAGAAGACTTGATAGATTTTATGCTCGCCCACCATGGTGGAGAAGAAAGCCAGCGCACTGACCAAGCCCGTCGCCAGGAGCGCGGCCACGGGCACTCCCCGTCCGTTGAGTTTACCGAACACCTGCGGCGCCTTGCGGCTGTGGGCCATGGCATGCAGCATCCGTGAGGCCACGTACATGGACGAATTCCCGCAGGACAGCACCGAAGACAGGATGACCGCGTTCATGAGATTGGAGGCGTAATACCCAAACCGTGGAAGCTGGCCAAAGACCATGGTGAACGGCGAGAAAGCGATATGGCTCTCGTCGGCATTGAGAAGGTTAGGGTCGGTGTAACTGATCAGCGTGCCGACCACGAAGATCGAGCCGATGTAAAAGAGCAGGATGCGCCAGAACACACTGCGGATCGCCTTGGGGACGCTCTTGCCCGGATCGGCGGTCTCGGCGGCGGCGAGGCCCACTCCTTCGGTGCCCTGGAAAGAAAAACCGGCGACTAGGAACACCGCCAGTGCCCCCGTCAATCCGCCGACAAAAGGAGCATGGTTACCGGTCTTGGGATCGCCGAGGGTCCAGTTGTGAAACCCCGCATTGTGACCGCCGAGCATGCCGGCGATCATCAGCGCACCCACCGCCAAAAAGATGATCACGGTGACGACTTTGATTCCGGCAAACCAATATTCCGCCTCGGCATAGGCTTTGACCGAGAGCAGATTCAAGGTCAACAACACGACGAAGAAGCCCATGGCCCAAAGAGCCGAATTCGAATGCGGAAACCAGAATTGCACGATGAGTGCGCCCGCCACCAGTTCCGCTGCCAAGGTGATCGCCCAGCTGAACCAGTAGTTCCAACCCACTGCAAACCCCAGGGACGGATCAACGAAACGTTCCGCATACGCTTCGAAGGAACCGGGAATCGGCAACTGCGTGGCCATCTCGCCCAACGACTGCATCATGCAGTAAACCGCCACACCCATGGTTGCATAGGCAAACAACGCGCCGCCGGGGCCGGCTTGGGCGATGGCCGTGCCGCTGGCGAAGAATAGACCGGTGCCGATGGCGCCGCCGATCGCGATCATGCTCAGCTGGCGGGTGCCGATACCGCGTTTGAGTTCGCGCGCTTCGCCGGTGGTCATGCGGGAGATCTCGGGCCAAGAATGGTGTTTTGCCGAGGCATTCTCAAGGATAATACGGCATGGTCCGGGCAAGTAGTACGGAATTTCCAACAATGTGCCATGCCCAGAGGTGGATGGCTTCGTGAGGGTCCTGCCCGAAGTCCTGATCGATCGCGTTCTTGAGAAGTTGGAATTATCCGGCCGGCCGGAGCCGACATTGGAGGGCCTGCGAACGGTTTACTCTGCCTGGTGCCGCCAAGTACCGTTCGACAATATTCGTAAGCTCATCCATGTGCGCCGCCGTGACCCGGGACCGCTGCCCGGCGATGATGCCGGAGATTTTTTCGGCGGCTGGACACGCTACGGTGCGGGCGGTACCTGTTGGGCCGGCAACGGCGCACTCTGCGCGCTGCTGGGCTCGCTGGGATTTACTGCCTCACGTGCGGTTGCGACCATGCTCGTGGCACCGAACTTGCCGCCGAATCATGGCAGCACGATGGTTCGGTTCGATGGCCGGCGGTACCTTGTGGACGCCTCGATATTGCACGCCGAGCCGCTGTTGCTCGATGAGTCGCTGGATGAGCGCGCTCCGGCCGCCGCCGCACCACCCGCATGGAGCGCCGTTTGCAGTTTTCGCGACGGTCATTGGTACGTCCGCTGGCGGCCGCTGCACAAGCCGCAGGGCATTGATTGCCGCATCGACCGATTTGACGCCGACGCGAACGCTTTTCGGCAGCAGCATGAGCAATCGAGAGGATGGAGTCCGTTCAACTATGAGTTGCACGCGCGAATAAACCGCGGTACTTCGGTGATCGGGACGGCGTTCGGTCAGCGCGTCGAATTCGATGCGCGGGGCCAGGTCGCTCAGCACCGCTTACAGGCAAACGATCGCGTCCGATTCCTGGTCGATGAGATCGGCATTCACGAAGAGCTTGCGGCCATGGTGCCCCCGGATTTGCCGACACCGTCGCCGCCGTGAACCTGCGCCCAATTATGCCGCTAAATGTAAAGAACCAAGTCGCGCCCGCGGCCGCAATGATAGTCTGCCCGGGATGAAAATCCCCAAAGGCCTGCAGCCGCTGATTGATGACGGCATGATCGACTCAGTGGTGCGCAGCCTCAAGAGCGGCAAGGAAGCGTCGGTCTACATCGTGGCCTGCGGCGACGAGTTGCGTTGCGCCAAGGTTTACAAAGATGCGCAGCAGCGCGGCTTTCACAAGCTTGCCCAATACCAGGAAGGCCGCAAGACCCGCAGCAGCCGCGATGCCCGCGCCATGGGTAAGCGCGGTCGCCACGGCCGCAAGGTGCAGGAGGCGGAATGGAAGAACGCGGAGGTCGATGCCTTGTATCGGCTGGCCGGTGCGGGCGTGCGCGTCCCCGCGCCGCACCTGGTTCACGAGGGCGTTTTGCTCATGGAGTTGGTGCAGGACGCACAAGGTAATCCTGCGCCGCGGCTCAATGAGGTCCACATCACTGAACAACAGGGGCGCGACTGGCACGCGTTCATGATGAGGCAAATCACCCGAATGCTTTGCGCTGGCTTGATTCACGGCGACCTGTCGGAATTCAACGTGCTGTTGGACACGGCCGGCCCCGTCATCATCGATTTGCCGCAGGCCGTGAATGCCGCCGGCAACAACAATGCCTTCGCAATGCTGGCGCGCGATGTGAACAACATGCGCGCGAGTTTTGGCCGCGCCGCCCCTGAATTACTCGAGACGCAGTACGCGCGCGAGATCTGGGCACTGTACGAGACGGGCGATCTGACGCCGGAACGCTTGCTGACGGGCCGCTTCATTCCCGACGCTGCCGCGCCTGATGTCGCCGCGGTGCTGAATCAGATCGAAGAGGAACGGCAGAAAGCCTTGGCGCGGCAGCGGCGGCGCGCGGCGGCCGACGCTGCGTAGCAATCGGGGCGCCGTCCGGATACCGTTCCGCAGCGCTTTGTCAATTGGTTCGAAGAAGGGGTTCGCGGCGCCTCCTGCGCTGGCATGATGCCGGACGACGGTTCCAGCCATGAACGAGGTGTTTCCGTGGACGGCGGCAATACATTCATCGAATTGCGCGACCGGCTGTTGCTCGACGGCATTTCCCAGCCCCAAGCCTCGCAGGTCTTTCATTGGCCGGCGATCGGGCACTTCAATTGGGCGTTGGATTATTTTGACCGGATTGCCGCGGGCAACCACCGCCCGGCGCTGCGGGTGGTCGATGATTCCGGCCTTGATCAGGTCATGAGCTTTGCCGAACTCGCTGCGCGCTCGAATCAGGTCGCCAACTTTTTGGCGGCGCGCGGGGTGGGTCCCGGCGATCGCGTGCTCATCATGTTGGGAAATGTGGTTGCGCTCTGGGAAACCATGCTGGCGACCATCAAGCTGGGTGCGGTGATGATTCCCGCGACGACATTGCTGCAGCCGGCGGATCTGCAGGATCGCCTGGAGCGCGGCCGCGTGCTCGCAATCGTGGCGGATCGGGCGCTTGCCGGGAATTTCGCCGGGCTGCCGGGCGCTCCGCTGCGCATCTTGGTCGGAGGGGCGGCGCCGGGATGGATCGAATTCGAGGACAGCAATCAAGCGGCGACGGAGTTTCGCGCCCTTGCGCCGACTCCCGCCGATGCATTGATGCTGCTGTACTTCACCTCGGGAACCACCGCGAAACCCAAACTCGTTGCGCATTCGCATACGTCCTACCCGGTGGGCCATCTGTCCACGGCTTACTGGATCGGACTGCGGCCGGGCGACGTGCATCTGAACTTGAGTTCGCCGGGATGGGCGAAGCACGCATGGTCGTGCTTCTTTGCGCCGTGGAATTCCGAGGCGACGGTGCTCGCGTATCAGTTCGAGCGATTCAAGGCCGCGGCACTGCTCGAGCAACTCGTGCGCTGCCGGGTCACGACCTTCTGCGCCCCGCCGACGGTGTGGCGCATGTTGATACAGGAAGATCTGCGGCGCTGGCCGGTAGTGCTGCGCGAGGTGGTGGGAGCGGGCGAACCGCTGAATCCGGAAGTCATCGATCGG
>JANXZQ010000084.1 GCA_025355445.1 Gammaproteobacteria bacterium
TTGGCGCTGCGCGAATATACGGCGCCACCCTTCGATATGGCGTCGCGTGAATAGTCCTCCCAGCTGGAACGCGGCAGCTTGAACAGCCGCTCACGCTCGCGAAAGGAGCGCGCCGGATCGGGCTGCGGATCGATGAAAATATGCTGGTGATTGAAGGCCGCAACCAGCCGAATATGCGGCGATTGCAGCATGCCGTTGCCGAACACGTCGCCCGCCATGTCGCCGATGCCGGTGACCGTGAAGTCCTTGCTCTGGATGTCGACACCCATTTCGCGGAAGTGGCGCTTCACGCACTCCCAGGCGCCGCGCGCGGTGATGGCCATCTTCTTGTGGTCATAGCCGGCCGATCCGCCGGAGGCGAAGGCATCGCCGAGCCAGAAGCCGTATTCCTCGGAAATGGCGTTGGCGATGTCCGAGAAAGTCGCCGTGCCCTTGTCCGCGGCGACCACCAAGTAGGCATCGTCCCGATCGTGACGAACCACGGAGGCAGGCCCGATGATCTTGTCATCAACGATGTTGTCCGTGATGTCCAACAGGCCCCGGATCAGGGTTTGGTAGCAGGCGATCACCTCGGCCCGTTGCGCATCGCGCTCGACCGGCAGGCGCTTGACCACGAATCCACCCTTCGCTCCCACGGGAACGATCACGGTATTTTTGACGTTCTGCGCCTTCATGAGGCCCAGCACTTCGGTGCGGAAATCCTCGCGGCGATCCGACCAGCGAATGCCGCCGCGGGCGACGAAACCCATGCGCAGATGCACCCCTTCCATGCGCGGCGAGAAGACGAAGATCTCGAACATCGGCTTGGGCAAGGGCAGCTCGCGCAGCTGCTGGCTCTCGATCTTGAAGGACAGGTATTCCTTGAACTGCCCGTCGCGGCCGCTTTGGTAGGCGTTGCTGCGCACCGTCGCGGACAAGGCATTCCAAAGGGCGCGCAGAATCCGGTCCTCATCCGAGAGCGTCACCGCCTCGAGCGCCGCCTGGAGGCGCCGATCGAGGCGCGCCAATGAGCTTTGCCGCGCCGCAGGCGCAATCGCCGGGTTGAAGCGGGCCTCGAACAGGTCGGCCAGGAGACGCGCGATGGGCGCGTTGGTCACCAGAACCTGTGCGATGTACCCCTGGCTGAACGGCAGGCCGGTCTGCAGCAGGTAGCGGCAATAGGCGCGCATGACGATGACGATGCGCCACGCAATTCCAGCGGACAGGGTCAGCTGATTGAAGCTGTCGTTGTCCATGCGCCCGGTCCAGACGGCGGTGAACGTGCTTTTTATCTCGCGTTCCAACGAGTCGAATTGAGGGACCGTAGAGGCCTGCATCAGCAATTCCAGGTCCTGAATCCAAGCACGCCGGCCGGCAGGAAATTCGAGCTCATAGGGCCGCTCGGCGATGACTTTGAGCCCCATGTTCTCCAGCATCGGCAGCAGGTCCGAAATCGGAATTGCATCCTGATTGCGGAAGATCTTCAGAAAGAACTTATCCTTGCGCCGCGAATCGGGACGGTAGATGTCGAGGTGCAGGCGATTCGGTTCCTTCTCCACCGCCTCGAGAAACGAGACGTCGAGCGCCGCGGCATCGCCCAAGAAGTCCTCCGTGTACGCCGCCGGGAAGGCCTGCGCATATTTCTCGAACAGCTGCAGGGCGTAGGCCTCGTCGAGGCGCGACAGCAACGCGGCCTTGAAACCGTCAGCCCAAGAACGCACCGCGGCGGCGACCCGCCGCTCCAAGGTGTCGGCGTCAATGCGGGTCTCTTCGCTCGGGCTGGTGCGCGCCACGATATGAATGCGCGCGAGATTCGACTCGGCGATCTGCACCTGCGATTCCATGCCGAATGCGGAGAACGCGTCTCGAATGACATTCTCGATGCGTTGCCGGACCTGCGTGTTGTATTTCTCCCGCGGCACGAACACCAGGCAGGAATAGAACCGCCGAAACGGGTCACGCCGCAGCAGCACGCGAACCCGCGGTCGTTCCTGCAAGCCTAAGATGCCGGTGACGATGCGGTTGAGTTCCGCGACGCTCGCTTGGAACAGCTCGTCGCGCGGAAAGGACTCGAGAATGTGCTGCAGCGCCTTGCCGTCATGGCTGTCCGGCGCCAGCGCGAAGTGCTCCACCACCTGCGCCACCTTGTGGCGCAGCACGGGGATCTCCCGCGGATTGCTGCTATAGGCAGCCGAAGTCCACAGCCCGAGGAAGCGCTTCTCGCCGATCAAGCGGCCCTTCGGATCGAAATTCTTGACTCCGACATAGTCCAAGTATCCGGGCCGGTGAATGGTCGACTCCAGATTCGCTTTGGTGACCAGGACGATGTCGCGTGACCGGCTTTGGCGCCGAATGTCGCTCGATAGAATGCGATTCCTGGCCTCGGGCTGCTTGTGGCCGCGGCGCAGAAGTCCCAGACCGGTGGACTCGATGGGCAAAAGCGCCTCGCGGCCCTTGCGTCCCTGCAGCCGATATTCGCGATAGCCTAAGAACGTAAAATGCCGGTTCTCCATCCAGCTGAGCAGCGCGACCGCTTCGCTCAGGTCACTGGGATCGACGCGCGCGTTCGAGGTGCTCAACGTCTGCGCCGTCTCGTGCCCCGCGCTCTGCATTTTGCGCCAGTCGGCGCATGCGACCCGCACGTCGCGCATACTGCGCTCGATTTGCGCCGCGAGAGACTTCAGGGCGTCGGGATCGACGATACGATCCACTTCGATGTGCTGGAATGATTCCAGCTGCGGCTTCTTGCCGGCCGCGTTACCGGGGACCTTACGGGGGGCCTTACCGGGCGCCTTACCGGGGACCTTACCGGATACTTCGCCGCGCTCGCGCAACTCCAGCAAGCTGCCCGACGCGTCGCGCGACACTGAAAAAATGGGATGCGCCAAAAAATGCAACGTGAGGGCGCGTTGGGTCAGCGCCAGATTGATCGAGTCGACGAGAAAAGGCATGTCGTCGTTCACCATCTCGATGACGGTGTGCGGCGAGGTGAACCCATGCTCGCGCAACGTGGGGTTGAATACCCGCACCAGCGCAGAGCGCCCGCGGCGGCGCGCGAACTCGAGGTGCGACAGGGCGACGCCGGCCAGATCTTTGGGATCACGCGCGGCCAGGTCTGCCGCATCGACATTGGCGTAGTACTCGCGCAGAAAGCGCGGCCAGTCCACGTTGCGCATGGATTTGGGCGGCTTTACGCCTGACCGCACCACGGCTGAGACGATTTTGCGATGCTGTTCCGAGGAAGCCTGGTACATGTCGTTCCCTTGATTTAATCCGGCATTTCGAGGTCGGCAATAACGGCGGCCAAGAACCGGCACGCCTCGCCGCCCGTGATGCAGCGGTGATCGAAGCTCAAAGACAGCGGCATGCGCCGATGCGCGAACACGGCGCCCGCGACCACGACGGCATCGTCGCGCACCTTGCCCGCGCCCAAGATGGCCACTGCCGGCGGCACCACCAGCGGAATCCCGTAGCGGCCGGCGAGGGTGCCGAAATTGGACAGCAGCAGGGTGAAGTCGCGCAGGTCCGCAGGAGACGTACTGCGCCGATGCGCGGCGTCTTTTTGCAAGGCGACGGCCGCACGCAACTCATCCGGCGATTTCTGCTCAATGTTGCGCAACACCGGTATGGTGAGCCCACCAGGCGTATCGACGGCAATCGCGAGATCGATGTGCGCCACCAGAATTCGCGACTGGGTGACCGAGTCGTACCAGGCGTTGAGAGCCGGCTCCGCGCGCCATGCGCTGATCATGGCGCGTATCAACCGCAGCATGTAGTCGCCGCGCTGCCTCCAGGCGTGAATGTCGGCGTCGTCGCACACCGTGCTGCCGGCAACTTGATCCCGGGACAGCGACATGCTCTGTGCCATGGCGCGCCGCACGCCGCGCAGGGGCTCGACGCTGCCGTCGGCAGGCCGCGCCGCAGCGATGGCTCGGGCGCCAGGCGACGCGGATGCGCCGTTCGCGGCGGGCGCGAAGTTCGTGGTGGCCGAAATGTTCGCGTGCTGCAGCACATCATCCAGGGTGATCAATCCGGCACGGCCGCCTCCCGGCACTGCCGCGAGATCGACGCCCAGGCGCTTGGCGAGCGCGCGGGCCGCCGGCACGGCACGGCCGCGGGTGTTGACGAAATTGCGGCCGTTGCCAATGCTCGGCGACTCGACGAATTCTTCCATGGCCGTCGCAGGCATGCTGCCGACCACCGTCCCGGAATCGAATTCGATGAGCGGCGCGCCGGTGAGCACAATATCGCCGGGTGCGCCACGCAGCGCGGTCACCACGCCGCTGAAGGGAGCGGGCACTTCGACCACGGCTTTTGCAGTCTCCACCGATACCATGGGCTGATCGACGCGCACGTCGTCGCCCACTTTGACATGCCACTCGACGATCTCGGCTTCGGCCAAACCTTCGCCCAAATCTGGAAGCCTGAATGTACTCATGTGACAGCCTTGGGTCCTTCCTAGTCGGCAAAAGTCAGTTGCGCAGCGTCGATGATTCGCTGCACGCTCGGAATGTAAGCGTGCTCGAGCTTGAACAGCGGCATGATGGTATCGAAACCGGTGACGCGTTGTATGGGCGCCTGCAGATCATAGAGGCCGTGCTCCGCGACCAGCGCGGCGATTTCCGCGCCGACGCCGACGTTGCGCGCCGCCTCATGCACGATCAGCAGCCGGCCGGTCTTGGCCACGGACGCCAGGATGGTCTCGATGTCGATGGGGCTCAACGTCGCCAGGTCGATGATCTCGGCGCTGATCCCGCACTTGTCGAGTTCGACGGCGGCGCGCAGCGTCTCGAGAGTCATGGCGCCCCACGTGACGATGGAGAGGTCATTGCCCTCGCGCAGAATGAAACACCGGTCGAGCGGCAGAGCCTCACCGCTGTCGTTCACTTCCTGGCGCATGGCGCGATACAGTCGCACGGGCTCCAAGAACATCACCGGATCCGGATCGCGGATGGCCGCCAGCAGCAGGCCATAGGCGCGCGCCGGCGAGGACGGGCATACGACACGTATTCCCGGTATGTGGCACAGCATGGTCTCGGTGCTCTCTGAATGATGTTCCGGAGCGTGAATGCCGCCGCCGTGCGGCATGCGCATCACCACCGGGCAACTCAAGCGGCCGCGAGTGCGGTTACGCATGCGCGACATGTGGTTCACGATCTGATCCAATGCCGGATATAAAAACCCCATGAATTGAATTTCGGCGACGGGCTTCAGTCCATGCGTCGCCATGCCCACCGACATACCTGCGATGGTTGCTTCGGCGAGCGGGGTGTCCTGCACCCGGTCCTTGCCGAAGCGTTCCTGCAGCCCCGCGGTCGCGCGGAATACCCCGCCGTTGGCACCCACGTCCTGACCGATGACGACCACCTGCGGGTCGTGCTGCATCTCCCAGCCATGCGCCATTGCAATGGCCTCCACCATGGTTATTTTCGCCAATTCAATGACCGCTGTGCTTGGAGCCGTACTTGCGCGCGATGCGGCGTTGCTCGTGCAGATGCGCCGGGAGGACGGCGAATAAATGGTCGAACATGGCGTCAGTGGAGGGTTTTGCCTTGGCCTGGTATGCGTTTACGGCGGCATCGACCTGGCGCGTGCATTCCTCCAGCAGGGCCTGCTCCTTGGCCGCATCCCACACTGCGCTCTTGAGCAGAAATTCGCGGATCCTGATCAAGGGCTCGAGGGCCCACGCTTGTTTGACTTCTTCACCGGGGCGGTAGCGGCTGGCGTCATCCGCGGTGGTGTGATCGCTCAATCGGTAGGTGAGCGCCTCGATCAACGTCGGGCCGCCGCCGCGCCGTGCGGTCTCGAGCGCCTCGGCGACCGCCTCGCGAACGGCGAATACGTCATTGCCGTCGACCTGCAAGCCGGGGATGCCGGCCGCCACTGCCTTCTGCGCCAAGGTTTGCGCGGCCGTTTGCTGCGCGACTGGAACTGAAATGGCCCAGCCGTTGTTGACGATGACGAATACCACGGGCAGCGTGCGCGCGCCCGCCAGATTGATGGCTTCGTAGAAGGCGCCCTCGGAGGTACCGCCGTCGCCGATATAGGCCAGCGCGCAGCGCGGCTGCTTCAATATCTTGAAGGCCATCGCAGCACCGGCGGCGTGCAGGGTTTGGGTGGCGATGGGCACGCACCAGGCGAAGTCGTGGCGCGGCACGGCGAAGTCGTTGCCGGTTTCGTCGCCGCCCCAGTACGTCAGGATTTCGGTCATGGTGACGCCGCGCCACAGCTGAGTGCCGAATTCGCGGTACACGGGAGCGAGCACATCCTCGGGCCGCAGCGCCGCGCCGATGCCCACATGCGCCGCTTCGTGTCCCAGCGATGAGGGATAGGTGCCGAGTTGCCCGGTGCGCTGCAAGTTGACCGACTTGGCATCGAATACGCGGACCAGCGTCATGGCGCGGTATAGGCGCAACACCTCCTCGCTGTCCTGTGCAAACCGCGGCAGCGGCGCGACCGTGGTGCCGCTCGGATCGAGAATCTGCCTGTAGCGTATTTTGAATTCGGCGACCGTCGTCATGGGCGAATTATGCCAGGTGTTTCCATGCGCTTCGCGCAGAATCTACGGGGTCGTGCTAAGCGCCGCGACCCCCGTCCTTTATGGGCGATGTTCGGCGGCGAGATATTTCTGTGTCTGCATTTCGACGAGACGGCTGGCGGCGCGCTGAAACTCGAAGTGCAGGCGTTCGCCGTGATAGAGCGCAGCGGGCGGCGCGGCGGCCGAGACCACCAGCTTGACGCCGCGATCGTAGAACTCGTCGATGGCGGCGATGAAGCGGCGCGCGGCGTCCTCGTCGGCAGAGGTGAACTGCGGGATATTGGCAATGAAAATCGTGTGGAACATGCGCGCCAGCTCGATGTAGTCGTTCGGGCTGCGCGGTCCCGTACACAGCTCGCTGAATTCAAACCATGCCGATCCCACACCGGTGGCCAGCGCGGTGATGCTGCGGTCTTCAATCGTCAGTATCGACGGTCCTGCGGCGCAGTCTCCGGCGAGCGCGGCAAACCTGAGCCGCAGCTGCGCCGTCGAGTCTGCGAGCCTCGAATCCAAGTAGGTCGGCGCCTGCTGCAGCTGCCGCAAACGATAATCGACGCCGCCGTCCAGGTGCACCACGTCCATGCGGCTCTTGATCAGCTCAATGGCGGGCAAGAAGCGCGAACGTTGCAGGCCGTCCTTGTACAGTTCATCGGGCGGGGCATTGGATGTGGCGACGAGGGTCACGCCGCGGCGGTACAGTCCTTCGAAGAGGCCGGCGAGAAGCATGGCGTCGGCAATATCGGCCACGAAGAATTCGTCGAGACAGATTATCTGCGCCGATTGCGCCAGCTGCTGCGCGACGGCCTCGAGCGGCTGCTCGCGTGGGGCGGCGGCGCGCAGCTGTGCATGCACTTGGCGCATGAAGCGATAAAAGTGGCTGCGCTCGCGCC
>JANXZQ010000087.1 GCA_025355445.1 Gammaproteobacteria bacterium
GGCGGCGCTCCGGCTCGTGGGCGAGCGTCAGCACGTTGGGGCAGTCACCGCGGTGGATGCTGACGCCGCGCCCGCGCGTGACGTAGCCCACCACCTTGTCGCCGGGCACGGGCTGGCAGCACTGCGCGTAGCGCACCATCACGCCGTCGACGCCGGAGATGCGGATCCCCTTCGACGTGCCGGTGCCCTTCATGCGGTCCATCAGGCGTTCGAGCGGGCTCGCCTTGAGCGCCGAGTCGTCGCGCCCGTCGAAGTCCGGGTAGATCGCGCGCAGCACCTGGGTGACGTTGAGGTCCCCCTGCCCGACCGAGGCATAGAGGTGCGCCGTGTCGTTGAGCTTGAGCGTCCGCGCGGCGCCCTCGAGCTGGGCGTCGGTGAGCTTGGGATGCCGGCGCCGCTTCAGTTCACGCTCGATGATCTCCTGCCCGATCTTGATCGAGGTGTGCGCCTCCTCCTGCCGCAGCCATTGGCGGATGCGGTGACGGGCGCGGCCGGTGCGGACGTGGGCGAGCCAGTCGCGGCTCGGCCGCGCGTTCGCCGAGCGGATGATCTCGATCGTCTCGGAGTTCTTGAGTTCGCGCGAGAGCGGCACGATGCGCCCGTTCACCTTCGCGCCGCGGGTACGATGACCTAGGTCGGTGTGCACCTGATAGGCGAAGTCCAAGGGCGTGCCGCCCATCGGCACATCGACTATTTCACCCTTGGGCGACACGACGTAGATCCGATCCTGGAACAGATCGATGCGCATGCGATCGAGGAAATCCCGCGAAGTTTCGCTTCCATCCGCCGGCGCCAACAGCGAGCGCAGCTGATCGATCTTGCGCTCATAGGCCGCATCGTTGCGGCCACCCTCCTTGTAGCGCCAATGAGCCGCCACACCACGCTCGGAATTCGCATGCATCTCATGGGTGCGGATCTGGATTTCGACGGGCTGCGAACCGGGTCCGATCACGGCCGTGTGAATCGATCGGTACAGATTGTCCTTCGGCGTCGCGATGTAGTCGTCGAACTCCCCGGGGATGAACTGCCAAAGCGAGTGCACGATCCCGAGCGCCGCATAGCACTCGGCGACATCGCCCACCAGCAGGCGCGCCGCGCGAATATCCATGAGCTGCTCGAAGGCGAGCTGCTTGGTCTGCATCTTGCGCCAAATACTGTATATGTGCTTCGGCCGGCCGTCGATCTTTGCATCGATGCCCGCCTCGTTGAGCGCGGCGCGCAGCGTGGTCTTTAATTCATCGATGTAGAGTTCGCGTTCGGAGCGGCGCATCTTGAGCGCCGCGGCGACGTGCTGGTAATCGGCGGGCTGCAGGTAGCGGAAGGCAAGATCCTCCAACTCCCACTTCAATTGCCATACACCCAGCCGATTGGCGAGCGGCGCATAGACCTCACGTGTCTCGGTCGCGAACTTGCGCTGCAGGGTGGGGCTCAGCGATTTCGCGGCGCGCATTTTCTGCAATTGGCCGGCGAGCCTCACCACCACCAGGCGCACGTCGCCGATGACGGCCAGCAGCATCTTGCGCAGCGCCTCGGCCTGACCCGACTCGAGGCCTTGCTCCGGGGTCCAATCGGGAGGCAAGCCGAACTCTCCCAATTGGCTCAAGCCCCGCGCCAAGCGCGTGGCCTCGACACCGAACAGCTTGTCGGCCGCGTCGGGGGTGAGAAGTTTGGCGTCGAGCAGGGGCTGCACCACGGCCGCGATCGTCACCTCGTCATCTGCGTCCAGAGTACGCACGATTTGCGCCACATCCAGCGCCGCACGGCGCAGGTCCGCGGCCGAATCGGGCAACTCCAGCGCGCGCACGGCCGCGAAGGCGGCGTGCAGCCGCTCGCTCGCCGTGATTCGGGTTGAAGCCGTTGTTTCCATTTGGATTGCGCAGCCGCTGCCGGTGGGTTTAAGCGCCTATTGCCGGTATCATACGCGGCAAATGACGGATTCGAAGCTGCGGTTTGATGAGAGGATAGCCCGTGCGCGGTGCTGAGAGCGCCAGCGTGCGCGTGCTCGGCATCGACCCGGGTTCGTTGCGCACCGGGTTTGGCGTTCTGGACGCCGTGGGCCCCCGACTCACCTACGTGGCAAGCGGTGTGATCCGTACCCAGAAGGGCGAATTTGCCGATCGGCTGTGCGAGATTTTCCGCTGCGTGCAGACCTTGGTGGTTCAGTATCGTCCGCACGAAATCGCGATCGAGCGCGTGTTCGTCAACCGCAACCCCGACAGCGCCTTGAAATTGGGGCAGGCGCGCGGCGCCGCCATCTGCGGAACAGCGGATGCGAATGCCGAGGTGTTCGAATATGCGACGCGGCAGATCAAGCAAGCCGTGGTGGGTTCGGGCAGTGCAGAGAAGGCCCAGGTGCAGCTCATGATGAGAAGTATTCTCAAACTCGACGGCCCGGTATCGGCCGACGCCGCCGATGCCCTGGCGGCGGCCGTGTGCCATGCGCTGCGTGGCCGAGTGCGCGCCTCGGTGCTGCGTTCCGCGAGCCGAGGATGATCGGCTTTCTTAAAGGCCGCCTGGCCGTCAAGCAGCCGCCCATGCTGATGGTCGATGTGAACGGCGTCGGCTATGAGATGGAAGCGCCCATGTCGACCTTCTATGGATTGCCGGCTGCCGGCGAGCCGGTCGCGTTATTCACCCATTTGGTCGTGCGTGAAGATGCCCATATCTTGTATGCCTTCGGCACCGACGGCGAGCGGCGCTTGTTCCGCGGGCTGCTCAAGGTATCGGGTGTCGGACCGAAGATCGCGCTGGGCATTCTCTCGGGCGCCAGTGTCGACGATTTCCTGCGCACCATCGAGGCGGAGGATGTTGCAATGCTGACGCGGATTCCGGGCATCGGCCGCAAGACCGCAGAGCGCGTCATCATCGAGATGCGCGACAGCGTCAAGAAGCTGTCGATGCCGGCGGCCGGCAGTCCGGCGGGAGCTGGTGCGGCCGTCACGCCGCAAAGCGAGGCGTTCAGCGCCCTGATCGCGCTCGGCTACAAGCCTCCGGAAGTGATTCGTCTCTTGAAGTCGGTCGATGAACCGGAGCTTGCGACCACGGAATTGATACGCCGCGCCTTAAAGTCGGCCGCCAAAGCGTGAAGACGGGCTCCTCGCATGGGAATTGAACAGGATCGAGTCATCGCAAGCCCCGCCAAGCGGGAAGACGAGGTGGTGGATCGCGCGGTGCGGCCGAAGAGCTTGGCCGAGTACGTGGGGCAATCCACCGTGAAGACTCAAATGGACATCTTCATTCAGGCGGCGCGCAATCGCGGCGAGGCGCTGGATCATGTACTCATCTTCGGGCCTCCCGGTCTCGGCAAGACCACTTTGGCGAATATCATCGCAAATGAGCTCAAGGTCAATTTACGGCAGACATCGGGTCCCGTGTTGGAACGTCCCGGTGATCTCGCGGCGCTGCTGACCAATCTCGAACCGCGCGACGTGCTGTTCGTGGACGAAATCCATCGCTTGAGTCCCGTCGTCGAAGAAGTCCTGTATCCGGCGATGGAAGACTCGCAACTCGATCTGATGATCGGCGAGGGGCCGGGCGCCCGGTCGATCAAGCTCGATCTGCCACCGTTCACTCTGGTGGGAGCGACCACCCGCGCGGGACTTCTCACCTCGCCACTGCGGGATCGTTTCGGCATCGTGCAGAGGCTGGAATTCTATTCGACCGAGGATCTGACGAAAATCGTCACGCGCAGCGCGTCCATACTGCAGCTGCAGCTGCAAGCGGACGGGGCGCAGCGCATTGCCGAGCGGTCGCGCGGCACTCCGCGCATCGCCAATCGCCTGCTGCGCCGGGTGCGCGACTTTGCCGAGGTCAAGGCGGCCGGGCTCATCAGCGCGCAGGTCGCGATCGCGGCGCTCGATATGCTGGAGGTGGATCCGCAAGGTTTCGACATGCTGGACAGAAAATTGCTGCTGACGGTGATCGAAAAATTCGAGGGCGGACCGGTGGGCGTCGACAGCCTGGCGGCAGCCATGAGCGAGGAGCGCGGCACCATCGAGGACGTCATCGAGCCGTTCCTGATTCAGCAGGGATTTTTGATGCGCACCGCGCGCGGCCGCGTCGCGACGCGCAGCGCCTACGCGCACTTCGGTCTCGCGGCCCCGACCATCGACCGGGACCTCAACCTGCCGCTGTTCCGGGATGCACAGTAGTGCCGCGGTTGCCGAGCGTCGCGGCGGCGGCGAGTTTCGCCGTCCCATGTCGCGTCTATTGGGAAGACACCGACGCCGGCGGGGTGGTGTACTACGCGAATTATCTGAAATTCATGGAACGCTGCCGCAGCGACTGGCTGCGCGCGCTCGGCATTGATCAGCTTGCGCTGCGCGCCGAGCGGCAACTGCAATTTGCCGTGGTCAATGTGACTGTGGATTTCTTGCGGCCCGCCGTGCTCAATGATGAAATTCTCGTCACCGCGGAACTTGCCCGCTTGAGCGGTGCCACAATTACATTCAAACAAACGATCACGCGCGGCCATGCGCAACTCATCGACGCGAGCGTTCGGGTCGCCTGTCTCGATTCCGGCACGCTGAAGCCGCGGCCGATTCCCAAGGATTTATTTCTGGAGTGGCGTAACAATGGGCAATGACTTATCGATCTGGACCCTGGTGCTCGATGCGAGCGTCATCGTTCAGGCGGTCATGGTGCTCCTGCTGGCGGCCTCGGTGGCGTCGTGGGCCGTCATCTTCAAGAAAAGCCGCGTCATCTCGCACTCGCGGCGCCAGGCCGACCAGTTCGAGACGGCATTTTGGTCCGGCGGAGACTTGTCCACGCTTTATCGCAGCATCGAGACCAAGGGGCGCGCCGGCACCGGCGAGCAAAGCATTTTCGAATCCGGCTTCGGCGAATTCAGCCGCCTGCGCCAGCAGGGGACGCCTACGGATCAACTGCTGGAGGGCGCGCGCCGCGCCATGCGAATCGCGCAGATGCGGGAAATGGATCGGCTGGAACGCAATCTGGCGATGCTGGCGACGGTGGGGTCCACCAGCCCCTATGTGGGTTTGTTCGGCACGGTGTGGGGCATCATGAGTGCATTCCACAATCTCGGCAATGTGCAGCAGGCGACGCTGGCGGCGGTGGCTCCCGGTATTGCAGAGGCGCTGATAGCCACCGCGATCGGATTATTCGCCGCCATCCCCGCGGTGGTGGCCTACAACCGGTTTGCCGATCAGGTGAGCCGCCTGGAGCTGCGCTTCGACACCTTCGTCGAAGAATTCTCCACCATTCTGCAGCGCCAC
>JANXZQ010000159.1 GCA_025355445.1 Gammaproteobacteria bacterium
TATTTGAAGGCATCGGGGCGGCGGGGGCGGGGGCGGGGGCGGGGGCGGCAATGATCGTGCTGCTGTCATTGCTCATCTGGATCTATCTGTTGTTTGCTCACGGAAGATTTTGGCAACGCGGCCCGGAGCTGCCTGCAGCCACACCGCCGCAGTTTCCGCAGGTGGACATCGTGGTTCCGGCGCGCGATGAGGCGCACACCATCGCTGCCGCCATCGGATCTCTGCTCGGGCAGGATTATCGTGGCGCCTTCCGCGTGATCTTGGTTGACGATAATTCCACCGACGACACGGCGGCATTGGCGGGCAAGGGAGCATCGACGCACATGGCGGCCGGGCTGCACGTCATTTCTCTGCGCTCGAAGCCGCCCGGCTGGTCCGGGAAATTATGGGCATTGAGCCAGGGCGTCGCGGCGGGTCATGCGCCCATTCTGTTGCTCACCGATGCCGACATCGTGCACGACCCGCGTCATCTCTCCTCGCTGGTCGCGAAGCTCCTGCAATCCGAGGCGCAGATGGTGAGCGAAATGGTGCGCTTGAACTGCTCCAGCCTCGCCGAGCGTGCCCTGGTGCCCGCCTTCGTCTATTTCTTTCAGATGCTGTATCCGTTCGACCGGGTGAATGACCCGAATTCGCGCGTCGCCGCCGCCGCAGGCGGCACGGTATTGATTCGCCGCGACGCTCTGCAGCACATCGGCGGCATCGAGGCCATCAAGAACTCCCTGATCGACGATGTTGCGCTGGCCAAAGCCGTCAAAGCCTCCGCTGCGATATTTCTCGGCCACTCGGCGCTCGCCGCGTCCATTCGCCCCTACGCAAGATTTGCCGATATTTGGCACATGATTTCGCGCACGGCCTTTACTCAGCTGCGGTATTCGGCGGCGCTGTTGTCGCTCACCCTGCTCGGCCTGTCCGTGGTGTGGTTGGTGCCGGCAGCGGCAATATTGTTCGGCCAAGGCTGGACGCGCGCTTGCGGCGTGGCAGCCTTTGCAATGGCGGCGCTCAGCTATGTGCCCACATTGACCCGCTACGGGCGCAGTCCCGCGTGGGCAATGGCGCTGCCGCTGATCGCGCTGTTTTACATGGCGGCTACCTTGGGCTCAGCGGTCAACTACTGGCGCGGCCGAGGCGCCCGCTGGAAAAGCCGCGCCTACGGCGCCGACTGATTCCAGGCTAGCCGGGCGCCGCCGACGGCAACACTCTCAACGCCTCGCCCTTGACGGAGAACCCGTTGAGGGTTGCCTGGTTGGGAAAGCAACTGGTGCGATATTCCACTGCCCGCAGCGTGAAGTTCTTCGTGATGAAGTCCTTCATGCCTTGAATGAGTTCGCAATCCCCGCCACTCATGAAGTTGGGACGTTGCGGCGTCAGTTCGATCGGAACCCAGTGAGCCTTGAGCGTCTCCGCTACCGGCGAACCGGCGGACGGCGCGGCGGCGCCCCGCACGAGCGCATAGAAATCCACATTGACAAAGGCGCTACGGCTGGGTGAATTGAACGGGCCCGGGCAACCGGTGGCGATGACTTTCAGATCCTTGCGGGCGCCGAGATACAAGAGGATCTGCCGAACGTGATCCGCGAGGCCGTCGCAGGTGTAGAGAGTCGTGAAGCCCTGGTAAGCGAATGTCAGCTTGCGATGCTGCCACTCGCTGCTCAATACATCGGCGGGCGCAGCGGCCGAGGTTTCAGCCGCGGCGATGCCGCTCGATCCGCACGACCAGGCAAGCACCGCCGTCGCGCCAACAACTGACAGGCAGTCTCGAATCGGGTGTGGCATGACGTTACTCCTCTCACCATAGACGCACCCTCTCCCAAGAAGTTCACCATGCCGATCCGGCGCCCTCAGCATTTGCGTGCGGCATCCACCTGTCGGCTGGCTTCCACCACGGTGACGGCCGTCATGTTGACTATGCGCCGTACCGTAGCCGCCGGAGTCAGAATATGAGCAGGGGCGGCGCACCCTAACAAAATGGGGCCGATGGCGACATTGTGACCGGCCGCAGACTTGACCAGATTATACGCAATGTTGGCACTGTCGAGATTGGGGCACACAAGGAGATTCGCACTGCCGTGCAGAGTGCTGCCGGGCAGCACTCTCGAGCGCGCAGTCTCATCGAGCGCACTGTCGCCGTGCATTTCGCCGTCCACTTCCAAATCAGGCAAACGCTCGTGCAGCAGCGCCAGGGTCGCTCGCATCTTGAGCGCGGAGGGTGCATCGCTGCTGCCGAAATTGGAATGCGACAGCAGAGCGACCTTGGGCGTGAGGCCAAATGCGCACAGCTGATCCGCCGCCATCCGGGTTATTTCCGCGAGCTGCTCGGCACTGGGATCGAGATTAACGTGAGTGTCGACGATGAACACCTGACGCCCAGGCAGGACCAGCCCGCTCATCGCGCCGTATACAGTGACTCCAGCCCGCCGGCCAATGACTTGATCGATATACTGCAGGTGCCGCGCGGTGGTGCTGATCATGCCGCAGATCAGCCCATCGGCTTCACCCTTTCTCAGAAGCATCGCGGCAATCAGCGTGGTGCGGCGGCGCATCTCCAGCTTCGCGTATTGCGCGGTCACACCGCTGCGTTCGGTGAGCTTATGATAATCCTGCCAATACTCGCGAAATCGCGCATCGTGCTCGGGATTCACGACGCTGAAGTGCTCTCCCAGCCGGATGCGTAGCCCGTGACGCTTGATGGCACCTTCGATGACCGCCGGACGGCCGACCAGAATGGGAGTGGCGAGCTTCTCGTCCACGGCAATTTGCACGGCGCGAAGCACGCGCTCATCCTCCCCTTCCGCATAGACGATACGGCTGCGCTGCGCGGGCAGCGCGCGCGCCGCGGCAAAAAGCGGCTGCATCAACGTGCCGCTGTGGTAGACGAACTGCAGCAGCCGCTGACCATAAGCCTCCAAATCGGCGATCGGCCGGGTCGCAACCCCCGACAGCATGGCGGCCTCGGCCACCGCCGGCGCAATCTTCACGATCAAGCGCGGGTCGAAGGGTTTGGGGATGAGGTATTCGGGCCCGAAGGCCAGGTCCTCCATGCCTCCGTACGCCGCCGCCACGACGTCGCTCTGTTCCTGGCGCGCCAGTTCCGCGATGGCATGCACGGCGGCGATTTCCATGGGCCGAGTGATGGTGGTCGCGCCAACATCCAACGCGCCACGGAATATGAAGGGAAAACACAGCACATTGTTGACCTGATTGGGATAGTCGCTGCGCCCCGTGGCGATGACGGCGTCACCACGCACCGCCCTCACCTCCTCCGGCAGGATTTCCGGAGTGGGATTCGCCAGCGCGAGGATCAATGGCCTGGCCGCCATCATCGCGACCATGGCCTGGGTGAGCACGCCGCCCGCGGATAAGCCGAGGAACACATCCGCCCCGCCGATGATGTCGTTCAAAGTGCGGGCGGCTGTGGGCTGCGCAAAGCGCGCCTTTTCCGGATCCATCAGCTCCTGCCGGCCTTCGTAGACCACGCCGGCGAGATCCGCCAGCCAGACATTCTCGCGCACCAGACCTAACTCGAGCAGCAGGTCCACACAGGCCAGCGCCGCCGCGCCGGCGCCGCTCACCACCATTTTAATCGCCTTGATATCCTTGCCCACGACTTGCAGCCCGTTGAGGCAGGCCGCACCGACGATGATCGCCGTGCCATGCTGGTCATCGTGGAACACCGGAATCTTCATACGCCGGCGCAATTCGCGCTCCACGACGAAGCATTCCGGCGCCTTGATATCCTCCAAATTGATGGCGCCGAAGGTGGGCTCGAGGGCCACGATCAGCTCCACGAGTTTGAGCGGATCGCGCTGCTCGACCTCGATGTCGAACACGTCGATGCCCGCAAATTTCTTGAACAGCACCGCCTTGCCCTCCATGACAGGCTTCGCAGCCAGTGGCCCGATCGCCCCCAGGCCCAGTACCGCGGTGCCGTTCGTGATCACGCCAACCAAGTTGCCGCGCGCGGTAAAGCGAAACGCATTGAGCGGATCGGCGGCGATGGCCTCGCAAGCGGCGGCAACCCCCGGCGAATAAGCCAGCGCCAGGTCGCTTTGGTTGAGCAATTGCTTCGTGGCCGTGACCGACAGTTTTCCGGGAGTCGGAAACTCGTGATAGTCGAGCGCCGCCTGTCTGCGTGATTCCTTGAGGTCATCGATCTTCAACGGGTGTTCCTTGGGGGCGCCGCGCACGATCGCCCCATTGTAAGGGCGCAATTTGGCAAATGGGACTAAACTGCAACACATCATGCAGGATCTGGTTGCCGAGCTTCGCAGCAATGGGTTCGCCGTCGTGCGCGGTTTCCTCTCGCGCGAGGAAATCGCGGAAATCAGCGCAGAAGCGGATCGCATGTACCAGGAAGGCCTCCGCCACCATGCGACCTATCGGGACAAGAACCTGCTGTTCGAGGTGCTGAACGACCCGAAGGCTGGCCGGCGCGTGGTATTGCAGGCGCATTGGACCGCGTGGCTGAGCCCATTGTTGGAGCGGATGCGCCGCAGCCCGCAGTACCTTGCCGTGCTCGAGCCCTTCCTGGGGAAAGACATCAAGCAGATTTCGCATCAAATCCACTGGAAACCGCCGGGCGCGAAATATACCTCGTATCGATTTCACCAGGACGCCCGCTTCCGGCAAGGCAATATCAAAGACTTCGACTATCTACAGAGCACCTTGACGACAGGCCTCGCCATCGATCGGCAAACCGTCGAGAACGGCGCGTTGCGGGTCATGCCCGGGAGCCATCGGCTGGGCTACTTGGGGCTCTCGGACGACGGACCCATCATGGTCGGTCAAACACAGGAGGAGGAACTGCGCCGCGCAGGACTTGATCCGTCCAACATCCGCACCTGCGTGATGGAGCCCGGCGATCTTTTGCTTTGGACTTTATTCACCGTGCACGGCTCGGCGCCCAACGTCAGCGACTACGATCGGCGTTTCATGATCAACAGTTATGTGCGGGCGAGTGACAGCGAGCGCGGCGAGTGGGCGTTTCGCAGCGGAGTTTCAACTTCGCTCGGCGCGGAACCGGAAGTTTGCAAGTACGAGCAGCTTCGCGAGCGTCCCGGTCCGTTCTATGTCGAGTCCGACTGGACCGAGGAGGCCGCTATGAGTGCCTTGGCAATGCCCAGCGAGGCCAGCAAGTAATGCCCCGCTGCCCAGGCGAAAAAGAACAAAGTCACCAGCATTCCGCGCCTGGTTGCCTGCGCCAAGATTGAGCGGCACTGAATTTGTACTTCGGGGCCGGCCGTCGGCAGCGCGCTACCCCCCGGGCAAGAGCGCTTGAAGGTCGCGCCCACCGCGCCCACCGCGCGCTCCCCACCGCCGCCCATTGCGCGCACCGCACCGCCGCCCGCTTGACCATTGAATTGCGCGGCGAAGCCGGTTTCCGCGAAATGATCGATGACCCAGCCCGTGAATAAGGGTCCTCCGCCCAACGCAAATACATTCAAGCAGATATACAGAAAAGCCGTGGCCGTGGCGCGTCGCCTTGGACCGACCACATTCTGCACCACTCCGAATGTGGGCCCGAGGGAGGCGTACTGGAAGAACCCTGCCATCGACAACAGGCAGGTGGCCGCCGGCCAGCGGGGCTGCAACAGCGCGAGCACGTACAAAGGCACCGCGATGGCGCCGCCGAGGCCCGGAACCAGCGCATACCAGCGCGCATTGCGCGTAGCCAGCGCATCGGCTACGAATCCGCCGGCGACGATGCCGATGCCCACCGCCACTCCCGCGGAAAGACCGGCGATCACGCCGATCGTGGTGTAGTCGAGGCCAAAACCGCGGCTGAGGTAGGGAGGGAGAAAGGCGTAGAAACCATAGGCCGCAAATCCGCCGACGGTGACGCCGAGCACCATGTGAAGCACCGGCCTGTCGGTCAGGAGTGCGCTGCCGACATTGCGCAGTTCGCGCACTTCGGCGCGCCAAGAGAACCGAGCCAGCGCTGCACGGTCTCGCAACGCGGCCGCCGGTTCCGAATTGCCGCGCGGCGGTTCGCGAACGAAGGTCTTGATCAGAACGGCGATTACGAGCCCCGGCAAGCCCACCATGGCACATGCCGCACGCCATCCCCAATGCTGTGCCACGTAGCCGCCCGCCAACGCGGCCAACAGATACCCGAGCGATATACCGCAGGTATAAATCGACAGCGCCGAGGTGCGCCGCGACGGCTCGAAATAATCCGAAATCAACGAGTGCGCGGGCGGCGAGCAGCCGGCCTCTGCAAAGCCCACGCCGGCTCTGATCAGGAGCAGCTGCGGGAAGCTCAGCGCCGCGCCGCATAGCGTACTCAAACTCGACCAGACGATGAGCGCGACGGTGATGATATTGACCCTGCTGATTCGCTCAGCGAGGCGCGCAATCGGAATTCCGCCGAACGCATACAGCAGGGCGAACGCCGTGCCGCCGAGTAATCCCAATTCCGTGTCGGTCAGCTTCAGATCAAGCTTCATCGACTGCCCAATGATCGAAATAATCGTCCGATCCATGGCGTTGAAGGCATAGGCGGTCATGAGCAGCAATACCACGAGGCGTTTGTATGCCGCGCTGTACAGAGGAGGTTCGGTCGACATGCAGTCATTCTGACCTATGTAGGCCATCCGCCGACAGACTTCATCGAACCTATGGGCGGATACTGGCGACCTGACCCTCGCGAGGATTACACGATGTCCGAGATCCCTGAATTGCCCGTGCCACCCACCACCGGCACCGAAGATGACTATGACGATAGAGACGACGAGCATGCCGGCGAAAATGAAGCCAGTATCCGTGAGGTCGATGAGAACACAGAGACTCCCGAGGAATTCGAGGTCGATGACGAGGACGATTTACCTCATCCGGAGGACGACGCGAACGAGGTCTAGCGCTTGACGCGGTTCTTGGGGTCGAACACCTGTCCCATCACCTTGATGAGCTCGGGATCGGAGAAATCGAACAAGCCACCGTTGCCTGACACCCACTGATAGGTGTGAAGCAAACGGGTGATCTTCCATTCACCGCCAATGCGCGCAAAGCTGTTCTCGTACCAGCCGTTCTGGGTGTATTCCGCGGCTCCGCTGTCGGTGGACTTCCAGTGGCGCGCCACCATATAAATGACGGCTGTGGCATTGTCGCCGTCGATGCTCGCGGAGAAATTCGAATATTGATGATGGCGCCGCACCGGGCTTAGGATCACTTCCGCAAAACGCGTCCACAGTTCGGCATCGACATACACTTCCGGCTGACCGGTCAGTCTCTCGAAATTGACCAGGAAGCGATCGGGGAAGCAGCTGCGATACAGTTTCCAGTCCCCGAGATCGAGCGCGCGGCCGAAATTCAGCATTACGCGCTCGATCTCTGAACGGGTCCACAGCGTTTCGATCATCTGAGCCTCGGAAGGCATCAGTACTTGACCGAGAAACGGGCGCCGAATGTCCTAGGATCCTCCAGATAGGCGGTCGCAGGGCCCGGAATGCCAGCTGCCGCGGTTGCCGCGATGACGGCCTTGTTCGTCATGTTCTTGATCCACAGCCCTGCGCTCCACCAGTCGGCATCGTAGGTGAGCGAGGCATCACCCTTGTTCGACGGTGCCTGCTCCGTGCCCTTGTTGTGCACGTAGTCAGCCCACCATTTGCTTTCGAAGCGCCAGTCGATGTGCGCACGCAAGGTTGCCGCGCCAATGGGCGTATTGTGCGTGTAGCCGGTCTCGATTACCCAATCCGGCGCATAAGCGGTCGCCAACCCGTCGTAGCTGACTCCGCCCGTATCGACCACATCGACGTTGCGCGCATGCGAATAGGCGATATTCACATTGGCCTGATCGTCGGTGAATACTTTGGTGAGTATGTCGAGCTGCGTGCCCTTGATGGCCACTTTATTGCCGTTAAAAATGGAATTGTACGGCGCGGAAATATCGTAGGACTGAATGATGAGATTATGGAAATCGTAATAATAGATCTCGTCGTTGATTTGCAGCCGGTCGTCCAACCAACGTGACTTGATGCCCACAGTGTAGGACTTGAGCTCCTCCGGCTTGACTTCGTTGCTGTAGGTGGCAGTGTTGGGCAGCGCGTTGAACGTGCCCGTCTGAAAGCCGGTCTGCACGACTCCGTATACCATCACCTTCGGGGTCAAATCCTTTTCCAGGCCGACTTTCCAGTCGAAGTGATTGTAGGTCTTGTCAAAGTCATAGGGCCGCCCTCCGAGCGCGACCACTTCAAAGCCGTGGGCGGTTCGCTGGGTGGAACTACCGCGCCCTCCGCCCGTAATCCGCAACGTATCAGTGATGCTGTAGGTCAACTGACTGAAGGCCGAGTATCCCTGCAAGCGGTCGCCGTCGACATTGGTCTGATAGAAACTGAAAGGCTGATTGAGGAACAGGAATTCAGAACCGCTGTTGCGCGAATTATAGTAGTACAGGCCGCCGAGCCACTTGAACGGCCCGTCACCCGTGCTCGCGAGCCTGAGTTCCTGCGTCAGCTGGTTATAGTGCGCCGTATTGGTCGACAGGATGGCGCTCAGCCAGTACTGTGGCCGTGCATCCAGATACAAGTACGACGGTATGTAGCTCAACATCATGTTGTCGAATTTGTAATCGATCTGTCCACCGATGGTGTCGGTCTTGTAGTGGTTGCGCTGCGCGTCGGTGGCGCCGAAGGGCGCGGCATAGGGACCAGTGCGCGTGTCGTTCCAGACATTGCCGTAGAAATAGCACATCTCGCAGTAGCTGCCGTTGATCGGACTCGATCCCTTGTTGACCAGGTTCTCCGTAAAGCCGCGCTTTTCGGCGCCTTGCGCCCACAGATAGATCGACAGCCGGTCATTGGGATTGATGAGGGTCGACAGACGCAGGCTTATGTCGTCCTTGGAGAAGGCGCCGGTTTCCTCATAGCCGGTGTTATAGGCATAGTCCACCGCGGCCCGCACCGCTACGGTGTCGGACGCCTTGATGTTTTGCGTTGTCGTGACGTGCACGGAGGAGTGATTGCCGACCTCGAGTACCGTCTGGCCATCGTTGTTGAAGCCGGGTTTCGCGGGTGTCAGGTTGATGGTGCCGCCGATGGCGCTGCGGCCATACAAGGTGCCTTGGGACCCGGGCAGCACTTCGAGCTGCTGCACATCGAAGAACGCCGCGCTGGTCGCTTCCCGGGGAAGATAAATACCGGCGAAGTTAAATGCCACATTGGGCTCGACGTTCGGAAAATCCAGATTGGCGCCGACGCCGCGGACGAATACCTGGGTGTTGTTGCCTTCCGCCTGAAAGCGCACCGACGGCACCACCATTTGCGCCTGCCGCAAATCCGTGATGCCGGCGTCGATCAGTATGTCGGCGGGTATGGCCGTGACCTGGGCCGCGGTCTTCTGCAGGTTCTGCGTTTGTTTCTCCGCCGTGACGGTGATCTCCGCCAGTGCGTCGTTGGCCGCCGGCGCCTCTGCGCGCGCCGGCATCGCAGCGACGCCGGTCAGCATCGCCGACAACACGCCGCTGTAAAGAATAGTGCGAACCATTGAACTCCCTTATCGATAATCGGATTGAATTGGCGCCTGCCTCAAGTCAGATAGTGAGCGCGATACCAGTCGTTGATGTCGGCGCCCGTCGTCAGCCAGACGTCTGCGTGAGATGCGATGTACTTGAGCGCCGGCTCGATGTGCTTCATGCGAAACGGATGACCGGAAATGAACGGATGCACCGAAATCGACATGATTCGGGGCCGCTCCTTGCCTTCCTCGTACAGCACGTCGAATTGATCCTTGATCATTCGGCCGAACACCTCCGCCGAGGTGCCCTTGACCATGATGGCCGGCACATCGTTGATCTCGAGCGTGTACGGCATGGTGAGCAGCGAGCCGTGCTTGACACGCATGGGAACCGGCAGTTCGTCGTGCGTGTAGTTCGACACGTACTCGATACCCGCCTCCGCGAGCAGATCAGGGGTGTGGAAGCTCTCCGCCAGCGCCCAGCTCAGCCACCCCTTGGGATGCATTCCGGTGGCATCCTCGATGATGCGCACGTTTTTCTGGATGAACGCCCGTTCCTGATCTTCAGACATCAATGTGGTGACGCTGGTGTTGTTGTCGCCCTGAGCGCCCCACTCCCACTTGCGATCGTTGCCCTCGCGAATGATCAGCGGATATTCACGGCACACGTCGCTCTGCAGATTCACGGTGCCGCGATAGCCGTGCCGATCCATGGCGTCCATGATCCGCCATAGGCCGACTCGATTGCCGTAATCGCGCCAGCCGTGATTCAGGATATCCGGACTGAACTGCATGGTTCCCGGATAGACGGCGTGTGCCGGAGCGGTCGAGCCGAAAGGAGCATGCTCGATGTTGACGTAGATCATCACCGCCAGGCGCTCGCCCTTCGGGAAACGCACCGGCTTGCGGTGCACAATGGGCAGAAAATCGTAGCGCGGCGACTGCGTCGATGTTGTCTTAGTGTCTTGAGCCACGGATCCGCCCCCACAAGTCGTTCTTCTCATTGCGCCGCATGCTCTGTTATTGAGCGTGCGTTTTATCTGGGGAGACTTTAGCGTGGCGCGGCCGCTGCGACGAATAACTAGTGGAAATGGAGCGTATTGCCTGGTGAATATGACGTGCTGCGCGAGGCCACCGCTATGCGCATGCCGTTGAGGCTGCGGTCAGCGCTGTCTATCTTGTCCGCGCGGTGCGTGCGGTTTCCGCAAGATCCAGTAGCGAGCCCATTTCTCCCATATGAAGGACCAAGGGCAGCGCTGCCGTCTTGCCATGGCGCTCGACCCTACCCAACAGAATGGTGTGATCTCCCTCCTGATATCGGGAATATGTCGTGCACTCGAAGGTCGCGACACAGTCCCGAAGGCGTGGACAGCCGCCGATGCCTTCCTCGAATTCATGCTCCCAGCCGGAGAACTTATCCGCGGCGGAGCGCGCAAAGTGCCTCGCCATCGGGCGCTGCACGGCGCCCAGGACGCTCAGGACGAAATGAGGGCCGCAGATGAATGCATCGGCGCTGCGCGCATCATCCCGGATGCTCCACAGAATCAACGGAGGTGCCAGCGACACCGACGCGAAGGAATTGATGGTCATCCCTTCGCGCTTGCCCTGCTCCGACAGAGTCGTGACGAGGCAAACCCCCGTGGGAAATGTCGCCAGCGATTGACGAAACGCCCGCGCGTCCGAGGTGTGGGGAATGTCGCCTGTGATGAGCGTCCAGGAATACATGGGTTGCCGGAAGGTTCAGTACTGGCCCTTGGGGGTTAGTCCCAGCAGATGCTGTCCGACCATGGCCGAGACGGCGTCCCAGTTCAAGGTGATGTGGCGGGCGATGGCGTTCGCATCGCGCCACATCCTTTGAATGGGCTGATTGAGTGCCAGGCCGTTGCCGCCGACGGCGGAGAACACGGTATCGACCGCCTCTCGGGCCAAGCGCGCGGCAAAGGCGTGGTCTCTGCGGTTGCGTATGCGTTGATCGACGCTTAAGTCCAGTCCTTGCAGGGTCGCCCGCTCGACTTCGGCGGTGTCGCGGTTGATCAGCAATCGCGCCGCGTCGGCCAGGGCCGACGCCTCCGCGACCCGCGATTGCACGGGATAAAACTCGCTGACCCGGTTGCCGCTGCCGCCCATTCCGCCGCGCGTGACGCGGGTGCCGCATAGGTTCACGAACTCTTCGACCGCGCCCTGCGCGGTGCCGAGCAACGGCGACACCAGGGCCACGGGCAGTGCGGACAGGAAAGGAATTCGATAGATCCGGTTCGTATTCACGGCCGACCCCGGCGGTGAGCCCGACGCCGCCTGCGCGATAGTGATCTTGCGGTGCCTGGGAACGAAGATCGGCTTTTCGATGGCCACGGTCTTCGAACCCGTGCCCACCTGCCCCGCGACATACCAAGTATCTTCTATGATCCATTCGCTTCTTGGAACAAGCACAAAGCCGGGCTCGGCCGGCATGCCCTTGTCCGCCGCCGGAAATTGCGCGCCCAAGATTATCCAAGCGGAGTTGTCAACGTTTGAGACGTACTGCCAGCGGCCGGAAATCAGGTAGCCGCCGTCGACGGCCTCGGTGGCGCCGGTAGGCGAATAGGAGACGCAGGCGAAGGCGTCGGGACTGCTCTTCCAGACATCATCCTGCGCCTGCTCGGAAAACAGTGCCATCATCCATTGGTGGATTGCACCGATGGCACAGCACCAGGCGGAGGAGGTGCAACCGCGGCCCAATTCAGAGACGACGTCGATGAAGGCGGTGAAGCCATATTCATAGCCGCCATAACGGGCGGGCTGCATCAGCCGGAAGAATCCCGCCTCTCTAAATGCCTCGGTGGTCTCGGCCGAAACCCGGCGCGCGGCCTCGGTGGCCTGCGCCCGCTCGCGCAGCACGGGCACCAGCGCGCTTGCGGCCGCCACGATGCCGGCCAACTTTGGTGCATTTGCTACCGGCGAGAAGCGCCCGGGAGCCGACTCGTCGACCGGACTCACATTGATGAATTGCGTGGCTTGCGACATCACAGATCCTTATGCAAATCCCATTGCCGGGGAAAGTTACGTGGCGGCGCTTGTAGGGTCTAATGAAAACTCGACATACCTTCAATACACGGCTGACATACAGCGCCGGTCGCGCAGCCGGGCGCCATCGGCGCTAACATCTCTCTGGGGGACGGGCGAAGCTCCAACCGGCATTGGCTGGACCTTGCCGCGGGATCGGGCCTAGTCTCGGGCCCTAGCGGAATCGATTAGTGACTTTCGGCGGCCTTTGCTTCCTGGCGCAGGAACGCCAGCACCAGAGATTCCGCTCTGCGCGGGGCCGCGAGACTCAGACTGCCGTTGAATACCCTGTGGATGAGTCCTGACCGCCACGAATCGAAAACCGCCGGATTGATATAGGACTTGCGGCAAACCGCCGGGGTGTTGCGCAATTTGGCGGCTACTTGCTTGACCACATTGGCGATCTCGCCTTTCAATGCCCGCTCGCTGCCGTTTTCCGGAAGCGCCGTGCGCGCGAGCAAGGTGATGGCATGCAGGGTTGCACCCCAGGTGCGAAAATCCTTCGCCGTGAAGTCCTCGCCCATCGCTTCGCGCAGATAATCGTTGACCTGGCCGGAATCGATTGGGCAGCGCTGGCCGTCGTCGCTCACATATTGGAATAAATGCTGGCCGGGGATTTCCTGGCAGTGCCGCACGATCTGCACAATCCGCTTGTCATCAATGTGAACTTCGTGTTGCACGCCGCCTTTGCCGCGAAAATTCAACACCGCGCGCCCGTCGCGAATGAAGCTGACGTGGCGATTGCGCAGGGTGGTAAGGCCGAAGCTCTTGTTGTCGCGGGCATATTCGGTGTTGCCGATGCGCACCCGGGTTGCATCGAGAATGCCGACGACCACTGCGAGAACTTTTTCGCGCGGCAGTCCGGGTAAGCTCATGTCCCGCTTCAGCTTGCGCCGCAGCTTCGGCAGGGCCTCGCCGAAAGCCACCATGCGGTCGAACTTTGCGCTGTCGCGCACCTGTCGCCATTCGGGGTGGTAGCGGTATTGCTTGCGGCCGCGCGCATCCCTGCCGGTCGCCTGCAGATGTCCGCGCGGCTGGACGGAAATCCACACGTCCCGGTAAGCAGGCGGGATGGCCAGGCCGGCGATGCGCTTGAGTTCCTTGGCCGCCGCTAGTCTACGGTTCTCCGGCGTGAGATAACAAAACCCCTTGCCCGCGCGCAGGCGGCGAATGCCGGGCTCGGCGTCCGACACGTAGATCAAGCCTGCCTCCACCGCCATCTGCGCCGCTTCGGCGGCGACGCCGGTGAGATTGACAGCCGCGTTTGAATACTTAAGGGTCATGGCGTCGGATTGTTAGCGATTCCAAAGTCCTTGCGCTAGAGACAATTGCTGACGAGCGTGTAGGACAACACCATATCCGATCGTTTAGGCGAGTAGCTTTTTGACCTGCGGATTATGTGACGCAATTCTGTGACGCAATAGCGAGAACCCGCCGCTCCGGCACTCAGCCGGCGTGGCCGCCCACCGGAAAACCCCAATTACGTAGGCAACGCCGGGTAACTGCGTCCGGGTTCCATTGGAATTCAACTGCCGAAGTCGCTGATCAGCGTGCCCAAGCTGTCGACGCTGATTGTCACCCGGTCACCGGACTTCAGGAAGATACCGCGTGCGGCGCCGCAGCCGGCTGGAGTGCCCGTCGCGATGACATCGCCGGGCTGCAGCGTGAGACGAGTGCTCAAGTGGGCTATCTGTTCCGCGATCGAGAAAATCATGTTCGAACTCGAGGAGTCCTGCATCAGCTCCTCATTGACCCAAAGCCGAATTCCGAGATTGCCTATGTCATCGATATCGTCGAGGGGGCAAATCCAAGGACCGAATGGAAGCGCGCCATCGAAACACTTCTGGCTCACCCAATCGAAGTGAAAGGGGGAGTCGATAGCCACTCCGGGGCGCCTCAGGTGATCGCGAGCCGATAGGTCATTCACGATACTCAGCCCGGCAACAAATCCCATGGCCTGTTCCATACTGACGTTGCGGCATTCTCGGCCGATGATGACTGCAATTTCGGCCTCCCAGTCCACCTTCTTCGAATAGGCCGGCAGTCGAATGAGTTCGCCGCTTCCACGCACGCATGCCGCTCCGGCCTTGATGAAATGCCAAGGCTTGAGACCGGCTTCATGGGGATCCGGCTCCGCCGGAAGGTTCATCGCCTTCGACATTTCGGCGACGTGATCGCGGTAATTGGCGCCGGCACAGAAAATTGTACCCGGATACAAAATAGGCGCCAACAATCGGACGTCACGCAGAGGCGGGGCCGCGACACCGGCCTTGCCGCGGCGGCCGGTGCCGCGACGCTGGTCGCGCGCCGCCTGCTCGAGAATTGGGTTAACTGACGGCCATTTTTCGAGGATCTGCAGCACCTGGGTGGGCAATGTGCTCGAGGACAATGTGCTCGAGAATTTTACGCCGCTCGTCGCCATGACGGTGGTCACATCCAGCAGCGAATCGTCTACCAAGATTCCGGCGCGCGGCACTTCGTTGCCGCGAACATAGGTGGCCAATCGGTAGGACTGTTCTCGCATCGGTGGCGCCATAGGTCTAGTTGGTATTGCTAACCGGGGGCTGATGGGTCTTTAAGTTGCGACGCAGACATTGCGCAGTTCGGTATAGAACTCCAGCGAATGTATGCCGCCTTCGCGCCCAATGCCCGATTGCTTCGAGCCACCGAAGGGCGTTCTCAAATCTCGCAAAAACCAAGAATTAATCCAGATGATGCCGGCCGTGATCGAAGTCCCCAGTCGAAACGAGCGGCCCACATCGCGGGTCCATATGGTCGCCGCCAATCCATAGGGCGTGTCGTTCGCGAGGCTGACCACCTCCTCCTCACTATCGAACGGGCGAATGTGACAGCAGGGCCCGAATATTTCCTCGCGCACAACCGCTGAATCCTCGGCCAATCCGGTCCAGATGGTCGGTTGGATCCATGCGCCACCGGCCAACGAGTCCGGCACCTGCGGTATGCCGCCGCCGCAGATCAACGTTGCGCCATCTTCAATGGCGTGTTTGTAGTAACGCAAGACCTTGTCACGGTGCGCCAAGCTGATCAGCGGTCCTATGCCAGTGGTCTTGTCGGATGGGTGACCGGGCCGCAACGCCTCCGCCTTCACTTTGAGCGCCGCGACAAACTTATCGAAAATCGGCCGCTCTACGTAGACACGCTCGGTGCCCAGACAGATTTGACCGGTGTTCAAAAAGGATGCGCGCGCGATGCCGCCCACGGCGGCGTCGAAATCACAGTCTGCGAATACGATGCCCGGATTCTTGCCGCCGAGTTCCAGAGACACCGGCCGGACTCCGTCCGCCGCAACTTTCATGATGGCAGAGCCGGTGGCGCTTTCACCGGTAAAGGTGATTGCATCGACCCCGGCATGCCGGGTCAGGTGTTCGCCCGCCGAATCCGCGCCAAAGCCGTGCACCACGTTATAGACGCCCGCCGGCACGCCAACAGTTTGCATGACTTCGCCCAACAGAGTCGCCGTTCCGGGAGTCTCCTCCGAGGGCTTGACGACTACGGTGTTGCCGCACGCGAGCGCCGGAGCAACCTTCCAGGTCATCAGCAATAATGGCAGATTCCATGGGCAGATGACCGCGATCACGCCTTTCGGCGCGCGTACCGAGTAATTGAAGGCTTTACGTCCTTCCGGGGTGGTCATCTCGAAGAATTCGGTGGGTACATTCTTAACGGCGTCCGCAAACACGCGGAAATTAGCCGCGCCCCGCGGGATGTCGACATGCGAGGCGGCGGACCGGGGCTTTCCGGTGTCGGCAACCTCGGCGTCGAGGAAATCATCGAAACGGCGGTCGATTTCCCGGGCAACGGCGTACAACATCTCGGTCCGCTGCGCCAGGCTCATGCGCCCCCACGAACCTTGCAATGCCGCGCGAGCAGCCCGCACTGCCGAATCGACCTCAGCCGCCCCGCCCTCCGCGATGCTGCCGAGTAAACTGCCATCGACGGGGGAGCGTTTATCGAAGTACCTGTCGGTTGCCGAGGGTACGAAGGAGTTATCGATAAAATGCAGGAATGTGGCGCCGCTCATCTGGTGAGTGACATTACGTTGGCCAACCGAGAGGGTCTAATGAAAACTCGACATATCGGCAATTCAGAATCGACATAATGTGCATAGGTCCAAAGCGAAATTGCCGCTTTGACAGTGCCCTGCACGCGCCTTGGCGGTACTATGCCGGAAGGGGTAAGTAATGAGCTTTAATCGGCTGGATCTCAATCTATTGCATGTGTTCAATGCGATTTACCATACGCGCAGCGTGACCGTGGCCGCGTCCAACTTGCATCTCACTCAGCCGGCGGTGAGCAAGCAGCTCAATCGACTGCGTGAGTTATTGAATGATCCGTTGTTTGTGCGTACCAATGAGGGGATGGCACCGACGCCTCGCGCCGAGGCGCTGGCAGGCCCCATTCACCGGGCACTGAGTGAAGTGCACCACGCGATCGAGCGACAGCTGGGCTTCGATCCGCTGACGTCGGATCGAACTTTTCGCATCTACCTCAACGACCTTGGGCAGATGGTGTTCTTACCTAAACTGCTTGACTTGATCGCCCGCGAGGCACCCTCGGTGAATATCCATACCGTCCAAGTGCCGCCTTCGCGGATGCGGGGCGTCGCGCTTGAATCCGGTGACGTGGATCTGGCAGTGGGATATTTTGACGATTTCGAAGGGTCCATCCACCAACAAGTATTGTTCGAAGAACACTACGTGGGCATGGTGCGGGCCAATCATCCCACCATCCGCGAAAGGCTGTCGTTCGAGCAGTTTCTAGCGACGCCGCATTTGGTGTATCAACCCTCGGGTGGCGGCCACAGCTCTCAAGAAAGCGTGGTGGACAAGGCCTTCTGGTCGGCGGGAGTCGAGCGACGCGTTGCCGTACGCGTCGCGCACACCATGGGCGTGACCTCCATAGTGTCGCATACCGATCTTTTGGTGGTGGTGCCGCACCGGCTGGCACTCGCCTGCGTGGCCCTCGTCGATGTCAACGTGCTTGAGCTACCCATTGAAATCCCTCGCTTTTCCATTGCCCAGTACTGGCACGATCGGTTTCACGCCGACCCTGCAAATCGCTGGCTGCGCAGTGTCTTCTCACGCCTCTACGGCAGCGCGTCGAGCCCCGTCGCCCGCTTTGCTCCCCGTGCACTGGACGTCAGCAACTAGGAGCCGGTTCGCCATGCCTGCCGGATATGCCGCTCATTTCGAGAGGTGATTTGACCCCGATTCCATACGCCACTATCGTCCGATCGCGCGGTAAGCAAGGTTGCCGCAATCACCGTGCGCTCGCGTGAGTGCGAAAGTCGAGAACAAGACATGGCTGGAATTCTTCAGGGTAAGTCGCTCATTGTAACAGGGGCAGGCGGCGGGATTGGTCGGGCGACCTGTCTCGTCCTGTCCGCTGCCGGCGCCAAGGTGATCGTCACTGACATCAACGAGGAAGCCGGAAAGGCCACCGTCGAGGCGGTAGCCTCCAGCGGCGGCACAGCGGCCTTCGTCAAGGCCGATATGTCTCGCGAGGACGAAGTGAAGGCACTCGTTACGCAGACCGTATCCACGTACGGCCGGTTGGACGGCGCATTCAACAATGCCGGCCTCGAACAGTGCGCGGTCCCCCTGCATGAACTGACCACCGAGCAATGGGAGCGGGCGCTCAAGGTCGATTTGACCAGCGTGTTCTGGTGCATCAAGTATCAAGTGATCGCCATGCTCTCAACCGGCGGAGGTTCCATCGTCAACACGGCTTCCTCTCTCGGACAAGTCGCCATCAAGAACGCTGGGGAATACATCTCCGCCAAGCACGGGGTCGTTGGGCTGACGCGTGCCGCGGCCGCGGACTACGGCGCCCAGGGCATCAGAGTCAATGCCGTGTTGCCGGGCATTACGCTAACGCCGATGATTTCTCGCTTGGTGAGCGATGAAAACTTCAAACCCATTTTTGATAGGATTTTGGAACGTCATCCGATCGGCCGTTTCGGCCAGCCTTCTGAAATCGGAGAGGCGGTTAAGTGGTTGCTCTCCACGGATGCCTCATTCATGAATGGGGCCGCCTTGGCCGTGGATGGCGGATACCTTGCAACCTGATACGAATCGCGCCGCCGTGTCCGCGGCAACTACTACCGAGGTAAACCCGTGTATCGATTAAGCCGAACCATCCCCGTGAACGAAGCTGGAAAGGTCTACCTGAGCCGGCACGATGTTTGGACGGGCTTGATGATGAAAGCCCAAAACGCCCTGCCCTACGTTCCCCAGATGCAGAAATGCGAGGTGCTCGAAGAGGGAGAGGGTTGGCTGCTGCGCGATATTATCTTCAACAACACGGCGCTGCGTGAGCGGGTGACTTTTGAGCCGGAAGCCCGCGTCGTATTCGACCGCGTCGGCGGCCCGGAACTGGGACGCATCGAAAATATCATCGGCGAGGACGAACACGGCAATCTTACGCTGACATTTGCATTCGGACTCACGAAGGACGGCATAGCAGAGAACACCGACGCTGAGCGCGCACACTTCGCACCGATGGAAGGCGCCTATATGGGAGCAGTCGCTGCCACCCTCGGCGCAGTCCGGCGCACTGTGGCCGAACAGGGCCGCGATAAAATGCCCTCGGCGAGCCCCGACGATGTGTCGGGGGACAACAAGTGGGTGTACGATTTCTTTAAAGTTGCCGATAGCCTGCAAATGGAACCATTTTTGCAGATGTTTGCCGATGACGTGCAGCTGACCTTCGCCAACTATCCTACCAGCACCGGCAAAGCGGCGCTGCAAGGGGCCATTGGCGGACTGTGGAGCCGGATTTCCGGCATGTCACACAGCCTCTCCGGCGCCTGGTCGCTACACGACGGCCGTGTTGGGATCGCCGAGAGCACGGTCATGTACACCCGGCTGGACGGGTCGCTGTACATAGCGCGACCCGCCACCATGCTTCGCCGGCGCGGCGGCAAGATTTCACACCTGCGCATTCATGTGGACGTCAACGGGCTGTGAACGTGGACTCATGATCGGCAAAGTAGGGCTGGAAGAACACTTCGCGATCCCCGAGACGCTGCAAGATTCAGCCGGCTTTGTCCCAGGCGAGTACTGGATTGAACTGTGCCGCAGGCTGCTGGATATCCAAGACGACCGATTGCGCCAGATGGACGACAACGGAATGGAAATGATGGTGTTGTCGCTGAATGCGCCCGCCGTGCAGGCCATTGCGTCACCCACTCAGGCCAATTCGATTGCCGTGCGTGCCAACGATTTTCTGGCCGAGCAGGTTGCCAGGCGGCCGGATCGATTTCAGGCGTTTGCAGCGCTGCCGCTGCAGGACCCCGATATGGCTGCAGCGGAGTTCGAGCGTTGCGTGAAGCAACTCGGCTTCAAAGGGGCTCTGGTCAACGGTTTCTCGCAGATAGGTTCAGCCGAGAACTGCGTCTATTACGATGCCCCTCAATACGCGGATTTTTGGGGTGTGGTCGAAAAGCTGGACGTGCCGTTCTACTTGCATCCTCGTAACCCCATCCCCTCGTGGGCGCAAATCTATGGCGGGCATCCATGGTTGATGGGTCCTACCTGGGCCTTTGGCCAAGAGACGGCAGTGCACGCGCTTCGCCTCATCGCGAGCGGTCTATTTGATCGGCATCCAGATCTTAAGATCGTATTGGGCCACATGGGAGAAGGACTCCCGTATAGCATGTGGAGGATCGATAATCGAAACGCCTGGGTAAAGGCGCCAAAGACCTACCCCGCCAAGAAAACCTTCGGCGAGTACTTTCAGAATAATTTCTATCTCACCACGTCAGGCAATTTTCGCACGCAAACCCTGATAGATGCCTTGCTGGAAGTGGGCTCCGATCGGATCTTATTTTCCACCGACTGGCCCTTTGAAAATGTCGACCACGCAGCGCAATGGTTCGATACCGCCTCCATCAGCGAAGCCGATCGCTTGAAGATTGGAAGAACCAACGCCGTCAATCTTTTCAATTTGGACCTTTAAGCCCGCTGCATTCGGCGCCTGGCAAGGAGGCGATCGTGGTCAACATCGACGAGTGGACAATTACCAAGGCGGTGCTCGACGCACAACGAGGGTGCACTGATCCGCGGCTGAAGACCCTCTTGGATAGCCTGGTAACTCACCTCCATGACTTTGCGCGCGAAGTGCGGTTGTCCGAGAGTGAATGGCGTGCGGGCATTCAATTTCTCACCGAGGTCGGGCGCTTTACCGACAGTAAGCGCCAGGAATTCATTCTTCTTTCCGACACTCTGGGCCTCTCCACGCTCGTCACGGCGCAAAACAACTGCAAGCCTGAAGGCTTTACGGAGTCCACGGTGTTCGGCCCGTTTTTTGTCAAGGATGCGCCCTGGTACGACAATGGCGAGGACATCGCAAATGGCGCGCATGGTGAACCCTGTTTCGTCAATGGGACCGTCAAAGACAACGAGGGCGAACCCATCTCGGATGCTCACATCGCGGTGTGGCAATCGGATAAGGATGGGTTCTACGATGTGCAGCGGCCGGAATTGAGCCGTCTGCAAGCTCGCGGCAATCTGCGCAGCCTCGTCGACGGACGTTTTTATTTCAAATCCATTGTTGCAGCGCCTAACCCGATTCCGAACGATGGCCCGGTGGGCAGGATGCTGTCGGCCGCGGGTAGACATCCGTGGCGCCCTGCTCACCTGCATTTCATGATCACTGCGCCGGGTTACGAACCCCTCATAACCCATATTTTTCGAGACAAGGGCCCTTACCTTGACTCGGATGCGGTGTTCGGCGTTCGATCATCCTTGATTGCGGATTGGGAGCGACATGATGCCGGCTCGGCGCTGGCGAACGGTACGCCGTCAAGCATCCCCTATTACACGTTGCGCTACGACTTCAAATTGTTCCGTGCGCGTCCACTCGCGAGGGCGCAAACCCCCTAATGCTGCACCGCAACAGCGTTCGGGCTGCGCGCTCACGCCGTATGTCGGTAGTGGATTAAAGGTATGTCCAGTTTTCATTCGACGCTGGTATTTACAAGCCCGTAATGTCGCGGAAGTGCCTGCGGTATCTGATACTGGAGAGCGCGGACATCAGGGACCAAGGGCGGCAAGGAGCGAGAACGATGATTTCTCTTAAAGATATTCGCTATGTGCGCTTGGGCACTACGAATCTCGACGATGCGGCGCGCTACGCCACCAAGGTATTGGGCTTGGAATTGGTACGCCGCGACCGCGGCGGCGCCTATATGCGCTCCGACAGCCGCGACCATACATTGGTGTACACCGCAGGCGACCCTCGCGAACATGTGGTGGCGTTTGAAGTAGGATCGCTGGCGGAGCTCGATGCCGCCGGCTCGGAGCTGGACAATTCCGGCTACATCGTCAAAGCAGTGACGCGTGGCGAGTGCGAGCAGCGCTGGGTGGATGCAGCTGTCGTGTTCAACGACCCGAGTGGCAATACCATCGAACTGATCGCGCGGCCGGCCCACAGTGGCCGCCGTTATTTTCCGACCCGGGATGCGGGCATCACGGGCTTTTCGCATATCGGATTGCACTCCCTATCGCCGAGCAAGGATGAAGCATTCTGGACCACGTTATGCAACGCGCGCGTCAGCGACTGGATCGGCGAGGCGCCGCTTCTACGGATCGATCCCGTGCATCACAGAATGGCATTGTTCCCGTCGAAACTGACGGGTGTCCAACACATCAATCATCAAGTCGAAAGCATCGACGACATCATGCGTTCTTACTACTTCCTGCGTGAGCAAAACGTCAAAGTCCGATTTGGGCCCGGTCGACATCCCACTTCCGGCGCCATGTTTCTTTATTTCGACGGCCCCGATGGAATGATTTACGAATATTCCTCCGGGGTCAGTCACATCACAGATGAAGCAGGCCATCGACCCCGGCAGTTCCCTGCCGCCAATTCGTCATTTTGCGCGTGGGGCTCCAAGCCGGATATACCCGAATTCGAGGGCGCCATAAGCTTTGCCGAAACAGTCGATGCCTGATGTGGTGACCAACAATTCGAACGCCATGGAATCGCGAATTAGGGTGGCGGCCCGTACGCTTGCCAAAGCCGGGCTCGTACACGCGTACGGCCATTGCAGCGCGCGCTTAGGGGAGCACCAGTTTCTGGTGAGCCCGCCCAAGCCTCTGGGGCTGGTTGCGAAGGACGACGCTCCGGTTATCGTTTCGACCACAGGTTCGCTGCCGGTGGGCGCCTTGCCTGAGGTCATCGCGCATCAACACATCTATTGGCGACGGGCGGAAGTGGGGGGAGTCGTTAGATTTCAATCGCCGCACGTCATGGCGCTTTCCGTATTGGGACGAACGCCGCGCGCATTACATGGCCTCGGCGCCTATTTTGCACCCTGCCCTCCGCTGCACCCGGACCCGCGCCTGGTACGCGACGACAAAAGTGCCGCTGCCTTGGCTGAGCGCATGGGCGAGGCACGCGCAATAGTACTGCGGGGCAACGGCGCCATCACAGCGGGCGCCTCGATTGAGGAGGCCGTGGCGCTCGCCTGGTATCTCGAGGATGCGGCGCGGGTCGAGTTGGCGGTGCTGAGCACCGGTCTGGAGCCGCAAGTATTCACCACGGAAGAAGTGCGGGATCGAGCCATCGACGCCGGATCAATGCTGATGCGAATGTGGAATTGGATGTCCGCGAACGATCCGGAATTATGAACAAGTTACGGGGTCTCTTATGAACGAAGCTACGACCGACACGGGCAAGAAATCGACACTGAATCTCAAGTTCCTATCGCATGGGACGCTCGAGAGCAAGGATCTGGAATTTACACGCAGATTTTATGAAGACTTTATGGGCTTCGAGGTCATACAACCTGCCAAGATCGCGCTCTGGATCAGGCTGGGCGGAAACAATATTTACGCTGTCGTGCAGACGATGCCGGGCCGGAAGGGAGAAATGACCTTTCTCAACCACAATGGCGTCGACGTCGAAACAGAGGACGATGTCGATGAGGCTCATCGGCTCGTAATGCGCGACGCCGAGAAGTGGAAACTTCACAAAATCAGCAAGCCGGCCGTGCAGCATGGCACGTACAGTTTCTACTTCTGGGACTGCGACGATAATGCTTGGGAGATCCTGGCCAATCCACCGGGGGGTTATAGTTGGCTGTTCGAGAAGGGAGATCAGGAAGGCCTGGGACACATGAGCCGCAAATTCGAGCGGCCGGAATCGACCCGGCGCAAAAAATCCCCATAGGCGTCGCGAGCACGGCGCTCGGTACGATTTATTTCCCAACAATCCAATGTCGAGGATCGCTCTATGTTGACTGAAGAACAGCGCAGCCAGGCTATTGCCGGCCTGGTTGAGGCACACCGCACAAAGAAGCCATGCGTGCAGCTTTCGACCACGTTCCCGTCGATCGAGATCGCCGATGCTTACGCGATCTCCTCCGCCATGGCTCAGCTCAAGATCGCGAAAGGCTCCAGGCTAATAGGTCACAAGATTGGATTGACCTCCAAGGCGATGCAGGCATCCTCGCAAATCGACGAACCGGATTATGGGCACTTGTTCGATGACATGTTGATTCAGGACGGGGCCAAGGTGCGGCACGCGGATTTCTGCGTGCCCCGGGTGGAACCGGAGTTGACCTTCATTTTAAAAGAGCCTTTGAAGGGGCCCAATGTCGGCCTGATCGATGTGCTGCGTGCCACCGACTATATTGTGCCGTCCATCGAAATCATCGATGCACGCGTGCAGAACCCGCGAAAGATTTTCGATACCGTCGCCGACAATGGCGCAGCTGCGAGTTTGGTGCTTGGCGGACGGCCGGTGCGGCCCCAGGACATTGATCTGCGGTGGATCGGTGTATTGTTTTACCGAAATGGGGAAATCGAGGAGACTGGGCTCGCGGCGGGCGTCCTGGGCAACCCAGCCCTGGCCATCGCTTGGCTGGCTAATAAGCTGGCGCCTTTCGATGTCACACTGGAGCCGGGACATATGATGTTGTCAGGATCGTTTACCCGGCCATTGTGGGCGCAGAAAGGCGACACGCTACATGCCGATTTTGGCCCGCTTGGCGGCGTTGCCGTGCAGTTCGTCTGAACGCCATGTCGTTGCCTGAAAATTCATTCAAGAGCGCATTGCGCGAGGGCCGCCAACAACTCGGCATCTGGAGCACGTTTTGCAGTCCCATAGTCGCAGAGATTCTAGGGAAATCCGGATTCGATTGGATCCTGTTCGACGCGGAGCACTCTCCTGTGGAAATTGCGGGGCTGTTGCCTCTGCTGCAGGCGGCGAGTTGTGGACCAGCCACCTCCGTGGTGCGGCCGGCATGGAACGACCCCGTACTCATCAAACGTATATTGGATATAGGGGCCCAAACAGTATTGCTGCCCTTCGTGCAAACCTCCGAGGAAGCCCATCGAGCCGTGCAAAGTTGTCACTACCCTCCCGATGGCCGGCGGGGTGTTTCGGGAACGACGCGTGCCAGCGATTTCGGGCGGACAAGCAATTATCTAAAGACCGCCGCGGAGCAGATATGCGTGTTGGTGCAGGTGGAGACTGGAGAGGCGCTAGGACAACTTGAGCAGATCGCGGGCGTGCCCGGCGTCGATGGTGTATTTATTGGGCCTTCGGACTTGTCGGCCTCCATGGGATATCTCGGCAATCCCGGCCATGCCGATGTGCAGGCAGCCATCAAGGCGGCGCTTGGACCCATACGAGCTGCCGGCAAGGCCGCCGGCATTCTTGCGACTTCAGCTCCCGATGCCAAACGCTATCTTGACTGGGGCTATCAATTCGTCGCCTGCAATGTCGATGTGCGCATCTTCGTGCAAGGCCTCGATGCGTTGCGAACCGAGATGAGCAGCCGCGCGTGAGGCCGCGCGGGTGATGGCTATTTCAAGCTGATCGTCGTATTGACGCCGCCGGACAGTGTGCTGTCGTCGAACCAGCGTGCGGTCACGGTTTTGGTCTGTGTATAGAATTGAATGACTTGCTTGCCGTAGGGTCCCAGATCGCCCAGTTTCGAGCCTCGGGAACCGGTAAAACTGAAGAACGGCACGGGCACGGGAATGGGTACATTGATGCCAACCTGGCCCACGTCGATTTCACTCTGAAATCGACGAGCGGCCGCGCCGCTCTGGGTAAAAATGGCAGTGCCGTTGCCGAAAGGGTTGTCATTCACGAGATCGATTGCGTCCTTCAACGTTTGCACGCCGAGGATCACCATCACCGGGCCGAATATTTCCGTCGTGTAGATTTTCATGCGGGGCGTCACGCCGGAAAATATCGTCGGGCCGATGAAATTGCCTTTCTCGAAGCCGGCGACCCGGATGGGTCGACCATCCAATTCCAGTGTGGCACCTTCGCGCGCGCCCTCTTCGATCAAATCCAAAATACGATGCTTGGCGTTCTTGGAGATCACGGGACCTAAGTCCACACCTTTCTCCATCCCCGCATTGACCTTCAATGTCTTTGCCTTGGCGACGATGTCCGGGATCCAGCGCTGGGCCTCGCCCACCAGAACCGTCACCGAAGTCGCCATACAACGTTGGCCCGCAGCGCCAAATGTGGCCCCTACCAATGCATTCAGCGATTTTTCCTTGTTCGCGTCCGGCATGACAACGGCGTGATTCTTGGCGCCCATCATGGCCTGCACGCGTTTCCCATGCTGGGAGCCCAAGTTGTAAACATGGGTGCCGACCGCGGTTGACCCAACGAAGGAAATCGCCACGATGTCGGGATGGGTGCATATCGCATCGACGGCGCGCTTGCCGCCGTGAATGATGTTCAGGACGCCGGGTGGTATTCCAGCCTCGAGAGCCAATTCCGCCAACAGCATTGGCGTCAATGGATCTTGCTCGGATGGCTTGAGCACGAAAGTATTTCCACAGACGATGGCCATTGGGAACATCCACAATGGAATCATTGCCGGAAAATTGAACGGAGAGATGCCGGCGCACACACCGATGGGTTGGTGGATGGTGTAGGTGTCCACTCCTCTTGCGACGTTCTCGGCAAATTCACCCAGCTGCAGGCTGCCGATGGAGCAGGCGTGCTCGACAACCTCGAGACCGCGAAACACATCTCCTTCGGCATCGGCGAAAGTCTTGCCTTGTTCCGCACTCAGGGTCTGCGCGATGCGGCTCATATGCTGGCGCACCAGAGCCTGAAACTTCAGCATGATCCGAGCGCGCGCGGCCAAGGGCGTGAACCGCCAAGTCTTGAAGGCCTCCTTTGCAGAGGCAATAGCGGCCTCTATCTCCGCATCCGTGGCAAAAGGGACTGCGGCCAGTACCTCCTGAGTGGCGGGATTGACCACCCCCTGCCACTCGGTGGTCTTCGAGTCGACAAAACGACCATTGATCAAAAGCTTTACGGTTTCCGCGACGCTTCGCTGCAGTGAAGGCTGGGGTTCCACCGGCTTATCCCTCGCGTATGCCGGCAGGGAAAGCGACCTCAAGAGCCGGTAGATAGGAGTAGTCGCCTCCGCCAAATACATAAGCCGGCGCGTCGGTCGGAACTTTTAAATCAGGCGTGCGACGCAGCAACTCCTCCAGCAAGACGCGCAGTTCCATGCGCGCGAGCGCCGAACCCGGGCAGGAATGAATGCCGTATCCGAAGGTTAAATGACGGTTTTGCGGCCTCTGCAGTTTGAATTCAGCAGGCACCTCGAATGCCGTCGGGTCCCGATTGGCAGCGGCCCACCCCATGTAGACGTCACACCCCTGTGGTATATCAGTGCTCGAGATGGACACCTGCTTCGTGGCTCGCCTAAAAAATCCAAAAAACGGCGGCCGCAGCCTGAGCGTCTCCTCGACCGCGAGCGGAATCTTCCCGGGCTCGCTTCGAAGCAAGTCGCGTACCGCCGGTCTGGAGAATACTTCGTTGATCAAGCTGGCCATGGCCGAGGTGGTGCTGTGATGCCCCGCCCCGAGGAACGCTGCCAGTAGGACCACAAAATCGTTGTCGTCAAGGCGCCGGCCCTCGACTTCCGCATTGGCCAGCCTGGTGAGGTAATCCTCCCGGGGGTGCGCACGCCGATCATGTATTTCAGGCACAGTCACTGCAGCAAAAGCCGCCTGCTTGCGTCCGAATTCGTCAGGATTGCCCTGCGCTGCGAACATTTCGATGGCGGCGCGTCGCACCGCTGGAACGAGCGCGTCATCGATGCCGACGAGCCGGCAAATGGTTTCGGCGGGCACCGGTTCCGCCAGTTCGGCCACAATGTCACACGTACCCTTTTCGATAAAGGCGTCGATGTGGGAATTGATGTCTGAACGAACGAACGGTTCCATCTCCCGTGGCGTCTTCGCCGTGATCGCGGCGCTGAAGAGAGCACGCCAGGTGCCGTGCCGTGGAGGATCCATCTCGAGCGCCGGAATCGGTTTGCGAGGCAGCATGGGGCGCAACACCTGCGGCTCCGAGGAAAATGTCTGGTTGTCCGCCATGGCGCTCTTGACGTCGGCGTATTTCAGAAACATGTAAAAGCCGTCGTGCTCGCTGCTGTGCGCCATCGGGCAGCGTGGCCGCGCGTCTTCGAATATTTCAAGCGAACGCGCCGGCGTCGTCGTATAGCAACTCCAATGACGGGTGTCTTCGCTCAAAGAATGTTTTCCTGTTTTGGCAATTCAACGCTAGACATATCAAAAGCATATCCAGCGACGAGCGGCTTTAACAGCGTACGTCGGGGAATGGGCTGTATTCTCGAACGCCCGCTTATGCGCACCAGGAAAAGGCTCCATTCCCGTTAGTCATTGGGCGTTGAGAATGCAACGCTATAGTATTAAAAGTACAACCGCCTTCCTGGAGGATCCCAGGACCTTTGGCGCCATGTTTTCAATGAGGTACCAGTCATGTCCAAGGGCGGACGATTACAGGACAAGGTCTGCGTCATCACCGGGACCGGCAGCGGCATGGGGCGCGCCGCCGCGATGCTGTTTGCCGCCGAGGGCGCCAACATTGTGGGCTGCGACGTCAACAGCGATACCGCGCAATCGACGCTCGAGGCGGTCAAGGCAAAGGGCGGCAACATGGTGTCGTTGCATCCTTGCGATATGACGATTCGCTCGAATGTGGACCGCCTGATGAGTCTGGCGGACAGCACGTTCGGGGGGATAGATGTTCTCTATAACAACGGTTCGATGGCATATTTTGCGTGGCTTGCGGACATGACGTATGAGCAATGGAGCAATACGCTGAGGGAGGAACTCGACCTGGTGTTCCATGCCTGCCAGGCCGTCCTGCCCTATATGATCCGTCGCGGCAAGGGCTCCATCATCAACGTGGGGTCCGTATCGGCGCACATTGCTTACAAAGTCTTGCCGGCAGTCGCACACATGGCGGCCAAAGGCGGCGTCGTCGCCATGAGCAAGCAGATCGCGATGGAAGGCGGCAAGCATAAGATCCGCTGCAATACCATCTCCCCGGGATTGGTGGAGACAGCGCAGACGCGCGCGTTCATAAACACCCCAGAATGGTTCGGACCCATGAGCGATAAGCTGATGCTGGGTAGGGTGGGACAACCCGAGGACATTGCACCTCTCGCCGTATATCTGGCCTCCGACGAATCCTCTTGGGTGACAGCGGCGGATTTTTCAATTGACGGAGGAAGCACGGGGTGGTGATGAGAATCAATCACGCGACGCCCGGCTTCTTCGATCGCAGCGCGAGTACCGCATAGTACACAATGCCGATGCCGATCCAGCAGGCGCCAAGTGTTTTGGCAGCGCGATCCATTTCGTACAACACGTATAGGATGATGACCATACCCGTCAGCGGAAAAATAAAATGCCGCAGCCAGTCGCCGCTGCGGCGGCGCACGAGATAGTGATTGATTACCGACAGATGCAACAGCACGAAGCCGGTGAGCGCGCCAAAATTCACGACTTGGGTGAGATCATCGACGCGCGCCGCAAAGAACAGTCCCACCAGAAGCGACACCAGTGCTACCGCGAGCGTGCCTACGTAAGGAGTCTTGTAACGAGGGTGCACCTTGGCGAAGATCGCGGGCAGCTTGCCGTCGCGGGCCATCGCAAACAGTATTCGCGATACCGCCGCCTGCGCAGCCATGGCGTTTGCAATCGCCTGGGCAATCACGATGGCCAAAATAGTAATCAGCCGCAGCCACACCCCACCGGCCCGTTCCGCCACTTCGTAGAACGCCGTGTCGGGCGAGGAAAAACGCATGCCTTGAGCCAAATCGGTGGCGATCCAGGTTTGCAGCATGAACAGTGCGCCGACCAGCAGTAGCGACCACACCGTGGCCCGGCCGATGGCATTCAGATTGCCGCGGCTCTCTTCGGACAGCGTCGATATACCGTCGAAGCCGAGAAACGAAAACACCGCAATCGACGTGGCTCCCGCCACTGTCGACCATGAAAAGACCTGCGGATTGTAAATGGGCTTGAGAGTCAGACCGCCGGCGCCCACGCCATGGTACAAGGCGTTCAGTCCCAGGCCGACGAATAACGCCAACGTCGACAGTTCCATCACCAGCATGTACCGATTGACTCGAGCGGTAAACTCGATGCCGAGCAAGTTGACGATGGCGTTGAAGGAAATGAACCCCGTCAGCCAAACCCACGCGGGCACAGCGGGGAAAATCGGCCGCAGCGCCACAGCGCTGAACAGATACAGCAGCGAAGGCACCAGAATATAGTCGAGCAGAATCAGCCAACCGGAAAAGAATCCGGCGGTCTCGTGCAATCCGCGCTGCGCGTAGGTATATACGGACCCGGCCAGCGGAAACGCGCGCGACATGGCCGCGTAACTCAACGCGGTGAAGAACATGCCGGCGAGGCCCACCAAATAGGCCAGCGGCACCATGCCCTTGGATGCTTCCCACACTAGTCCGAAGACAGCGTAGGGCGCGATCGGCAGCATGAAGATCATCCCATAGATGATCAAATCCCGGGTGGTCAGGGCGCGGTGCAGCTGTTCTTTGTAACCGAAATCTTGAAGCGACATTCGCGGCAGTCTAGCGCAAGATCCAGCGGTCGAATGTCCACATGATTGGCGCGTGCACTTCGCCGGGGATTTCGTACAATGAGTCATGCTCAAGGCGCCACACCACACCATCCATCAATGCCACTACGGCTGGGACAATAGTCTCGCTCCGGTCGCGCGACTCGCACCGGGTGAATCACTGGAATTCGATGTGTCCGACGCGTCCGCGGGCCAGCTCTGCTCAACCTCGACGGTAGCCGATGTCGGCCGGCTGGACTTCAGCAAGGTCAATCCCATCGCGGGTCCCGTGTTCATCGACGGCGCCGAGCCTGGCGATGTCCTGAAGGTAACCCTGCTGTCCTTCGTCCCCTCCGGATGGGGATGGACCGCGAATATTCCCGGCTTCGGATTATTGGCCGACGAATTCAAGGAGCCTGCGTTGCACTTGTGGCGCTACGATCCGACGACGCTGGCGCCCGCGTTGTTTGGCCGTTGGGGCAAAGTGCCGCTGAAGCCTTTCACCGGAACCATCGGCGTGGCCCCCGCCGCAGCGGGCGTCCACAGCGTGGTGCCGCCGCGCCGCGTCGGCGGCAATATGGACGTGCGCGACATTGCGCTTGGCACCGAGCTGTTTCTGCCCGTAGAAGTCACGGGTGCGCTATTTTCCGTAGGCGATACGCACGCCGCCCAGGGCGACGGCGAAGTATGCGGTACGGCCATCGAAAGTCCGATGCGCGTGGCGCTGCAATTCGACTTGCTGAAACGCGAGCCGCTCGCCTTCCCGCGCTTCAGGACCAAGGGACCCGTGACGCGGCATGTCGATGGGTCAGGGTACGAGGCAACCACCGGCATCGGCCCTGATTTAATGGAGGCCGCGCGCGCCGCAGTCAGATCGATGATCGATTTGCTGGGCCGCCAGCGCGGTATGCCCGCTGTCGACGCCTACTTGCTGTGCAGCGTGTGCGGGGATCTGCGCATCAGCGAAATCGTCGATATTCCGAACTGGACGGTGTCTTTTTACCTGCCGCGGATCGTCTTCGACTAACCACCTGTCGGCGCCATTGCCGCGTGCTGCGCCAAATACCGACGCCGGCCGGTCAACCAAGGCGGCAGCTACCCCGTTATAATGGGAGCGGCTGCTACCGCGGCAACTTAGTGGAGTACGTAGCATGAATACATGGCGGAAATCGTCAGCTATCGTGGGCTCGAGCCTGTTCCTAACCGTCCTAACATCGGCCGCCGACGCGCCGGCCGTAGCAATGCGCGATCAAGGAGTTTGGCAGAAGCATGAGTACTCCTTTGCCTATATGGGCTTTACCACGACGTATTCCTGCGACGGTCTCGCCGACAAGGTCAAGCTGCTGCTGGTCGCAGCCGGCGCGCGACAGGATGCGAAATCGCGTGCGGGCGCCTGCGCCTCCGGCTTCGGACGGCCGGACAAATTCGCACGGGCGTCATTGACTTTCTACACCCTCGCACCCGCCGGCGGCGGCGCGCCCTCGGACGGCACGCCGGTCGATGCCGTGTGGCGCACCGTGTCATTCGCCTATCGCTCGCCTCGCGAACTAACTACCGGAGACTGCGAACTCGTCGAGCAGTTTCGCAACAACGTGCTGCCCATGTTCACCACGCGCAATGTCGACAATCACACGACTTGCGTGCCGCACCAGGAGTCGGGCTCGAACATCGCCCTACGCTTCGAGTCTCTTGCCGCCGCGCCTAAAGGAGCGGGCGCGCCGATTCAGCCCGGCGGCGGCTAAGTAGAGGTATTGCGCTTCCCGCGGACATACCGCTCGGCGGTAATCTCTATGACCGCATGCTTGCCGGTCGCGCCGACATCCTTGCGTGGCTGGAAGCGCTGGGCAGCGAAACGTTCGCGCTCGGCGGAGCTCACGCGTTTGACCGTCGGCTTATCATAGTAGGCGGACAAGTAGCTCGCGACGGCGGCCGCCGCACTGCCCTCGGCGAAAAAGCCCAGGCGCAAGGCATGCACGATGCGGCCTTGATCGATACCCGCCACCGAGTACAGACGGTACACGCTGAAGATATCGAGGTTCGGCACCGCCTCGGAGTCGAAAGCCTGCTCTGACAACGACAGCTGGATCACGAACCATTGCGACGCTTGGCCGCCTTCCAGCTCCAGCTGACTCAACGCACGCACGGTCTGCGTTGATTCGACATTAAGGGAAGGTTTCTTCGGGTCCAGGGCTACGTTTGCAGCAGTCGCGTTGGGTTTGGGTGCCGGGGGCGCCGGCTTCGCAGGAGACAGCGGCTTCGTACCTGGCACAGCCTTCGTTACCGGCCCGGCCTTCGTAGCTGGCGCTGGCTTCATGTGTGGCGTCGGCGTAGCGACGCGCGCCGGCGTGGCGACGCCCGGCGTGGCGACGCGCGGCGCAACCACGCGATCAAGCAACACGGGCGGCGCTGCGCGCGGATCATCCAGCAAGGACAAAACCAGTGACGTAGGCGCAGCCAGCTTGGGCAGCGGGGCCGGTTCCTCCACCAACGACAAGACCATTGCCTCCGGAGGCGGCACGGCAACCGTCACCGGCGCAGCGGCGTTCGGCGCGGGCGGCGCAGCGGCATTCGTCGTGGAAGCGCGCTCGGCGGCCTTGGCAGCCGCCCGTGCCCGCTGCGCTCCCGTTTTTGACTGCAATGCCGCTATCGCCCGAAGGTCATCGGCGTCCGCGGTGGCCGTCAACGCGGCGGGATAGCTATTGCGAACCTTCTCAAGAACGGCATCCGCATCGTCTTCGTTGGCGAAAGTGCCGAGCCGCAGGCGATAGCGCAACCGCCGGTCTTCGCTGCGCTGTACCTGGTATACGTAGGCGTCGCGGCCCGCGTCGAAGCTCTTGAGCGGCAAGTCGATCGGTGCGGTCGATACGGCGAGATTGATGACGAAGGGCCCGGGACCACTGAGGCGAGTTTTCTCCGGCAGTGGCGCGAGCAAATCGTCGACACTGAGTTGTCCGATTGCTGCGATCACTGGTCTATCTATCGGCCCTGCCATAAATTATTTTCCACCGACGTTCCGGACGCGGTGAAGATAGTGGCTAAGCGCGCGAAGTGAAACCGTGATCGGCGTCTCCGCGCGGCGACATATCCGGCGATTGCCGATATATGTCAAGGAGGTGCGCGCGCAATGCAGCGCGTTATGTCATCGCTGCGCGCAAAGTCAAATGCGAAGCGGCGATGAGTGGACCGCGCCGCTAAAATCGGCGGCACTCATTTTTTCGGCATCGCGTAAACCTCGCGCCCATCGAGATACGTGGCCGCTACCCGAGTGTCGTGCAAGTCGAATGGATCGAGGGAAAAGATGTCACGGTCGAGCACGATAAAATCGCCGCGCTTGCCGGCCTCGATGCTGCCGGTGGTGCGCTCCTGCTTCAATGCGAAGGCCGCATTGATGGTATAGGCGTCGACCATGTCCTGCAGCGAGAGGCTTTGTTCCGGCAGCAGCGCGGCCAGGCCGCGATGCTCGGAGCGGGTGATGCCATGTTCCATCGCGATGAACGGATCGAAACTGCTGACGCCCCAGTCGCTGCCGCCGGCGATGATGGCGCCTGCGTCGCGCAGTGAGCGCGCCGGGTAAAGGTAACGCGAGCGCTGCGGGCCAAGATAGGGAATGGCCGCCTTATCAATATAGTCGCCCCCCTCGGCCCACAACAGCTGGAAATTGGCGATCACGCCCAATTGCTTGAAGCGCGGAAAATCTGCCGGATTGATCAGTTCCAAGTGCGCGATCTGGCCGCGGTTGTCCAGCATCCCGTTGCTGCGACGGGCCGCCGCGAACGCATCCAGCGCGGAGCGGACCGCTCGGTCACCGATGGCGTGAAAATGCACCGTCAGGCCGGCCGCATCCGCCGCGGCAACGATTTTATCGAGGTTGTCCTGCACGAAGTAGGAAGGTCCCCGATCCACGGTTGGGCGTCCTTGGCCGTCGAGATACGGCTCGAGCATAGCCGCCGTGTGCGAGGGATATTCAATGACGCCGTCGGCAAAGATTTTTACCGCATCGGCGCGCAGAAAATCCGCATCGACAGCCCATTTCGCGCGAAACTTAACCGCGTCGCCGATCAACACGGCGGCGGTTTCGTGAAGATTCTTCAGATAAAAAGAAGCGCGCACCCGCATGTTCAATCGGTGGGCATCATAGAGGTACTTGTAAATCTGCATGCCGTGGTCATCGATGGCCGCGTCCTGCACCGAGGTGATCCCCACGGCGCGCATCGACTCCAAGGCCTTGGCGAGTTGCGCAGCCTCATGCTCGAGGCTCGCTGCCGGCACCGCCGCCTGCGCGATCTCCGCGGCGGTATCGCGCAGCGTGCCCGTGGGCTCGCCTGACCGGTCGCGTTCGATGTGCCCGCCGGCGGGATCCTTGGTGCCGGCGCTGATGTGGGCGAGTTTCAACGCGGCCGAATTGGCCCACGCCGTATGGCCGTCCGAACCGGTGAGCAGCAAGGGCCTGCCCGGCAGCATGGCGTCCAGATCCGCTCGAGTCAGCGTCAAGCCGGAGGGGTCCACCATGATCACTTCGAACCACCGGGCGAGGTCTCCCGGACTATCCTTCAGGCACTGCGCAACCCGCGTCTTGACCTCAATAGGTGTCACTGGCTTGTCATCGAGGCTGCACTTGCCCATATCCTGCGCACTTTGCGCCGGATGAGTGTGCGCATCGATGATGCCGGGCAACACCACCCGGCCCGCAAGATCCACTGACCGGGTGCCGGGGCCGACGAAGGCGCCGATCGCCTCATCAGTGCCAACCCCCACGATGATGTTGCCGCGCACCGCCAAGGCCTGCCGCACGCTGCGACTGCCATCTTCGGTATGTATCCTGCCGTGCAGCAGCACGAGGTCGGCCGGCGCAGGTGCACCGGAGGGCGCCGCGCATGCGGGCGCCGCGCATGCGGCTGCGACGGCCATTGCCAGCAGGGTCATCGAACACGCGGTCAATATCGAGCGGCAGGCATACCTGTGAAGCATATTTTTATTCCCCTATCGCGGCCGCGTGAAGCTCATCACTTCACCGGCGATGAGATCGAGCATCTGCGCAACCCGCGGCACCAGACACCTG